>NZ_JBLZXR010000001.1:0-25185 GCF_050285345.1 Acinetobacter sp.
ACGGCATTTCGGTCAAGTCACAATTATCGAAAGACCTGTAAAAAAGCGTAATTTCCTTGAACTTATCGTTCACATTTATAAAAGGATGCTTGAGTGAGTAAAATTCAATCATGATTAAGTTGTTTTTTAATATTTGATTTTTATTATCTTTTTACTTGATTTAACTCATCAAAAGATTTGATTTAATGTTAATTTTTGATCATTTTTTCAGCATTAGAGTTTTTTGACTACACATTCAGCAATCAATCAGAACTTGTCATTTAGGATAGAAGCCTGATTCATTTTTATCGATTAAGTGTCTATTTGGCTAAAAATACCAGTTTTGCCACTTTTCTCGCGATACATTTATAGGCCCACTGTACCGCAATCATAAAAAAACCTTCGCCAAGCGAAGGTTTTAAACGGTGAGTTTAAGTATTTAATTGACAATCAACCATGTCGCAGCCAGTGCCAATAAACCACCCGATGTGCCATCAATCCATTTCTGTTTACGTTCATCAATCTGAGTTTTTTGGCTAATCCGAGCAAAAAGCACACTCAAACTGCAATACACCACAAAGATCAAGCCAATAAAAATAAAAGAAAGAATTAAACCTTGGCTAACGGTGTTCCCAGACTTATCAATAAACTGCGGCAAAATTGCAAAATAGATCAGCATGCCTTTCGGATTTAGCAAGGCTGTAAAAAAACCTTTTTTCACTGGATTGCTTGCTGACTTTTGCTCAATACTCAACTTTTGATTGCTAAACACCGAACGCAATAAATGTGCGGATAAATACAATAAATAAGCGATTCCCAACCAGCGAATGGTTTCAAACAACAGTGGAAAAGACACAATAATCGCCGCAATCCCTAAAGCAACTAAAATTGAATGCACCAAATAACCCGAACACACGCCCACAGTTGCCATCATGCCTGCTTTTGCATCCTTACCCATCACTTGTGACAGGATAAAAAGCATATCTGGTCCTGGTGTGAAAATAAGGGGGATTACCGTTAAGGCAAACAGTGCAAATACAGACATTTCAATGTTCCCTTTCTCTGTCCTGAAAGTGAAATTAGTATGTTTGAAACTGTATAAAATAGGATTTCAAATATTCTATAATAGAGATTATTTTTCGAATTATATTCTAATCAATGAAACTTTCCTCTAAGTCTATTTCAGTAAAACTCGATCGAATCGATAAAAGTATCATTCGTGAGCTACAAAATAATGGTCGTATGCAGAATAATGACCTGGCCCGTGAAATTGGACTATCCCCTTCGTCCTGTTTACGCCGCGTCAAAATTTTAGAAGATGCCGGTGTCATTCAAAATTACACCACCGTAGTCGACCCACAAAAAATTGGTTTTCAACTAATTTTATTTTCACGCATTTGGTTGGTTGGGCAAGATGGGGAAACCATCGACACTTTTATTGAAGCCATGAAAGAACTGCCACAAGTCATGGAGTGCTACATTATTTTGGGTGAATGCGATGCCATGTTAAAAGTTGTAGTGCCAGACTTAGAAAGTTACCGCAAATTCCAGTCTACCCATCTAACCAAAAAGAATGGCATTACCAGTGTAAAGACAGATTTGCCAAGTCAAATTATTAAACAGAGCTTTCAGCTACCTTTAGAAGATCTATGATGTCCCAGCCTTTCAATGCTCAACAGCCGATTATTTTGCAAAGTTCACGCTTAATACTTAGACCATGGCAAAACAGTGATTTAGCACCCTTTGCCGAGATGAATGCCAATGCACAAGTGATGCAATATTTTCCAAAACTTTTAAGTCAACATGAAAGTGATGCACTCGCAGAGAAATTTCAGCATTTAATTGATGTCAATGGCTGGGGATTTTGGGCTTTGGAATTAAAACAGACGGGACAATTTATCGGGTTTACTGGACTATATGCTCAGCCAGACTTATTTGAATTTTCACCCTGTACCGAAATCGGATGGCGCATAGATCCTACTTTTTGGCATCAAGGCTATGCCACAGAAGCAGCAATTGAATGTTTGAAATTTGCTTTTGCAACCTTAAAACTGCAAGACATTAAAGCATTTACCGCAAAGCAAAATAAAGTATCAGAACGGGTCATGCTGCGCTTAGGTATGCGCCATGAGGGCTATTTCAACCATCCAAAACTGGATGCGGATAGCCCGCTACGCTGTCATACGCTTTATGGCATTAAGCAGGCTGATTTTCTAAAAAATCGCGATGGATATGACTCAGATCAATCAACGCATATTGAGATAAATTAAAAATATCCCAAATGGCTAAAATATCTGCTTTTACATCCACTTTTGGACTAGGCTTTTTGGTTAACTGCCACTGTTTATCCGAAATCCAAAGATAGTATTCGCCGGTTTCAGGATTCAAGGCCTGAACTTTACCTTCGGCATTAATGCCCTGAACCTGTGCGCCCTTCGGCAATACTGCTTCTATTTCAGGCAAGCTAATTTCAACAAAATGTTTGATTTGGCGTAAACCATACCCTGCAAAAATGTCTTTTTGCTGACCATTTAATTGGTCATATTTTTCTTGAATATCTGAAATCATAATACAGCCTATATATTTAAAAACAGTACAGCGTGACAGTAAGCAGCCGAGTCAAACGGACGAATTTTACTGCGATTTAATTGTGGACAATTTTTATACCCGAAAATTCAGATTTTTATAATGCGACAATAGTTCAAAACACCGATCAAATTTCCTTCTATTTTTTCACACTTTGATTTAACTTTGATGAAGGGCAAACTTTAATCTGCGCTCTTGCACTCACATCCTGCATCAATATAAGCAAAACCTAAGCTAGATCATCTTTGTAACACATAAAAGAGATTAAAATATTTACTGATTTTTATGCTGCGCACGTGGATGTGCTTGATCATAGACCTGCGCCAAACGGTCAAAATCTACATGAGTATAAATTTGTGTGGTGGTCAAATTACTGTGGCCTAACATTTCCTGCACAGCCCGCAAGTCACCACTATTGGATAACATATGACTGGCGAAACAATGGCGTAACAAGTGCGGATGTAAGTCGACATTTACCCCTGCGCGTTGCGCTTGCAATTTCACTCGATTTTCAATTTGTCGTACCCCCAAAGGATTACCTTTTTGGGTAATAAATACGTATGCGTCAGGCACAAAATCCCCATGCCATATAGGATAAAGCTGCAACCAATGCATCAATGCGTCTTTGGCTTTGGAACCAAACGGTATGATCCGAGTTTTATTGCCTTTACCGGTAATTCGTAAAAGCTGTCGATTAAAATCAATATCACGAATGGTGAGACTCTGCACTTCAGCCAAACGTAACCCACTGGAGTACAACAGTTCTAAAATGGCTTTATCCCGAATCCACAGTTGACGCTGTACCTCAGATTCAGGTTCCGGTTGCTCCATAATTTGCTTGATGGTTTCAATATCCACCAGACCCGGCAAAGGGCGTGACTGACGTTTGAGCTGAAAATCATCTGCAGGGTTAAATTCAAGATATTGCCCCTGCTCGGCCCATTTCATAAACTGGCGAATCGATGACAGCATGCGCTGCAAGCTAGTTGGACTCAACTGAAATCGTTCAACTTTGTACGCAACAAATTCACGTAGGTCCGTTTTTTCCACATCATTGAGCTGAATATTTCGATCTAGACAAAATTGAAAAAAATCATTTACATCACGCTCATAGGCCTGCAAGGTGTGTTTCGATTGATTTTGAATTTCACGTTCCTTGAGCCACATTGCCAGTAACTGACTATTATCGATGGTCATCCCTACTCCTGAACTCAAAGATCGATTCTGTACTTGATAAAATATTTAGCCTGCAATGTTTCAACTGCACCTTATGAGAACAGTCTAGCAAAAAGCCCTTTTTTCTTCCCCTGATTTCGAAGGTAAAAAGCCTGTGTTTCATTCAACAGGTAATCTGCCACGCCGTCATCAGCTCCTTGCTTGAGATAAATTAAATCGATGGCTTGTTTTTCGGGCAAGCTATCCTATGTGACGCGACCAATTTTACTGTGTAATTCCTGAATCTGCTTTCCCGACAGTCCATCGTCCAAATCCAAACCAATTAATCGTAGGTTGCACATCTCTAGCTTGATTCAACATTTGTGCCAAATAGGCAGCTTTCACACTTTGTTCAGTGCCAAATAAAACATTCAACTGCTCAATTATAAATTGAGGATATTCACTTGGCTGACCAATCAACACTTGGGTATCTTCTTCCACTACATAATTTTCAGCAGGTACAGCAAACTCGCCTTGCAGCAGATAGGGAATTCCATCAGGAATAAAATCTTTACTGGCATCTGGGGATTGCGGATTCAATACCAGCCGTGCGCCAAACGTTATTTCAAATAAAGTTTTGGTCGGCAAGCAGATAAAGGATCCATCCTCCGAAATAGCTAAACGCATTTTTTCCAAAGAAGTGAAGAAAGGAATCACGCTGTCATAGCTCTCATCCTCCCAACTTTTTTAATTGAATTGATGCTCCATTGTCCAAAATATGTGCCGTAATTTCATCTTGTTGATCATCCTGATCGGATGATCCGACACAATACACATTGGCTGACATTAATTGCTGTAAAAATTCAGGACGATAGGCAGGTTCATATACCGCCTTCAGAAAAAAGCTTTCCAAAATTTCTTCTTTGATTTTTTATCCATGGTGTTGACCTATCATAATTAAAGTTATTGTTATAAACAGCTAAAAAAGCCCTGAACGAATCAGGGCTTTATCTTAACTTTGGAAGTATCTTAAGTCTAAGCGACCTTCGTAAACGGTTGCGGTTGGTCCTGTCATCCAGACCACGCCACCTTCGTTCCATTCAATTTGCAACTTACCGCCAGCCAATTCAATTTCCACAGAATTTGCCAGTAAACCACGGCGCATCCCTGATACAGCAGCCGCACAAGCTCCCGTACCACACGCCATGGTTTCACCTACGCCACGTTCAAATACACGTAAACGGGCATGTTTTTCATCAATGATTTGCATAAAGCCTGCATTGACACGTTGTGGGAAACGCTCATGTGATTCAACTTGTGGACCAATTTTCGCCACATCGGCGGAAATTACATCTGGCACGATGGTCACCGCATGTGGATTGCCCATGTTCACCACATCAATGGTTAACTGTTCATTCTCCGCCAATGCAATGTCATACAAAATTTCAGCTTCTTCGGCAATAAATGGAATTTCATGCGGCAAGAATTTTGGATAACCCATGTTCACGCGCACCCAACCATTCGCCCCCAGTTCAGGCTCAACAATGCCAGATTTGGTTTGTACTTTGATTTTGGTTTTGCTGGTCAATTGACGCTCATGCACAAAACGTGCAAAACAGCGCACGCCATTGCCACACTGTTCAACCTCAGAACCATCGGCATTGAAAATACGATATTTAAAATCAACGTTCGGTAAATCAGGCGGTTCAACAATTAATAATTGATCAAAACCAATGCCAAAGTGACGGTCTGCCAGACGTTGAATGGTCACGGTATCTAAATAAGCGCGTTGGCTAATCAGATCCACCACCATAAAATCATTGCCCAGACCATGCATTTTAGTAAATTCTAATAACATCTCGAATTACTCCTCAAGGCAATAAATGTTCCCGTTCCCACAATGACTCGATGGTTTCACGTTCACGAATCAAATGAGCTTGGTCTACATCAACCATGACTTCTGCAGCGCGACCGCGACTGTTGTAGTTTGAGCTCATGACAAAACCGTACGCACCCGCACCCAACACAGCCAGTACATCATTTTCCCGAATTGCTAACTGACGTTCTTTACCTAAGAAATCACCCGTTTCACAAATCGCACCCACTACATCCCATTCTTTCGTTTCAGTGTCGGTACGCGGAGTTACTTCCTGAATATCCATCCATGCTTCGTACAGTGCAGGACGGATCAAATCATTCATCGCTGCATCAATAATTGCGAAGTTACGATGATTAGTCGGTTTCAATAAATCCACTTTGGTCAGCAGAACACCCGCATTGGCAGAAATACTACGGCCCGGTTCCATATACACTTTAAGGCCCAGTTTTTCTAAAGCTGGACGCAGTGCATTGGCATATTCTTCAACTGTTGGTGGTACTTCATCTTTATAAGTCACACCTAAACCGCCACCGATATCGATATGTTTCAGTTCAATACCTAAAGTTTTGAGTTTCTCGATCATCACAATGACACGGTCTAGCGCATCGACAAAAGGCTGCGTTTCAGTCAACTGTGAACCAATGTGGCAATCAATTCCGACAATATCAAGGTTCGGTAAAGACGCCGCATATTGATAAGTTTCAAAGACTGAATCCGAAGGAATACCAAATTTATTTTCTTTTAAACCAGTCGAAATATATGGATGGGTTTTGGCATCAACATCTGGATTGACACGTAAAGAAATCGGGGCTTTTTGACCTAAAGCTGCAGCAACTTTTTGAATACGGTCGAGTTCAGCATGTGATTCCACATTAAAACAAGCAATACCAACTTCCAAGGCTTTTTGAATATCTGCTTCGGTTTTACCTAAACCTGAAAATACGATTTTCGATGCGTCACCACCAGCCTTGAGCACACGTGCCAATTCACCGCCCGTCACAATATCAAAACCAGCACCCTGCTTGGCGAGGACGTTTAACACCGCAATATTAGAGTTTGACTTTACCGCAAAACAAATCTGATGGTCGATAAAACTAAATGCACGATCCATATCTGAATAATGCTTTTCAAAAGTTGCTTTTGAATAAACATAAAGCGGTGTGCCATATTGCGCAGCAAGCTGTTGTAAAGAACATTGCTCTGCATGCAATACCCCATTAATACGGGTGAAACTCATAAAGGTATCCTTTCTATAAAAGCATTAAGGTGTAGGGTTTGAATTGGATGATTCAGGTTCAGCCGGAGCAGTCGTGGTTTCCTTCGTCTGCTTGTGCTGTGCCGGCGCATCTGGGTAAATCAGATATTTCGCACGTTTATCTGCATTGGCATCTGCAGGTAAATGTAATGCTCCAGATTGACCACAAGCAGTCAACAATACGGCACTCAAAAGCACAACAATTTTATAATTCATAAGACGATACATAAACGTACCTAATGAAAAGATTTTTCCGAGTATAACGTGATCAACACATGGATAAAAGAAAAGCCCTGTAATTCATCGCATGCGCTATTCAACCCTTGCCTCAATTTTAGACAAAATGTCCAAGTGATCTTGAGATAGGTCTATTTTGCTTTATTTTAGTGCTTGTTCCACATTGATTTTTCTGACATCTCTTATCAATTCAGAAGATATAAAATACTCTGGAAATTTCTAATTTAGCTCACCCTACCATCTAAAAACTCGAATGATTTAAAGTTTGGTCGTTGCACTGAACGATGAGATTGGATTCAGATCAGATAAAAAAAGCTGCTCATATTAGAGCAGCTTTTTACATTTTAGAAATGAGCATTATTTATGCTTTTTCTTATAAAAACCGAAATAACCAATCAACAAAATAACAAACCAAATTGGGCTGACCATCAATGCTTTCATGGTATCCGCTTCTAAAGACAAAACGTAAATCATGCCAATAAAGAAAATGATCACAATCCAGCAGGTCACTAAACCACCCGGTAATTTAAAGGTCGATTGAGCATGTAATTCTGGACGAGTTTTATAGTAAACGATATAGCTCCAGATAATCATCAGCCAAACACAGATAAATAAAATCGTCGATAGCGTGGTCGCCAAGGTAAAGGCTTCAACAGTATTCGGCACGAAATACTGCAGTGCTGCACCCAACAATAAACACACAGCAGAGAAATACAATGCATTGGCAGGCACTGCACGAGAGTTCAAATGACCAAATGCTTTAGGCCCTTGCTCTTCACGAGACAGACCAAATAACATACGCGAAGTTGAGAATACACCACTGTTCATCGATGACATCACAGAAGATAACACCACTAAATTCATAATAATTGCCGCTGCAGCAATACCTGCTTGGCTAAACAAGTTTACGAATGGTGAAATGCTTGGATCAATTTGATTCCATGGCGTCACTGACATCACAATGATCAATGCCAACACATAGAAAACAATAATACGGATTGGAATTGAATTGACTGCTTTCGGTAAGTTACGCTCTGGATCTTTGGTTTCAGCAGCCGTTGTCCCCACCAACTCCACACCGACAAAGGCGAAAATGGCGATTTGGAAACCTGCTAAGAAACCGGTCACTCCTGTTGGGAATAATCCCCCATGTGACCAAAGATGAGTAAATGACGCAATCTCACCCGCAGATGACGTAAAGCCAGTAAAAATCATCCATAAGCCAACACCAATTAACACCACAATCGCAATAATCTTAATCAGGGCAAACCAAAACTCAAGCTCACCAAATAATTTCACGGTCACAAGGTTTAGCCCAATAATAAAGACAATGGCGGCCATACTGATCATGACCCCTTCTTCAGGCGAGAACGGGTTACCTCCATTAAAGAATTGCAGGTAATAAATGATGGCAGAAAGGTCGGCAATACCAATGGTGATCCAGCACAGCCAATAGGTCCATCCAACAAAATAACCCGCCCACGGGCCAATTAAATCCGTCGCAAAGTCAATAAAAGATTTATATTCAAGATTGGATAACAGCAACTCGCCCAATGCACGCATGACAAGAAAAACCATAAAACCAATGATCATATAAATCACAAGAATGGACGGGCCAGCTAAACTGATGGTCTTTCCTGACCCCATAAATAAACCTGTACCAATTGCACCACCAATCGCAATCAATTGTAGGTGTCGGTTGGACAAACTTCGTTTTAAATCGCCGCTATTCGCTTGCGATCCATGCATTTCATTTGACATTATTCAATTCGACTTCTCTTTCCAATGGCGACAAATTAACTTAAAAAATCTATAAAATACAAAACTATTTTCGATAATCTATATTTTCTGATTAAGTGACAAAGTTAATTTATTTTTCTTATATATAAAAAAACTCAGATAAGCTCATATTTCTAAACGACTAATAAAACAACAAATTACTTGTAAAAACTTAAATTTTATGTAAAAAATATTTTTCAAACGAGAAAAAATATGCCTCGAAAATCATGGAAGTTTCAAACAATGGCATATCAATTGCTTGATTTATAGCAAATCAAGCATTCACTTACTCAGGGCCAATAAGAAGAAAGATATTATGCAAAATTTACAAACACTCATGGAAACACTCAGCGGTTGGGTTTGGGGACCATATATGTTGGTCCTTATTGTCGGGACTGGGGTATTCCTGACCTTCAGATTACTGTTTTGGCAATTTCGCATGCTGCCATTGGCCTTTAAGCAGGTTTTTGGAAAACACGAACATGACAACCATGAAGGAGACATTTCACATTTTGCCTCACTCATGACCGCCCTTTCAGCCACTATTGGTACAGGTAATATTGCTGGTGTAGCCACTGCTTGCGTACTCGGTGGTCCCGGTGCAGTCTTCTGGATGTGGATGACAGCATTCTTTGGGATGGCAACCAAATATGGTGAAGGTGTTCTTGCGGTTAAATACCGAATCAAAAATGAAAAGGGTGAAATGAACGGCGGTCCGATGTACTACATCGAACGTGGCTTGAAATGGAAATGGCTTGCAGTCATTTTTGCATTATTCGGCACACTGGCTTCTTTTGGGATTGGCAGCTCGGTTCAATCCAATACTGTCGCTTTGGCCGTAGAAAATAGTCTGGGCATCGAAACATGGCTTACTGGTATCGTCATTACAATATTTTCTGCATTGGTCATTTTAGGTGGGATTAAATCTATTTCCAAAGCATCATCACTTATTGTCCCGATTATGGCTATCGTCTACATTTTAGGTGGCTTAATCATCATCTTAACCAACCTCGAACTGGTTCTTCCGGCTTTAAAATTAATCATCACTTATGCCTTTACCGGTGAAGCTGCCGTTGGCGGTGCAGTTGGTGCAGCGATTCGCTATGGTGTAGCTCGTGGTGTCTTCTCCAACGAAGCCGGTATGGGTTCTGCGCCAATTGCAGCCGCTGCTGCAAAAACTGACCACCCTGCACGTCAAGGCCTCGTGTCCATGACTGGTACTTTTTTCGATACCATCGTTGTGTGTTCAATCACCGGGATTGTTTTGGTCATGGGCTATATCATGGCAGGAAATAGTTTTGGTGACCAAACTGGTGCTGTCCTGACCATTAGCGCATTTGACAAGCTTTTACCCGGTATCGGAGGCTGGATCGTGACCTTTGGGATCATCTTCTTTGCCTATTCAACCATTTTAGGTTGGTGCTACTACGGTGAAAAATGCTGTTCCTATTTATTGGGTGAGAAATTCGTACTGTTGTACCGCCTTATTTATATTGCCAGTGTATTTGTCGGTTGTGTCGCAACCTTAGACCTCGTTTGGCTCTTCGCCGATACCTTTAACGGTCTAATGGCGGTGCCTAACTTAATCGCCCTGTTGTTATTATCGGGTGTGATTGCCAAAGAATCGAAAGACTTTATTACTAAACGTAAATCTGGCGAACTGTACTAATTAAGTTAAACCCAATAAAAAGCCACGTTGATCGTGGCTTTTTATTAATTCAAAATTTTGAACCGCGATTATTGAATATTCTCGACTAAGTTAACATCCAACTCATTCCTAAAATGATCTTAAGATTTTTTATTGTTGATGGGTTCCAAATCTATTTCATTTTCAGCTTCTGGGTTTTCCACAAAGCCTTCTCCAAACTGATCGCCAAATTCGTCTTCATCTAGATATTCAATTCCAATCTCTTCGTCGCTTTCACGTTCGGCGTCTATTTCCAATGCAAGCTCCAAAGCCAATGAGAAAAACAGTACGCCATCAATTTTCATATTGCCCTGTTCATCTTCCAGAAATTCACTCAAGGTTCTAAACGCTGGATTTTGAGCATCAAATGGCACATCGACATAAATATCGCCACTATAACTGTTCAGTACAGCTTCGCCTTCAAGCCCCATACAAGGAAAATATTCGATATTGTGTAAATCTAACCAATCGAGCACTTCATTGCGTGCGGTATTTTTTTCAGGATGTTCATGATCATATTTTTCAAAATGTACAAATAGCACATCACGATTTTTCTCACGCGCAATCGCATCAATATGTTGCAATAGTAATGGCATCATTTGTTCCATCTAAAAAATAACTGAGGCCCTATTATAGGACCTGAAAAGTACTTTGTTGCATGTTCACTGGTTTTAATTCGCAGTTCTACCGCCATCCTGTTTATTTTTAATCGAAGACTTGGTTTTTTAACAACTTCACCGCTATGCTGTGTCTCAATTTAGGTATGTGCAATATGGATTATGGCTAAAGCAAAAAGTGTCTACCGCTGTGAACAATGTGGTGCGGATCATCCCAAATGGGCTGGTCAATGTACAGAATGTGGTGAATGGAATTCATTGGTCGAAGTGAATATTGCACCTGTGGTGACGCATCGTGCACAACCTAAAATGGGTGGCGGCTATGCGGGTCAAGCTGCTGCGATCACAACATTAAATCAAGTTTCGGTATCCCATGAAACCCGTATGGCAACCGGGATTGGTGAATTTGACCGTGTACTGGGCGGCGGTTTAGTTACTGGTTCAGTCGTACTGATTGGTGGTGACCCGGGAATCGGCAAATCGACCATTTTGCTGCAAACCGCAACACATATGGCCACGGATAGAAGTGCTGCACTGTATATTACGGGTGAAGAATCTTTGTCTCAAGTCGCTTTACGTGCGCAACGCCTAGATCTGCCAACTGACCAGCTTAAAGTTATGGCAGAAACTTGTGTCGAGCGTATTTGTGAAGTTTTAGCCCAAGAACGTCCTGCTGTTGCCATTATTGACTCCATTCAAACCATTTATACGGAAACCTTGCAGTCTGCACCGGGCGGCGTATCACAAATCCGTGAATCGGCAGCGCTACTCACTCGCTTTGCTAAAAATAGCGGAACGTCATTATTTATTGTCGGCCATGTAACCAAAGAAGGTGCATTGGCCGGTCCACGCGTACTTGAGCACATGGTGGACTGTGTCTTGTACTTTGAAGGTCAATCAGACTCACGTTTCCGAATGATTCGTGCAGTAAAAAACCGTTTTGGTGCGGTCAATGAACTCGGTGTTTTTGGCATGACCGATAAAGGACTGCGTGAAGTATCTAACCCTTCCGCGATTTTCCTCAGCCGTTATGATGAAGCCATTCCCGGCTCAATTGTCATGATCAGCCGTGAAGGCACGCGTCCGCTGCTGGTTGAGGTTCAAGCCTTGGTGGATGACTCACAAGGCCAACCGCGCCGTGTTGCTCTGGGCTTGGAGCAAAACCGCTTAAATATGCTACTCGCGGTCATGCACCGTCATGGCGGCGTGCAAACTTCGGGACAAGATGTGTATGTCAATGTAGTTGGTGGTTTAAAGATTACTGAAACCGGCTCAGATTTGGCCGTTCTACTGGCCTGTGCATCAAGTCTACGCGGCAAAGCACTGCCACAACAGCTGGCGGTGTTTGGTGAAGTCGGCCTCTCTGGGGAGATTCGTCCCGTACCAAATGGTCAGGAACGCTTAAAAGAAGCCATCAAACATGGCTTTAAACATATTATTTTACCGCGCGGCAATGCACCGCAAAGTCCAATAAAAGGCGTCAATGTCATTGCAGTCGCGCGTCTACATGAAGCGCTGACTGAGGCCATGAATCTGAGCGATGAACTGGCTTAATCGTTAATTCAGCATTTAAATTGAATTTTTAATAAAAAATACGATTTTTATATTGAAATTCAGATGGAATGCCTGCATAAATACGGGGCATTATTTTATTTTTAAATAGGAAAATTTAATGGAAGTTCGACAGCGTGGTTTGATTGCGGGTGTTTTGACCGCTGCTTTATTGGTTGCGCCTTTAGCGGCTGAAGCAAAACGCGCAGGTGGCGGTAAAAGCCACGGTATGAGCCGTCAAGCTGCTCCAACTCAGTCTTACCAACAGCCTCGTCAAGCTGCTCCAGTTCAACAACCAGCAACTGCAGGCGCGCCAGCTAAATCTGGCTCAAATGTCGGTGGTATGGTTGCTGCCGGTGTTGCCGGTGCTGCTATTGGTGCAGTAGCTGCAAATGCTATGGCAGATGATAACAACACCCAAGCTGCTTCTGAAGCACAAGCTCAGCAACAGGAAGAAAAAGGTGGTATTCCAAGCTGGATCTGGATTTTACTTGCTGCAGCCGCTGCCTTCTTTATTTTCCGTAAGATGGGCGCAAAAAAAAAACTAGCAACTAACAACCCGTATGCGCCAAATAACGGTGCAAACAATGCGCCGTTTGGTCAGCAAAATGCTGCGCCGCGTTCTGCATCTGGCGACAATACCAATATTTTTGGCGGTGCTGTAGGTGGTAATACTGCTGCATCGAATGCTCCATTTGGTGCTGCGGCAACAGGTGCGGCTTATACCAACAGCGGTAGCCAATTACCAGATGGTACTGAACCTGCAACATTCTTACGTGTTGCACGTCAGCGTTTTAACCACATTCAATCTATGAATACAGCAAGTAACATTTCTGAAATTCAGCGTTACTTAACACCTGATCTTTATCAGTCGATGTATAACGACATCATGGAAAATAAAGACGAAGATGTTGCTGAATTCTCGAACTTGAATGCAATGGTGGTTGATTCTGCAAATGAAAATGGTCAATACATTGTAAGCGTACGCTTTACAGGTACGGTAAGTGAAGACCTAAACAGCCTTCCACAACCTTTTGCTGAAATTTGGCATTTTGTAAAACCTGCGGGTTCTCAACAAGATTGGTTGGTTGCAGGTATCCAACAAGAGCAATAATGATTACTGAAATCAAATAGCGACTTCGGTCGCTATTTTTTTTGCCAGAATAAGATGTTTCGACCTAACGACTTATACGCCATGAACAGAAAAGTGAATCTTCGGATTGGCTTTTTCATAACAACCAATTAGGCTATGCCTATTCTGCCCTTTTGGATTTCTCATGTCTGATCTTCCTATTTCTCCTGCTTTATATAACCGCGCAATGGCTGGCAATACAGATGCCCAATTTGAACTGGCTGAAATTTATATGCAAAGTGAAAATGATGAGCATATCGAGCTTGCTGAAGAATGGGCACTGAAGGCAGCGCAACTTGGGCATGTTGAAGCAATGTATTGGCTCGGTGAAGGCTATGCCGTATATGCCAAAGACATGCTGGAAGAAGATCCTGAAGAATCGAAAGCTTATTTTGAACATGCGCATCGTTGGTTAGAACAAGCTGCAAAACATGATCATCCTGCCGCAATCTTAGAATTGGCGAATTTTTACCGCCGTGGTGATGTGGTAGAAAAAGATGTGGCGAAATCCATTGAACTGGTAGAGCAATCTGCCAAACTCGGTGAAGTTCAAGCTATGCGTGACCTTGCATTTATTTATGCCAATGGTCTCGGTATTGATGCAGATGAAGACAAAGCGGATTATTGGAATACACAGGCCAATGCGGCTGAACAATGATTTTTTGGTTATTTGATGAATCTAAGCCCATCGATTGATGGGTTTTTATTGCTTAAATTTTCATTTTTATCTTCTGACTTTTTCATCAAACTTTGACTAGAATATCATCGACCATTTTTCAGGGATATATTCAAAAATAAGTCCTATTCCAATAATGATAAGCGTGATAATCCCGAGAAATAAAATAAAACAAACGCCTTTGATTAGGATTCTCAATAATATATTTAGCTGTTGAGTATGTTGTTCAACAAACGTAGAGAATTTAAATAGGCTCCAAATACCTATCAACATTAAAGGAATAAAAAATATATCTTGCGGTCCAAAATCCCCTCTTCCCGCAAAAGAGGTTTGACTTACGGTTAACATCATCACAATTAAATATAGGCTTTTAAAATTTATCACGTGCTAATTCATTCTTATCATTAATACAATGTTCAGCTGCGTAATAGCCAATTTTCGATTGGAACTCACTGCTTTTCCAAGTACAATACCCCGCTAGTCGAGGGATGCTGCGACTTTCTTACAGGCTGATTTTAAAAATAACAGTCATGTAAGATCGCTAGGCTCGACGATTCGGTTAGACATTCGATCTGATCAACAACGGCATCCGCGAACATAATGATCAATTGTTTTTATTAAGGAGATCGTGATGAACGCGGTTAATGCTTCATTTACAGATTATAAAGTTGCCGATATTTCCCTCGCTGACTACGGCCGTAAAGAAATCAAACTTGCAGAAGCAGAAATGCCAGCCCTAATGGGTCTTCGTAAACGCTATGCAGCAGCTAAACCGCTTGCTGGCGCAAAAATCCTTGGCTGTATCCACATGACCATTCAAACTGCAGTTTTAATTGAAACTTTGGTTGAATTAGGCGCAGAAGTTCGTTGGACTTCATGCAACATCTTCTCGACTCAAGACCACGCTGCTGCTGCCATTGCTGCTGCGGGAGTTCCTGTATTTGCTTGGAAAGGCGAAACTGAAGAAGAATACGTTTGGTGCTTAGAACAGCAAATTAACGTAAACGGCACACCTTGGGATGCCAACATGATTCTGGACGATGGCGGTGACTTAACTGCACTTGTTCACGAAAAATATCCAGAAGTGATTGCAAAAATCCACGGTATTACTGAAGAAACTACTACAGGTGTTCAACGTCTTTACGAAATGCACCGCGATGGTACTTTAAAAGTTCCTGCGATTAACGTAAACGACTCAGTTACGAAGTCTAAAAACGACAACAAATACGGCTGCCGCCACTCCCTCAATGACGCAATCAAACGTGGTACAGATATGCTTTTATCTGGTCGCCGTGCGCTTGTTATCGGTTATGGTGACGTAGGTAAAGGTTCTGCTCAATCACTTCGTCAAGAAGGCATGATTGTACGTGTAACTGAAGTTGACCCAATCTGTGCGATGCAAGCATGCATGGATGGCTTTGAGGTTGTTGCGCCATACAAAAACGGCGTTCAAACTGGCAAGAAAGAAGACATTAACTTAGAACTTCTTCAAAACACTGACCTGATCGTAACTACAACGGGTAACTACCACGTATGTGACGCAGCAATGCTGGATTCATTAAAAGCAGGCGCTGTTGTTTGTAACATCGGTCACTTTGACACTGAAATCGACACCAACTACTTACGCGGTTACAAATGGGTTGAAGTTAAACCTCAAGTACACCAAGTATATCGTTCAGAAAATGAAAACGATTACCTAATCCTTCTTTCTGAAGGCCGTTTAGTAAACCTTGGTAATGCAACAGGTCACCCATCACGTATTATGGATGGTTCTTTTGCTAACCAAGTTTTGGGTCAAATGCATTTATTCGCTGAAAAATTTGCTGATCTTCCTGAAGATCAAAAACAAGCAGCGATTCGCGTAGAACTTATTCCTAAGAAATTAGATGAAGAAGTTGCTGCTGCAATGGTTGCAGGTTTCGGTGGTGTATTAACGACTTTAACTCAAGAACAAGCAGATTACCTTGGTGTTCAAGTTGAAGGCCCGTTCAAAGCTGAGGCTTATAAATACTAAGTTTTATGTTTCCCCTCATCCTAACCTTCTCCTACTGGGAGAAGGGACTTTTCATTATTAAGTAAATTTATAATGAAAGTTCCCTCTCCTCTCAGGAAAGGGTTAGGGAGAGGTCTAAATAAAAAGTATTTATAAAAAAGGATTTGAACATGTCAAAACAGATTCCTATTTCCTTTGAGTTCTTCCCGACCAAAACTGACGCCGGTGCGGAAAAACTTAAAGTTGTACATCAAGAGCTTCAGTTACTGAATCCTGAATTTTTCTCTGTGACCTATGGTGCTGGCGGTTCTACCCGTGAACGCACATTGTCAACTTTGAACGATTTCAACGGCAAAGGCACGCCTGTTGCGCCTCACCTGTCTTGTATTGGTGACAGCAAAGCACGTATTGCCGAATTGCTAGATTTGTATCAATCACAAGGCATTAACCGTATTGTGGCGCTACGCGGTGATTTACCTTCAGGCCAAGTTGGCTTAGGTGAGCTACCTTATGCAACTGACTTGGTTCGTTTTATCCGTGAGCATTCAGGCGATCACTTCAAAATTGAAGTCGCTGCCTATCCAGAAATGCACCCGCAAGCAGAAAACTTTGATTTAGATATTAAACGTTTCTGTGATAAAGCCAATGCAGGTGCCAATGCTGCTTTGACACAATTCTTCTTTAATCCAGATGCGTATTTCTACTTTGTAGAACGCATTCAAAAAGAAGGTGTCAATATTCCTGTCGCTCCAGGCATCATGCCGATTACCAATGCCAGCAATTTAATTCGCTTTGCGGATGGTACAGGCGCTGAGATTCCACGCTGGATCCGCAAGCAATTGGCTGCTTATGGTGATGATACAGCTTCAATCAAAGCCTTTGGTCATGAAGTGATTGTAAATCTGTGCGAACGCCTGATTGCTGGCGGTGCACCGAGCCTGCACTTCTACACCATGAACACTACTGATCCGACACGCCAACTTGTACAAGACCTCGGTCTCGCATAAGACATTTACACCGACTTGAGAGTAAAACCTTAAATGCCACGTTTTTATATTGAAGCTGATTTAACTGTTGAAACAACCGTTGAATTAACGGAAACCGTGTTCCATCACTGGGTAAAAGTTTTACGTGCTCAAGTCAGTGAAACCGCCACTTTGTTTAATGGGCAAGGTGGCGAATATGAGGTTGAACTGACCGAAGTTACTAAGAAATCGGCTTCTGTTTATATCCATACCTTTAATCCCACAAATCGTACGCCTAAATTTACCGCCTTGCTGGGACAAGTCATGAGTAAAGGCGACCGCATGGATTATGCAATTCAAAAAGCGGTTGAACTCGGCGTTTCTGAAATTCAGCTCCTCACTTCAGAACGTTGTGAAATGCGCCTTAAATATGACCGTGACCAAAAAAAACTTGATCATTGGCAAGGCATCGCGATCGCAGCTTGTGAACAATGCGGCATGAATATTGTACCTAAAATCCTTGCACCACTTTCACTGGAAAAATGGCTAGAGACTGAGCTCCCATCGACCAAACTGGTATTGGCACCCAATAAAGACGAAGTCGATGTACTACAGCATGCCAGTCACAACATTTGTTTATTGATTGGTCCTGAAGGTGGCTTAAGTGAAGCTGAAATTAACACTGCCAATAATAAAGGCTTTGTGAACTGGTGTATTGGTGAACGCATACTGCGTACCGAAACAGCCCCAGTCGTTGCATTGTCAATTTTAAATTATCAGTTTATTTAAAGCTTAAAGCACTTTAATGTCATATTTCATCTGAAATTGATCGTTTTTAGATATTCTTTGCATTGCTTTTTTTTTGTAACATTATTAATCTATCTTAACAAAAAAAGAATGAAGTGTTACCCAAATAAACAATTATTCTTAGAAACCAGATAAACACAATGATGTGTTTCATTGACTTAAATTAAGGTATTTATATTCATGAAGTATGAACATGATGAATATATTGAGCAGTATAACCATACTGCTCAGATTGTGAACACGCTTCGCTATAGCCGCTATTTTTTAGTCAGCATCCTCATTATTTGTTTATATATCTTTACGATTTATCAAATTTTCTATAAAACGGCATCATTATATTTCAATATTTGGTTCATCTTTACTGAAGTTTTTGTCAGCCTCTGTTGGCTCATCAGCACGGTTTATTTTAAGCCTGAACAATATTCCCTACAGATTGCGCATCGTTGGTTACAGTTTCAATGCCTTTCAGTCGGCACACTGATTGCGAGCGGTATTTTTTTAATTTTCTATTATTTGCCCTCAACCAATGAAAGCTTTGCTCTGATTCAAGCGTTAATCCTCTCTGCTTTATTATTAATTGTTTCACAAACCTTTGGCCTCACGTATTTAACGCAAAAATTGAATTATTTTTGTTTGGCTTTTTTACCTTCAATTGTGCCCTATTTTATTGCACAATTTTTCTTTTTAGATGGCAGTAATCATCTATTCAGCTTGTCCATTAACTTTGGATTGATTGTAATTTTGATGTGTGCCATGACCTCCTATCGTATTCATCGTCGGCTTTCTACGTTATACGCCAAAAATAATTTATTGGTCGATAGTGCCAAACAACAAGTCAAATGGACCGATGAGCTTTGCCAACAATTGCAAAATGAAGTTAATAAATCACGTGATATTGAATTACAACTGCAACTCGGCAACCAACTACTCGAACAAAAAGTAAAAGAACGGACTTTTGACATCGAAAAGATGAACAAAGATCTGGAAGACCAGCAAGAAAATCTGATTTTAGCACATGAAATTGCCGGTTTACGTCCTTGGGATTGGAATATTAAAGAACGTAAAATTTTAGTTACCAACAATAAGCAAGAAAAAACAGTACGCCATTCAAAAGATCATCAACAACAACTTCAATACGTAATTCATCCGGATGATATTGCTCATTTTAAATCTGCAATTACTCAGCATTTACGTGGTTTTAGTGACCGCTACGAAGCGACTTATCGCATTCAAAATAGTATGAGTCAATGGAGTTGGGTTCATGATATTGGTCGTATTATTCAACGTGACCCGACAACCCAAAAACCCTTACGTATGGTCGGTATACGTCGCGATATTCAGCAAGAACGAACCTCACAAGAACGTCTAAAACTGGCTGCAAGTGTGTTACAACAGGCAGCTGAAGGCATTTTCATTCTCAATGAAGAACTGTGCTATATCGACGTTAATCCATTTTATGAGCAATTAACCGGTTTTAGCCAAGAACAAATTATTGGTAAGCACCTCTTTGATATCACTGCAAATTACAAATCGATTCAACGCAGCACACATTATTCAATTATTAAACAAGTACTGAAAATGGGTGAATATGACGGTGAATTGCATGAAAAATTCCTGTCCGGTAAAGAATTAACCCTGTGGATGCATATTAATGCAATTACCGATGATCAAAACCGTGTTACCCATTATATTGGTATTGTCTCTGACCTCACGGAACGTAAACTGCAAGAACAGCGTTTATCCTATTTAGAAAATTACGATACTTTGACCGATTTACCGAATCGTTTTTACTATAACTATCAATTACATCAGTATCTTATTTCACAGCAAGATTCGATCAAACAACTTGCCGTCATTCGTTTAAATATCGACAGATTCCGCCCCTTAAATGAATACTTAAGCAACAATGGTGGTGATGAATTATTACGTCAAGTCGCTCAACGTTTGCGCTTAACCAATGCTGAAGCCTTATTTGTTGCACATTTAAATGGTGATGACTTTGCGATTGTGTATGAAATTTCACATATTCGCCCTTCAGCTCATGAACATTGTGAGCGTATTAACAAAGCCTTCAATTTACCTTTCAATATCTTTGGACAAGATCACGTTATCACCCTTTCTATGGGGGTTGCTTTCTACCCAGAACATGGCCGCCAACTCGACTATTTAAATAACTGTGCCGAGCAAGCTTTGAGTGAAGCTAAAAATCTCGGGGGGAACACCACTTGTTATTATTCCAACAAAAATAGCGCACTATTGGAACAAGGTATTTTCCTTGAACGCGACTTGCGTAAAGCCATTAAAAACAATGAATTGGTGGTGCATTATCAACCCAAAATCCATCTTCGCAACAAAAATATTTATGGATTTGAAGCACTGGTGCGCTGGAATCATCCTGAAAAAGGTTTAATTCCGCCAGGCCTCTTTATCCCACTGGCCGAACAGACCAGTTTGATCTCCGATATTGGCCGTTTCGTCCTGCAAAAAACAGCAAAACAAATCCGTTTATGGAATAACTTAGGTTATAACGATATCTGTGTCTCAGTGAATATTGTCGCGCAGCAATTACGCCGTGGCCAATTACTCAACGATCTTGATGAAGTGATTGATGAAAATCAAATTGAGGGTTCGAGCCTTGAACTTGAAATTACGGAATCCTCTTTGGTTGAAAACCTCGATTCGGTACGTGAATTACTGCATGAAATCAAAAAACGTCATATCAAGATTTCTCTCGATGATTTTGGTACGGGTTATTCGTCCCTGTCTTATCTTGCTGACTTCCCAATTGATATTTTAAAAATTGATCGTAGTTTTGTCTCGAAAATTGGTGAAAACAAACAACAAGCGATCATCCGCGCCATGATTGCGATGGGCAAAGCTCTGAACATGGCAGTTGTTGCCGAAGGCATCGAAACAAAACAACAAATGCAATATTTACAAGATTTAGAATGTGATATTGCACAAGGATACTTATTTTCCAAACCTTTAGCACGAGAAGAAGCAACGATCTTCCTCGAAAAGAATAGCTCAGCACTAGCTTATACATATTAAATCTAAGGCAATGGGCTTGAGCTATAAGTTTGTTTGAAAAAGACACCACTTCGACTGTCCCAATAGTGCAACTAATGATATATTCAAACGGATAAAGCAAGTCAATCTTGCTTTATATTGAATAAACAAAACACAATCGAGATACAGATGGACGATCAATCTTTAAAACAGCAAGCTTTGTACTACCACGAATTTCCAACACCGGGGAAAATTAGCGTTACACCAAGCAAACAATTGGTCAACCAACACGATTTAGCCCTAGCATACTCGCCTGGTGTTGCTGCGCCTTGTTTAGAAATTGAACGCGACCCATCTACCGCAGCACTTTACACAGCGCGCGGTAATCTTGTTGCAGTAGTCAGTAACGGTACCGCCGTACTTGGCTTAGGTAACATCGGTCCATTAGCCTCTAAACCTGTTATGGAAGGTAAAGGCGTACTTTTCAAAAAATTCGCTGGTGTCGATGTCTTTGACATCGAAATCGCTGAAAACGATCCAGACAAAATCGTAGATATCGTTGCAGCGTTAGAACCAACTTTTGGTGGTATCAACCTTGAAGACATCAAGGCCCCAGAATGTTTCTACATCGAGCAAAAACTTCGTGAACGCATGAACATTCCTGTGTTCCATGACGACCAACACGGTACTTCAATCATCGTTGGTTCTGCATTGTTAAATGCCTTACAACTCAACGGCAAAAAAATTGAAGAAATCAAAATTATTGCTTCAGGTGCTGGTGCTGCTGCACTTTCATGTTTAAATCTACTTTGTGCTTTAGGTGCAAAGAAAGAAAACATTATTGTTGCGGACTCACGCGGCCTACTGACCACTAAACGTGAAGGTTTGGACGAATCTAAAAAAGCATATGTACAAGACATTGAAGGCACTCAACTTGCCGATGTCATGGAAGGTGCTGACATGTTCTTGGGCCTTTCTGCTGCTGGCATTTTGACCAAAGAAATGGTTAAAGTGATGGCCAAAGATCCAATCATCTTTGCCCTTGCCAATCCAGATCCAGAAATTGTGCCTGAACACGCACACGAAGCGCGCTCAGATGTAATTATGGCAACAGGTCGCTCAGATTATCCAAACCAAGTAAACAACGCGCTTTGCTTCCCTTATATTTTCCGTGGTGCACTCGATGTTGGTGCTACGACAATTAATGAAGAGATGAAGATCGCTTGTGTGCATGCTATTGCACGTATGGCACACGTTGAAGCAGATGCTGCATCTTATGGTGAAAAATCTGCCTCATTTGGTCGTGATTACTTAATCCCTCGCCCACTTGATCAACGCTTAATTCTTGAAATTGCACCTGCCATTGCACAAGCAGCTATGGATTCAGGTGTTGCTACACGCCCAATCCAAGATTTCTCTGCATATCGTCAACGTTTGTCTGAGTTTGTATATAACTCTGCATTTATGATGAAACCGATTTTTGCACAAGCGAAAACGGATCCTAAACGTATTGCATACGCTGAAGGCGAAGATCTACGTGTACTTCGTGCAGTGCAAATTGCTGTAGATGAAGGTTTAGCAAAACCTATTTTGGTTGGTCGCCCTGCTGTTATTGAAGCAAACATCAAGAAACTAGGTTTACGTCTTGAAGATGGTGTGAACATCACTATCGTTGACCAAGAGAAAAACCCAGACTATGACAAGTTTGCTGATGACTACTATAAAATCATGCAACGCAAAGGGGTTACACCTGAATATGCGCAGCGTGAAGCTCGTCGTCGTTCGACTTTAATTGCTTCTATGTTGGTCCGTCATGGCATTGCTGATGGTATGCTTTGTGGTACGTACTCAAGCTACGATATCCATTTAGACTTCGTAAGTAATGTAATTGGTTTAAAAGAAGGTCGTAATAACTTCTTTACGCTAAATGCACTGATGCTTGAAGATCGTAACTTGTTTATTGCTGATACCTACATCAACCGTAATCCAACCGCTGAACAATTAGCTGAAATGACTATTTTGGCTGCAGAAGAAGTGCGTCGTTTTGGTATTACTCCACGTGTCGCGTTACTTTCTCACTCAAGTTTTGGTTCTGATCAAACAGACCCAAGTGCGCAAAAAATGCGTAAGGTGTTCGACATTTTGTCAGAAATTGCACCGGAGCTTGAAGTTGAAGGTGAAATGCATGGTGATGCAGCCCTGGATGAAAATATTCGTCAATTTGCATTCCCGAATTCACGTTTCAAAGGTTCTGCAAACTTATTAATTATGCCGAACCTTGATGCAGCGAACATTTCATTTAACTTGTTGAAATCAACATCAGGTAGCAATGTAACGATTGGTCCAATTCTACTTGGTGCTGCTAAACCTGTTCATATTTTAACTCCGACAACAACAACACGTCGTTTGGTGAATATGACAGCATTAACCGTTGCAGAGATCCAAGAAAACGAAAAATTAGCCCTCTAATTTAAGTTTAATGGATCACACTTTGTGACTTGAGAAAACCTCTGTTCTGTAGCATGATGGCGATAAGAATAGAGGTTTTTTCATGCAAGTTTATTTAGTAGGCGGTGCAGTTCGAGATCACTTGCTCGGGCACCCCTATCACGAAAAAGATTATGTCGTTGTCGGTGCAACGCCGGAACAATTACTTGCTCAAGGTTATCAACCTGTGGGTAAAGATTTCCCTGTTTTCCTTCACCCCGAAACCAAAGACGAATATGCTCTCGCCCGTACAGAACGCAAGTCTGGACACGGCTATCACGGCTTTGAATTTCATACCGATATTAGCGTCACACTCGAACAAGATTTAATTCGTCGTGATTTAACCATCAATGCGATTGCCATGGATAATGATGGCAAACTCTATGATCCTTATGGTGGTCAACGCGACCTCGAACAACGTGTATTGCGCCATGTGTCTCAAGCCTTTGTAGAAGATCCACTACGTGTACTGCGTATTGCGCGTTTTGCTGCACGCTATAAAACGCTGGGCTTTAAAATCGCCGATGAAACGCTGCAACTGATGCAAAAACTTGCAGAATCTGGCGAGCTTGAAGCCTTGACGCCTGAACGTGTATGGAAAGAAACCTCACGTGCCTTGATGGAAGATCATGCCGATGAATATTTTGAAGTATTACGTGAATGTGGTGCTTTAAAAGTTTTATTTCCAGAAATCGATGCACTCTACGGCATTCCACAGCGCCCTGAATACCATCCAGAAATTGACTGTGGTATTCATACCATGATGTCGCTGCAACAAGCCTGTCGTGCCAATTATTCACTTGATGTGCGTTTTGCGGTATTGGTCCATGACTTGGGTAAGGCTTTAACGCCAACAGACGAATTGCCTCGCCATATTATGCATGAAGAACGTGGGATAAAACCTGTAACTGAAGTGTGTGATCGTATGCGCGTACCGACCAACACCAAGCAGTTGGCTATTTCCGTATGTAAAGAGCATTTAAAATGTCATCAGGCCCTGTCACTTAAACCGGGCACGCTCTGGCGTTTGCTGCAACGTATGGATGTACTTCGCCGTCCTGAACGTGTAGAAGCCTTTGTACAAGCCTGTGAATGTGACTCACGTGGTCGTTTAGGTTTGGAGGATCGCCCATATCCTCAAGCTCAATATGTTCTAGATGCTATGCAAGTGGTTCGTAATATTAAAGCAGCAGATCTTCCATCTGATGTATCAGGGCCAGATATTGGTGAAATGCTGATTGAACGTCGGATTCAAGCAATTGCAGAGCTCAAAACTAATCAATATAGTGCGGATATATAATAAAAAAGCACCTTAAGGTCACTGCTGTCCCATAGTCTAATTTAAATAAAAAAACCTGAGCCCAAATCGTTAAAATATAAGTGCTAACCAA
>NZ_JBLZXR010000002.1:0-4241 GCF_050285345.1 Acinetobacter sp.
TTTCAGTCGTTTTAAATTCTCAATTAGGTAATCCTCCTTTACAGTTGGAAAACTTAATTAAAAGTTGAGATTGGCGTCATAATTGTAAAGTTTTGCACTTTAAGAATCCCGCTATATAAATGGTGGGATTTTTTGTATTTACACTATTTTATCTACATTAGATATTAATACTAACTCCCCCAAAACTTATTCAAAGGCTATTCTCTAATAATAACAGCAAAGAACTCACTTCATTCAGCACTATAGATATGATTAGCGTATTGAAACATGTTGTTGAAAAACATTTCAGCAAAATTAAAGTTATTTAATTACATACAGTTTTTACTGCTTATATGAATGTAATATCAATTATTTAAATTATACAAATTACGACTCCATCATTATTTTCATAGAGAGTCACTCATTTGAGGAGCTAATAGCTGATGAAGTTTAGTCAAACTATGATGGCAAGTACTTTATTCATTGGACTAGTTATACCAACATTAAGTTCAGCTGAATCTGTAAACAACCATAACAGCATCATTTCGCCGACAACTCAAAAAATAGCAGCGAGTAAACCGGGTACTATTTTATCTATTCAAATACAAACACCTACCCCCTTGCTGCAACATGCTTCCGAAAAACTATTAGTCACCTACCGCAGCAGAGGCATTAAGAATGAGCCAATTGTTACTTCAGGCTATATCTTACTCCCCAAAGCAAATCCTCCTAAAGATGGCTGGCCAATGTTGGCATGGGCACACGGAACTACAGGCGTGGCAGATACCTGTGCGCCATCGGGAAACTTTCCGGATGGACCTGTTCATGCCTATCAAAATATTGCCGATAAAGCATTAGATGCATGGCTCTCCAAAGGTTATGCCGTAGTTGCTACAGACTACCAAGGTCTAGGAACCCCGGGTGGACATCCTTATATGGATGCCACAAGTCAGCTCCACTCTGTAGTAGACAGTGTTCGTGCACTCTATTCGCTTTCACCCAAAAAATTTAACAAAAAATGGTATGTGATGGGACATAGTCAAGGCGGAGCTGCTGCATTAAATGTTGCCGCAAAAGGACAGAAAGATGCACCAGAATTCAATTTGATGGGCGCAATTTCTCTCGCACCGGGTGGCTATAAATATGAAGGAATTGCTGAATATGTATTGGCAAATCCTCAGCCTGACGTGAATGTTGCGGCTTTTTTCCCTATCGTTTTATTGGGCGCCGAGGCTGCGGATTCTCAACTTGATCCAAACTTAGTGGTCAGTAACGATATGAAAAATCTGATAAATACTGGGCGGAAACGTTGTTTATCTGAATTACAGGCTGATTTAAAAACTCCACCAAACTCTATATTTAAACCCAATGCCAACTTAACACCCTTAGTTCAATATTTGAAAAAACAATCTATTGAACATATGTCACCGACCATTCCCTTAATGATTATTCAGGGAACCAAAGATCAATTGGTCGATTACCAAGGTACTTATGCTTATTACCAACAACAATGCAAAAGTGGTAAACCTGTTCAATTCCATCGATTAGAGAATGGAGATCATCGTGATTCACTACGTTTAAGTGAAAATTATATTGGCGATTTCATACAAAAGATTGAACAAAACAAGAGTTTCAGTTCATGTAAGTCTCAATGACTTACATGAATAATAAGTAAATCAGTTTGGATTTATTCTTATTTACCCACATGAGGCATTGAGGATTAACTTATTCACTGGATCTATCGTAACGGTGATACGCTCAACATGATAATCCATCGTTACAGGCTGCCCCGGTTGTACTGAACGAACAATCGATGCCTTTGAAATTTCCTGAATTTGAGCGTCAGTTAAATTTTTCTGACCCACTAATTTTGCAGCTTGTTCAGGTACGCAGTTTGTTTGGCTTTTTCTAAATAGCTCCCATTCATCTACAATCTGACCATTTGCAAGCTTACATAACCCAACCTCACCCTCTGCAGTCTTTTGAATCATGGATTCACCACCCTGCTGCTGACAATATGCGCTAGCAGGGTTTGCCATGGATAAATTTGGAGTTGGATCAAGCTTGGGTTGAGTAGCAGCGCATCCTACGAGGCTTAGAAATGAAGCGGTAATCCATACTATATTTTTCATCATAATTCCTTCAATCAATTTATCTAAGGAAGAATGAACGAGTTTAAGTTCATTTTTCCAACTAATAGAGCTTAATGAATATAAACAAACTCTAGAGAATGAATAACATCAAATTTACAAAAAATTAGATCAAATCAATAAAAAGACTCTCATTACTATAATAAAAGAATTTCTTACTTGATAAATTAAAGTGCAAGAACCTTAACAATAATGGTCTGGGTATCTTCATTCTCTTCAGCAAGGAAAAGACGTTTTAACTCTTTACTTTTAACTTTAAACTGATGATTTTGATACTGAATCACCGATGGAATTTGATCAAAATACAATCCATCAACATCAAGTTCCTCTTGGAAAAGAGGCGTGCCCAATTGATAGTCTAGACTTTTTAATACGACATATTTAACAGTTGTTTTCATTGAAATAAACCTACTTTTGATACGCTCTTTATTTTAAGTTTTAACATCGTTTTGCATTAGATGAAACCTTTAATTGGTAATTTCGTATAGCGACTAGCCAATCAACACGATTCAACTCAAAATCAAAAAGAAAACCGTCAAATTAAAGTTGTATAACAATTTGCGTGAGGATGAATGTTAAAATTAAATCAAATAAATCGTTGATATTAGACATTGAGGGAAAGTTCCGATGCTTAAACAGTGTTGTGATACATTGGAAGAAAAAAAGTTAACTGTTGCCTTTATCGAAAGTGCCAGTTCAGGTTATTTATGCAGTCAATTTTCGATCTATAAAAATAGTGGCGCAGATATTTTACTTGGCGGATTAGTCAGCTATGACCCATCCATAAAACGTGACATTTTAAAAATCAGCCCAAAATTGATCGAACAATTTACCGCTGAATCTCAAGAAGTCACCGAAGCAATGGCAAAGCAAGGTAAGTTCATTTTTAGCCATGCGAACTTTATTGTTGCATGTACAGGATTGCTAAAACCGGGTGGCAGTGCGACTGTAGATAAACCTGAAGGTACGTTTTATCTTTCGATTTATTATAATCATCAATTTTTTAATTATAGCTACTTGATTTCAGGCACTCCATTGGAACGCTTAAATACATTAACTCAGTACGTTGCTGAGAATATTTTAACCTTGTTGAGTTCAGGATAAACCATACACAAAATTCATATTTTATTGTTTTTCCAAGTCCATAATAATTTAGGTCAATCTTATAAAAGGAGCGCTCACTATGCTTATTCGTCAATTCAATAGTTTTGCGCTATTTTCGCTGCTCTCCTGCTCTGCTTTTGCAACAGTCGGCGGTCCTCAAACTATTGAAGTCCTTGGCTACGATTCAAAAGATCAAAAAATTTATGTGATGCGACATTTCGAAGATGGACGTGGTCGTTTACCACAACTTTATTATTATCAGTTAAATAGTAAAAAACCGACGCAATTAATTACAGTTAAATCGCTTTATATTAATCCTGTGACCAAAAGAATTGATTATGATCAAGATAGCACTCAATTCGATAAAGAAATTTCCAAGATCAAAAAACGCTTAGTTAAACTAACGCCAATGAATAATAGCAATGCACAAATTCAATTGATTACCGCGATGAATGGAACCGCAAAATCTTGGTATGATCCGAATGAAAGCATTGACAAATGGAGCTATCAATATCGTGTCAAAAGCTCTCAATATAAAAGTACAGTACAAACAGCCGAAACCTATAAAGAAGGTTTAAAAATTTCTAAAACCTATAAAGTCGCTCAACAACCTTACCGACTGGTTACGGTTAAATATTTAGGTATTCCTTTTGAAACAGGATATAACATAGAAGATCCAGTTCTTTTATCTAAATAGATGTCCATAAAAGTCATCGTATAAAAAAGCCTCCGAAGAGGCTTTTTATTTAACCATTTTTAAGCTGCTGTACGATCAGCAATCGGCACAACTTTACGTAGCTCGGGACCGGTATAGTCCGCACTTGGGCGAATAATACGGTTGTCTGCACGCTGTTCCATTACATGCGCTGCCCAACCAGTAACACGACTCATCACAAAGATTGGCGTGAATAGTTTGGTTGCGATATCCATGAAGTGATACGCAGATGCATGGAAGAAGTCTGCATTACAAAACAGTTTCTTCTCACGCCACATCACTTCTTCACAACG
>NZ_JBLZXR010000003.1:0-15505 GCF_050285345.1 Acinetobacter sp.
TTCAACTGGACTTTAAACTTCCGTCAACAAGCTTACGACCGTTGGGTTGCTGAAGGTAAAGACGTTTCTGCTTACGACCGTGCTAAATTAATGAGCGCTGAGTACGATGCAACTGAATTAGCTGCTGATGCTGATGAAAAAGTACGTACATTCCAAGCAGATGCTTCTCGTGAAGCGGGCGTGTTCCATCACTTGATCACACTTCCGACTTACCACACAGCTGCGCTTTCTACTCATGAGCTTGCTCAAGGTTACTTCGGTTCTGAAGGTATGTTGGCTTATGTTGCTGGCGTACAACGTAAAGAAATCCGTGGCGGTATCGCTTGTGTTAAACACCAAGCAATGGCGGGTTCTGACATCGGTGATGATCACAAAGAAATCTTCTCTGGTGACAACGCTCTTAAAGCGCACGATGATGCTAAAAATACAATGAACCAATTCGCTGCTCACTAAGCACTGAACTGATTCGAAAAACCCAGCGTAAGCTGGGTTTTTTTATAGGTAGAAATGAGGAAAATAAAAAAGTACCTGTATCTAGATGCTTTAAAGAATTAAGATTCGAAAAATAATATGGGTAGGATTTTATCTTTAAATTTAACCTACTAAAATAATCAGCCACACAAAGAAAATAATACCCAATGAGACAAATTGTGCGGCGCTGCCCATGTCTTTGGCATTTTTAGAAAGTTCGTGACGTTCAAGTGAAATACGATCGACCACGGCTTCAATCGCAGAATTAAATAATTCGACAATTAGAGCAAGCAAACATACGGCAACCATCAGGGCTTGCTCAGCTGCAGAAACATCAAGTAAAAAACTGGTGGGAATTAATACCACATTCATCAAGACGATTTGACGAAAAGCAGCTTCATGAATAAAAGCTGACTTAAAACCTGCCATTGAATATTGGGTCGCATTCAGAATACGTTTCAGTCCTGACTTGCCTTTAAATGGGGAGATTTCACTCATAGCGGTTGTATAGAGATATTGCATTAAATTGACAGCAATATAGCAGAGCTAGCTTAAAGTTTTCTTGCAATGAATGACGTTATTGAAAATAAAGAATGAAATCATCCAGTCAGTAGGAAATCTGAGAGCAAGCCTTTATTTATTCTGCGTTTATTTGTACAAGCGCTTAAATTACAAATGAAATTCAGGCACAATGCGGGTGTTTTTTTAGTTTTTTGAAGTTTCTACTTCATTGCAGTTTAAGAATAAGAGTCATATAGGTCGACCATGAAAAAATTAAGTTTTGCTGTATTGACGGCAGGTCTTTTCTCTAGCCAGCTATTATTTGCAGAACCCGCAGTTGTTCAGACGGAAGTTCAAACAGGTGTGTCTCAACCGGTGGGTTATTATCCTTTTCAAGTTGGGCAATATAAAGTGATTGCACTTCGTGATGGTTCACTTGAGCTTAGTCCATCGTTATTTAGCAAAAATTTAACGCAGGAAGAACGTACTGCACTGTTTAGCAAGCTTACGATTGATCAAAACAAAGGGATTCAAACCAGCGTCAATGCGTATTTGGTGGATGATGGGCAAGGTGGCATTAGCCTGATCGATAGCGGTGCTGCAAGTTGCTTTGGTGGTAATCTTGGTTCCATTGCACAAAATATTGAAGCAGCAGGCTATAAATTAAATCGTATTCGAACAGTATTATTGACCCATCTACATCCTGACCATGCTTGTGGTATTAGTACACAAGGCAAAGCTGTTTTCCCGAATGCAACGGTTTATGTGAATGAACAAGAAAATGCCTATTGGTTAAATGAGGCAACGGTTGCCACGTTAGCAGCAGATAAGCGTGAAGGCTTTCTCGACACAGTCAGTAAAATTAAAGCAGCAGTTGCACCGTATCAAAAAATGAGAAGTTTCAGAACATTTAGTCATGGTTCGGTAATTAATGGTATTGAGGTTCTTGAGAGTATTGGACATACCCCTGGGCATTATTCATATCTTTTGAAATCACAAGACAAAAGTTTTGCGATTTTAGGCGATGTGGTGCATTCACAGCATTTGCAGTTTGAACAGCCGAAGCTTTCAGTTGAGTTTGACGTGGATCCAGTCAAAGCAAGCGAAACACGGATTGCGATTTTTAAACGTTTTGCACAGGAACAAACATTTGTGGCTTTTGCTCATTTAGCTTTTCCGGGTATTGGTAAAATAAGTGAAATGAGGGATGGTCAGTTCCGTTGGAATCCACTACATTCAGCTCCGACAGCTCCGACAGCTCCGACAGCTCCGACAGCTCCGACAGCTCCGACAGCTCCGACAGCTCCGACAGCTGCTACAGCTCCGACAGCTCCGACAGCTCCGACAGCTCCGACAGCTGCTACAGCTCCAATAGCTCTGACAACACCAGAAGTTCCACCTGCCAAAGTACCAACAACAGCCGAATACCTAGCGCAACCACTCTAACTGTAGATTGAGCAAAGTGATGGATGAAAAAAGACGCCTTGGCGTCTTTTTTCATTGGGATAGCGTTAAATTTTTGCTTTGATGTAATGTGTTTTTCCCAAATTTGAGATATCCGAAAAAAACACTATACATTTCAGTGTGATTAATTTTTTTTGTACGGCTATTACAATATTTAGGTGTTAAAAAATAATAACGGAATTAGTTTTGTCATATAAATTGACTAAAATAATGAACAGAATCATTTCTCTATATCTCCTACATATTTTCTACATCTTTAGAAATAAACTGAGTTTTTATGTAGTAAGAGCTTGTATTCACAGCTATTGTGATTGATGATCAAAAAGATCTAACAATATTCAACACTCAATCATTTTTAATCAATTTTCTTCTTTAAAGTGACATGGACTGATGCTGTCTAAGTTTTTTATTCATCGACCTATTTTTGCAGGTGTACTGGCCATTATCGTCATGGCGGTTGGTCTTTTTGCGGTTTTAAATTTAGCAGTAGAACGTTATCCCGATATTGCACCACCTCGAATTACCGTAAGTGCAAGCTACAGTGGGGCATCGGCAGAAACAGTTGAAGAAAGTGTCACGCAAGTGCTTGAACAGCAAATTAAGGGTATTGATCATCTGCTGTATTTTAGTTCAAGTAGTGATTCATCCGGTCGTAGCCGAATCAGCATCAGTTTTGAAAATGGAACAGACCCGGATACAGCACAAGTCCAAGTGCAAAATGCCATTAATGGGGTAATCAATCGTTTGCCCGAAGACGTGCAGCGCCAAGGGGTAAATGTCTTTAAATCACTTGGTGATACCCATATGGTGATCGGCCTGTATGACGAAACCGGTCAAAGTTCAAACATTGAATTGGGCGACTATATGATGACCCATCTGGAGCAAGACATTGCTCGGATTGATGGGGTGGGGGAAGTCGATGTCTTTGGGGCGCAATTTGCTATGCGGATTTGGCTGAATCCTTTAAAACTCAAACAATATAGCCTCATGCCAAGTGATATTCGCGCGGCAGTCGAAGCGCAAAATACCCAAGTCGCAGCCGGTGCAGTAGGTGATTTGCCAGTCATCAAAGATCAATATCTAAATGCCAAAGTGACCTCAGGCTCGCGCTTAAAATCAGTCGAAGAATTTGAACAGATTATTGTCAAATCAGCCAAAGACGGCAGCTTTGTCTATTTAAAAGATGTGGCACGGATTGAACTAGGAGCTGAAAATTATCAAGGTGTGAATACCATCAACGGCTATCCCTCTTCGGGGATGGGAATCTCATTGGCCTCTGGAGCAAATGCCTTAGCCACTTCGGCTTTAATTAAGCAAGAAATTGAGTTGTTGGCGCAGCAATTACCTGCGGGCTATAAAATTGTTTATCCACGTGACAATACGCCATTTGTGCAAGAATCAATTAAAGAAGTGGTGAAAACTCTATTTGAAGCGGTGCTACTTGTGGTGCTGGTCATGTTTATTTTCTTGCAAAATTGGCGCGCGACCTTAATTCCTGCCATTACCGTACCTGTGGTGATTTTAGGAATTTTGGCGATTCTGTATGCCTTAGGTATGACCATTAACACCTTAACGCTGTTTGCGCTCGTGTTAGCCATTGGTCTGTTGGTTGATGATGCCATTGTGGTGGTTGAAAACGTTGAACGTTTAATGCATGAGCAGCAACTTAGTGCAAAACAAGCGGCAATTGAGTCCATGCACGAAATTAGTGGAGCATTGGTCGGTATCACTTTGGTATTAACTGCGGTGTTTATTCCCATGGCTTTCTTTGGTGGATCTACTGGGGTGATTTACCGTCAGTTTTCGATTACTTTGGTCGCAGCAATGGGGCTATCACTGTTGGTTGCACTGATTCTAACCCCAGCGTTATGTGCCTTAATTTTAAAACCCAATCCACAACCTGCAAAATGGGCCCATTGGTTTAATACAAAATTGGAGGGGCTCAAGCAAAAATATCTCACATTAGCCCATATCACTGTGCGTTATCGTTTGTGGACGCTGGTGTTATTTGCAGGCTTGATCACGGTTTTTGCCTTGTTTTATCGTGCGTTGCCGACCAGTTTTATACCGAGTGAAGATCAGGGAATTTTAAGTGTACAGGTGAAATTACAAGAAGGCGCACCGATGGCAAAAAGCCGTGAAGTGGGTGAGCAAGTTCGCCAATATTTTTTGACCGAAGAAAAAGACAATGTGGATTTGGTGATGATTCGCTATGGCCGCAATTTTTCGGGCACAGGACAAAATCTGGGGCAAGGTTACATTGCATTGAAACATTGGGATGAGCGTTCAGGCAAAGAAAATTCTGCGCAAGCGATTCGTGAACGTGCCATGAAGCATTTTAAAACCTTCAATAATGCGCAAATCAACGTCAGCATGCCGTCATCCGTGAGTGGTTTGGGACAAACTGATGGTCTGGAATTTTGGTTACGCGATATCAATGGCGAAGGGCGTAGCTATCTTGGTGAACAATTTAAAGTCTTAAAAGATAAAGCACCGCAATTTAGCAGTTTTGAAAACTTAGATCAGCGATCGAATCCTGATAAAGCTGAACTCAAAGTAGATATTGACCAAAAGCAAGCCATGGCCATGGGGTTGAATCAAAATGCAATTAATAGCACCTTAAGTAGCGCATGGGGTGGCAGTTATATTAATGATTTTATTGATCGTGGCCGGATCAAGCGTGTGATGATGCAAGCAGATGCAGAATTTCGCTCTAAACCTGAAGACTTGGCCTATTGGCATGTGCGCAATGATCAAAATGAGATGATTCCATTTAATAACTTCGCAACCATTGATTGGAGTGGCGGTCCAGAAGTAGTGAATCGTTTTATGGGTTATACCGCTTTGCAGATGGAAGCAGATACGGCCAAAAATGTCAGCACTGGGCAGGCTATGCAAGATGTGAAATCTTTAGTGACACAAGTGCCGGGTGTGGATGTCGCTTGGAGCGGCTTATCTTTTGAAGAACAAAAATCCAGTAATCAGGCCATTTGGCTGTATCTAGTTTCGATTGGTTTTATTTTTCTTTGTTTGGCAGCCTTGTATGAAAGTTGGAGCATTCCTACAGCGGTGATGAGTGCAATTCCTTTAGGGATTGGCGGGAATATTCTTTTTAGTTATGTCACAGGTCTTCCTAACGATATTTATTTCCAAATTGCCTTACTGACCACCATTGGCTTGTCCTGTAAGAATGCGATTCTCATCGTTGAATTTGCAGCAATGGCACAAGAAAAAGGTAAGCATGTGATCGAGGCAGCCATGGAAGGTGCCGCACTACGTTTACGTCCCATTTTAATGACTTCTTTGGCCTTTGGTGCAGGGGTAATTCCTTTGGTATTGGCTTTGGGGGCAGGTGCTGCAAGCCGGCAAGAAATCGGGGTTAGTGTCCTTGGTGGGGTGATCTTTGGCACAGTCTTGGTGCTGATTTTTATTCCATTTATGTATGTGATGGTGCGTTCAATCTTTAAATTAAAGCCTAAGACCGAATAGGTATTTGAGCATTCAAGCTTTGACCATCATGAGATAAAAGCTTTTGATGTGAGCACTTTTATTTTTAGCAGGGCTAGATTGCATTGATCTTGCGAATGTTGTTTGAAAATTCAAATGCAATCAGACAGAATGAGGCCTGAAAATAAACCTCGAATAATAAGAGCGTGATTGTATGGCTGATTTAAACAGTTTGAATACTGCATTAAGTTTGAAATTACAGCATCAGCTTTATGATGAAGCACTGGGACTCATTCAACATTTAAATTATGCAGACCAAGCGCGTTTAATTCAGCAGTTCTCATTTCCACAACAAATTGAATTGCTGAGCCGCATGGAGCATCAAGGCTTGGTGTTTGAGTTTTATCCGTTTCATTTGCAAAAAGAATTAATTGAATATTTCCCGCTGAATTTACAAATTGATGTATTGGAAGATATGCATTCGGATGATGCAACGGATTTATATAAAAGTCTTCCACAAACAGAACAAGAACTACTCTACCCACAACTAGATAGCAGTACACAGCAGCATTTACGTACTTTAGCAGGTTATGCAGAAGAGTCTGCTGGCGCGATTATGAGTTCAGATTATGTGAGCTTGGCGCCCGAACTCACCATGCAGCAAGCCATCGATGCACTACGGTTACAGCCCCATGATCGGGAAACTTTATACCTGATTTATATCACCAATAATGCACAGCAATTGATCGGGGTGATCTCGCTTAGACAAATTTTGCAAGCCCCTCTTGATGCGACCATTCATCAAGTAATGACACAGGAGTTGGTGGTGGGGAATGTGCATGAAGACCAAGAAAGTATTGCCAAAAAACTCAGCGAATATGACTTTATGGCACTCCCGATTATTGATGAACACGGGACATTAGTCGGGATTGTCACTTATGATGATGCGATGGATGTGGTGCAAGCAGAAACCACCGAGGACTTTTTAAAAGCCAGTGCGGTTCAAGTTGAACCGGGGATGAGCTTGAAAACGGCTCCCATTTTACGTTTATACCAAAAACGGGTGTTTTGGCTGGTGATTTTAGTTTTTGGCAGTTTGTTGTCGGGACTGGGGATTGCTTATTATGAAGACGTCATCGCCACCCATATTGTTTTGGTCTTTTTCCTACCTTTGTTGGTGGGGAGTGGCGGAAATGCGGGGTCACAGTCAGCAACCTTAATGGTACGGGCATTGGCGATAGGTGATGTCACAGCCAAAGACTGGTTTAAATTAATGGGGCGTGAAAGTCTAGTTGCACTGTGTCTCGGGGGCACCATGGCGCTTGCCGTATCGATCTTAGGTTATTTTCGTGGTGATGCCTTGGTGGCTTTGGTTTTAGCACTCAGTATGTTGGGCATTGTGTTACTGGGCTGTTTAATTGGCATGAGCCTCCCATTCATTTTAAATAAACTTAAACTCGATCCAGCCAGTGCTTCAGCGCCCTTGGTTACCTCAATTTGTGATGCAACCGGTGTGGTGGTCTACTTGATGATTGCTTCACAGATCCTAGATTTTTAATACTTAGCATTTTGCTACAGATCGAATGACTTTAATATGTTTTAATCTCAGTGATTTAGATGATATCTCTTCGGAATAAAAATGCCTGAACCAATCAAACCCAAAATGTCGCAACAAGAAGTCATTCGTCTTGAGCGAGATCTGGCAAAATTTGCCAATATGATGGATTCAGTGGTTCGAATTCCATTTACCCGACAAGGCGTTGGGGCAGATGCCGCTCTCAGTACGATTCCTATAGCCGGGGATATCGCAGGTTTTGTATTGACCTGCTATGCCATCTACAAAGCCAAGCAAATAGGCGTACCTCAGTCAAAACTTAATGGGGTAATGAAATTGGCTGTAATTGATGCGGTGGTTGGGTTTATTCCTGTGGCAGGGACAGTTTTTGATATTTTTATCCGACCAAGCAGAAAAGCGCTGGATGTGGTGCACACCCATATACGAGATGAATATCAAATCCATTCTGACCAGCATGTGGTTCATCCTTTTTTGCATGAGAAATTAGAACGAAAGCAACAACAATCTAAGTTTTGGCGTAATCCTGTTGTGGCCTGGATCTGGATTCATTTACCCGATATTTTAGGCCTGGTTTTCTTAGCCATCTTTATTTTTGCACTTTGGATGGGCGGGGTATTTATCTGGGAGTGGATGCAAGCTCAAGGCTTTCTTTAAAAACTATCCTGACAAAATGTGATTGATTAAACAGGAAAATAAAAAAGCCTCCATTTTAGGAGGCTTTTTTGACGCTACAGGTTCGATGCCTATTAAGGGCAATCTAACTGTTGTAGTGCAGCAACACGTTGTTCAATCGTTGGGTGAGTCTGGAATAAAGCCGCTAAGCTAAAGCCTTGCTCTTGACCCGCAGAAATAGCAAATGCTTTCATTTCTTTAGGCATTTGATCTGGCATTTCAGATTCTGCTTGTAAACGTAAAAGTGCTGAAATCATTGCTTGTTTGCCTGCAAGGCGCGCACCTGCTTCGTCAGCACGGTATTCACGGTAACGTGAGAACCACATCACGATGGCAGAAGCCGCAATACCAAACACAATATCCAGTACGATAGTAATCACGAAATATGCGATACCAGGTGCTTCACCATCTTCACGACCGAAGACATTCCGGTCAATAAAGTCACCTGCAACACGTGCAAAGAACATTACGAAAGCGTTGACGACACCTTGAACCAGTGCAAGTGTAACCATGTCACCATTGGCAACGTGACCGATTTCGTGCGCCAGTACAGCACGCAGTTCATCTTTATTCATGCGCTCAAGTAGACCTGTAGATACAGCGACTAAAGCATCATTTTTGTTCCAGCCCGTTGCAAACGCGTTTGACTGGTACGATGGGAAAATGCCCACTTCTGGCATGTTAATACCAGAACGTTGTGCCAGTTGCGCAACTTCGTTAAGTAACCATGCTTCTGCTTGGTTACGTGGTGCATTAGGGTCAATTAGCTCTGTACCCGTGGTTTTTTTCGCCATCCATTTCGACATGAACAGCGAGATTAAAGAACCCACCATACCGAAGACAAAACAGATAACCAGCAAGTTGCCTAGATTTAAGCCGCCTGCACCGTGGTAACTACCGACACCGAAGAGTGACAAGATTATGCCAGCTACAACCAGTACCGCGAGGTTGGTTAGCAAGAACAAACCAATCCGCATCATTGGGGAAATCCTCTTATTATAAAAAAATAATCTGATTTACAAATTAAAAAATCATTGCAGCAAATATGAGGTGAAAGTCTTCAAATTTCAAGGAAAAAAAGAATAAATCAAACGTAGATTTACAAAAACGGTTAATTTATTCATTTAAATAAATGCGAGCAGATGCGGACGCATTGGCAGTCGCAAACGATCCACTTGGCGCATCGGTATAGCTACCATTGGCGGTTTGAATAATTTGGCGTTGCGATTTAGACGACGCAGGAGCTGAGGTAGGGTAGTTTTCGGAGCTTGCAATAATTTTACCACTTGCTGGCGCAGTTACATTATTTGAAGATGAAACGCTTAAATTACCTGAATATAAGTTGCTATAACGACTGGTCACACGACGCACATAGTCTTGGGTTTCACGAAATGGAGGAATACCACCATATTTCGCCACATTACCTTCACCAGCATTATAACCTGCGAGAGCTAGCGACGTATTGCCATTAAAGCGTTTCAGTAGCCAAGATAAATAACGCGCACCAGCCATAATATTTTCATGTGGGTCATAAGCATTCGATACATTAAAGCGTCGTGCCGTGGCTGGCATTAATTGCATTAAACCTTGTGCACCTACAGGTGAACGGGCATTGGTGTTAAAACCCGATTCGGTATGCATCACGGCTTTAATTAGCCCTTCGGAAACTCCATGTCGCGCTGCGGCTTGTTTAATAATCGCGTCAAAGGCATTTTTATTACGGCTATAGCTTGGTAAGACCGAAGCCTCATTTGAACCCCAGTTGCTATAGCTATGAATATTACTGTCTGGATAGTAGGTTTTTTTCTCTACTTTTAAATTGCTATAACGACCTTGCTTATTGGTTAATAAGGTTGTGCCGTTGCTATCACGAAGCTGGTAGATGGTTTGGCCAGCAAAACTGTTCGGTGCAGTGATAACTATCACCGCACTTCCAAGTATATAAAGCCCCACAGTCCAAATATTTTTTTTCATTTTATAGTAAGAAAAAATTCTGTCCCCAAACAGTTAATCAGAGTTTAGCAAAAAAAAATCAGATGAAAAGGCTTCAAGCCCTGATTTCTTCTTTACTTTGTAAAAATCAAGTCTTTTTGCTGCTTCAATAATCAAAAAAATATTTATTTTTTTTTAACCAGCATAACTTGACACACTTAAATAGTTGATTTTTATTAAATAAAAAATTGATCAAAAAATGACCAATTTAAATAGAAGCCTTAAAATAAGGGCAGCAGACGGTGTCAAGCCTTTTAGAATCCACAAAGTTATCCACAGCTTTTGTGGACAACTGTGGAAAAGTCCAAAAGATAAGCGTTTCGCTCAAAAAATAAACTCGACCGTATAAGATAATGCCAAGATGATGACGTGATGGTGACCGTAATTTTACATTTTGGGGAAATTACATTCTTTTGATGCGGGATGGCTGCGAATCAGCTAAAATTGCGCGGTATTTTTTTTTAGGTTTAACTCGTCTATGTTCTCGCCTGTTGAGTCCGAACAAGGATTTAATTTCAAACCAGAACTACCTACTAGCTCTGCGTATTATCGTCTCTTGAAAAAACTACGCCGTCAGGTCGGTCATGCCATTCGTGATTTTAAAATGATCGAAGAGGGCGACAAAGTGATGGTGTGTATTTCAGGTGGTAAAGACAGTTATACCTTGCTGGATATTCTGTTGCAGTTTAAACGGATTGCACCGATCAATTTCGATGTGGTGGCTGTCAACCTTGACCAAAAGCAACCGGGTTTCCCTGAAGACGTTTTACCGCGTTATTTAGAAGAAAACCAGATTCCATATTACATCTTGGAAAAAGATACCTATAGCATTACCAAACGTTTAACGCCGGAAGGTAAAACTTACTGCGCAGTGTGTTCACGTTTACGCCGTGGTTCTTTATATGGCTTTGCACAAGAAATTGGCGCAACTAAAGTGGCGTTGGGTCACCACCGTGATGACATTTTGGCGACGTTCTTCTTGAACTTGTTCCATGGCGGCAGCTTAAAAGCGATGCCACCAAAACTGTTGTCTTCGGATAAAAAGAATATCTTGATTCGTCCATTGGCTTATGTGGAAGAAAAAGACATTATTAAATATGCAGAAATGCGTAAGTTCCCAATCATTCCATGTAATTTATGTGGTTCGCAGGAAAATTTACAGCGTGCCATGTTAAATGACATGCTTCGAGGTTGGGATAAAGAGTTTCCGAAACGTTTGCACAGTATTTTTGGCGCATTACAAAACGTATCGCCTTCACAATTGGCTGACCGTGAATTGTTTGATTTCGAAGTGTTGGATGAACAACGCGAATTTGATTTTAAAACGAGCGAAAGCTGTTCAACAGAATCTGGTGAAGCTGAAAGCAAACGCATTAATATGGTGAACTTAGGATTTGCCGCAGATTAATTGAGATCGGCATGTTCATTCTATAAAGGCATTTTTCGGAATGCCTTTTTTGTATATACATTTTTTTTATCATGCTATTACAAAGATAAATATTGAACGCTGCGTACAAAAAACTTTAGCCTTTTCACAATTGAACATGCTATAACAAGCGTCAAGCAAGATAAGCTTGCACTGATGTTGTCTGGAACGGCAACACAAATGAACAAAATAAATTGAGGAAAGATCATGCCTGCTTTTTTAACTGATGATTGGTTTTCAACTGTAGAGACTTTGACAGCGCAAGCTGGTGACCTAAATTTACCGCCTGCATTGGCAAACCTTGCGATTAACCTTATAGTTACAGATGCTGCAGGCAATACTGAATTGTCGTTAGATGGTGGTGCAATTAAAAAAGGTTTATCGGCAAACGCTAAAACCACGTTAAACATGGATGCTGAAACGCTACGTAAAGTTTTCCTTGAGTTTGATATGGCTGCTGCTATGCAAGCATTCATGACTGGCAAAATCAAAGTGCAAGGTGATATGTCTCAATTGATGGCATTACAAACTGCAAAGCCAAGTACTGAGCAAAAAGATTTATTTAAGAAAGTGCTTGAGCAAACCGCTTAAGTCATTCTGAAAAAAAAGCTTACCCCTGGGTAAGCTTTTTTTATGCAAGGATTAAAATTAATCCTCACACCTCACATCTAGATTGTTGAATACTGAATTAGATATTCACCAATTGTGGCGTGGTTTTAATATGTTCCAAATAGGCACGAATACGCGTGACATATTGAACCGCCTGACGGTAACGACCATTGCTAGCTTTGTTACGATCTAAATAGGCATATAGGTTAACCCATTTGTTCGGGTTCTTGCCTTGGCTTTGAATACGTTTCTGTAGTTGAGAAACAGCACCTGGTCCCATGTTGTAGGCTACGAGTGCATACCAATTACGGTCTGGGTAAGGGATATGACTATAACGACTTAACATTTGGTCATAATACTTTGCACCACCCTGAATGCTTTGTGCCGGATCAGTACGGTTACTTACACCCATTGCTTTAGCAGTGCTATTGGTCAACATCATCAAACCGCGAACACCTGTGGGAGAAACAGAGTTCGGCTTAAGGTACGATTCTTGATAACCAATAGCTGCAAGCAAATGCCAGTCTAAATCATATTGCTGCGCTGTACGTTTAAAGCTCGCTTTATAAATCGGCATACGCTGACGCAAGTCACGCTGAATTGTATTCCATGAGTCTTCTTTCACCACATTACGATTATAAAATGAGGCAAGCTGACCAATGGCACCGCTTTGTTTTGCACGACATACAAATCCACTCGCGGTTTGACTCAATGGATCGTTGGCATTTTTAAACACCCAGTTTAAATTGCTATCTAAACCATTTTTTTGCAAAGAGATGGTATCACCGCAGCTTGCAGAAAAAGCTGTCAGGTGTTTTGTTTCGATACTATTAATACTCGAAGTCGTCATCGCCATGTTGGCTTGACCTTTGGCGACCATTTTCAACGCAGTGGCATTGTCTTTCACTGTTTGAAAATCTAATTTCACATTTAAACTGTCTGCATAGTTACGCGCAAGGTCATAACCGAAGCCATGTAGATGTTTGCCATCCTTAAATACAATGTCTGGATCGGCAACTGAAACAACAGTGATTTTACTGTTGTTGACAACAGCATCATATTGATGCGTTGTTTTGCTAGCATTGATACTGTGGAAAGGAACCAAAGCAGTACAAAGTGCAAGCGCTTTAAATGGGAGAGAGTTTAAAGAGTTAAGGCAAAGCCTCGACCCAGAAGTTGAACTACTGTGCATGTTGTCTCCGCTACAAGTAATTTATGCCCTAAAAAGCAAAGGCAAACACGCCTCAGACTTTCTCAAGTTTGATAAATTCAATAAGGGTTGGGCAGTCATGACGTCATTCAAAAATGACTAAGGTTGGACGGGAAATATGTAGAAAAATCTACGTTGGATAAAAAATGTACAAAAACTAAAAGATGTGCGCATAATAAAGAGCAAAAAAAGCCTTGTCAAATTTTGTACGAAAAAATATTAAAATATGTAACATAAATATTTGATTTTGTTTAGGAATAAATTTTATATACTTTGTCTGTGTAGAAATAGGGGATAAAATAGGCTTTTATTGTAAGCAAAACGTAGTGGGTAAAGCCTAAAAATCATCATGAAATCGAACTTAATTACCCGTAGTGGACATGATTTATTGGTCGCTGAATTGCAGCATTTATGGCATGAAGAACGACCTGAAATTACCAAAAAAGTGAACTGGGCTGCGAGCCTCGGTGATCGTTCAGAAAATGCGGATTCACTCAAATAACCCCATTTCTTATACTTTATTAAATTTAATATTTATAAATCAATGACTTAAAAATAGTATACATACTATTCATATATACTATTTAAAAAAAGATATACGAGAACCAAATGAAAAAATTGAATTTAGAAGTTATCGAAAATTGTTCATCAAATACTGAATTGCTTTTAGATTATTGGCGGTTTGATGATAATTATAAATATTCTTATACAATTAATGACTTACTTAAGAAATATGAGGTAATTAGCCCTAATGAATTATTGAAGAAGGTTAGAAAGGCTGGTTTTCTTGAAGTAAAAAAAATAAAAGTTTGTAATCTTTGCTATGAAGAATACAAAGCAAATGATCGACCATCTTTTAAATATCTTCAATTAAACTTTTTAAAAAAAGAAATTTCCTGTGCAGAATGTGAAAAATCTAATGCTTTAAAAATGACAAAAAAATTGATTTCTGATTTAAATGCAGATATTAAAATTAAAGATGAATCCTACCAATTTAAAAAATTAAGTTATTTAGAAAATATATATTTGTATGTCTTAATTGAAAATTATATTAAGAATAAAGGTATTGTTAAAAGCTGGAATTATAATACAGTTGTTAGAACTAATGGTGGGGGGGAGGTGGTTGATAATGTTATTAAGAAAGGATATATACAAGTTCGTGAAGGTTCCATAGAACTTTCTGGTAAGCAAGCAAAACTACGTTCAATTTATATGAAATATTCAAATCTTTTTGATCATATTTTGATTAATGAAGTAGAAAAAACTTTAAAACTAAATTTTGATTGTCAGTGCATTATTCTAATTCCATCTGAATTTAATTGTTTGGAAGATTGGATGATTGAAATTTTAAAAACTTTTCAAAAAGAAATGATGACAATTGAAGATATTAAGGAAGTAGAAAAATATATAATCAATAAGCGGTTTTGGGAAGTTGGTGTTCTTATGGATCAGATTTGTTTTAGAAATCATATTAAAATTAAAAAAAATAATGCTTTTGATTTTATTTTAATGGGGATGGCAAAAAAATATAATCTAGAAATTATTTATAATATTTTAAACTACCAAGCTATTAAAACTACCTCTAATTTAGATAGGTATGAACATTTTTTTGACGGAAAATTTAATTATATTAATTCTAATTTATATATTAGAAATATAGAGAATTTTTTAAATAGGATTGAGATGGATGCGAATCGTACTCTTTATACTAAGCAACTTCCTATTGACTGGGAATATTCAGAAATAGAGTTTTTTGTAGCTAATAATATTATTAAAAATAATCAGAAATGGGATAAATTTACACCTAGCGAAATTTTAGCTTTGTGGGTTGAATCTGCTGGAATACAAGATGAAGTATAAAATATTTAAAAAATAAAGGCTGTTTTACTCTTTCATTAAGGTCATTTTGATAAGATCAGTCCAAGTTTCATTTTAGATTGGCTTTGTTGCACAAACCTATCTGTAAAGGGTTTTTCAGCGATATAATTTTCAAATGAAGAAGCCTGCACACAAAATCTACCACACAACCAATTGGCTCGCATATAACCGAGCACTCATTAATCGCGGAAATATTGCCATTTGGTTTGATCCTGCTACGCAATGGTATGCGCCATCAAAAGGCAAACAAGGGCGAAAT
>NZ_JBLZXR010000004.1:0-35383 GCF_050285345.1 Acinetobacter sp.
AGACACATGTTGAAACAACGTACCCTGAAACGCATCGTGAAAGCGAGTGGCATCGGACTGCATAGTGGGCAAAAAGTCATGATTAACTTTGTGCCACATCATGCCGATGGGGGAATTGTGTTTCGCCGTATGGATTTGAATCCACCTGTGGAAATTCCAGCAGATGCGATGTTGATTCAGGAAGCCTTTATGTGTTCGAACTTGGTGCAAGAAAATGCCAAAGTTGGAACCATTGAACATATTATGAGTGCGATCGCGGGCTTAGGGATCGATAATCTAATTGTCGAAGTGTCTGCATCAGAAGTACCAATTATGGATGGAAGTGCAGGGCCATTCATCTATCTATTAATGCAAGGTGAATTGGTTGAACAAGATGCACCGAAAAAATTTATTAAAATTCTAAAGCCCGTTGAAGCGCTGATTGATGATAAACGCGCAGCATTTCAACCACATGACGGTTTTCAGCTCAACTTTACCATCGATTTTGATCACCCTGCATTTAAGAAAGAATATCAATCGGCAACGATTGATTTTTCCACTGAAACCTTCGTGTATGAAGTCAGTGAAGCACGAACTTTTGGCTTTATGAAGGACTTGGATTATCTCAAAGCCAATAATTTAGCTTTGGGTGCGAGCTTGGAAAATGCCATTGGTGTGGATGATACTGGGGTGGTCAACGAAGAAGGTTTACGCTTCTCAGATGAGTTTGTTCGTCACAAAATATTAGATGCAGTTGGTGATTTATACTTACTGGGTCATCAAATTATTGCGAAATATGATGCATATAAGTCGGGTCATGCATTGAATAATCAGTTATTACGCAATGTTAAAATTGATCCAGAAAGCTACGAAATTGTAACATTTGATGACATAAATGACTGCCCAATTCGTTATGTGAGTGTGACATAAGTCATTGTCTTATAATAATGATGTTATATTGTAACAATAATAAATGTTAAATCTATCACATTTTGACACGTCGAATTCATTGCTTACAACTGAGCAGTTACTTTTTATTGCTTGCCAAACGCAGCATGGCTTGGCTAAGCTTAGGGTCGCTCACAAAGTCAGCAGCATTACGGAGTAAGTCCTGAGTTTCTGCACTGAGAGTTCTTGAAATTTTTTCAGGGGAATGGGGCGTTGGAGACGGAGTTCTCAGACGAACTTGAATCTTGTGTAAATCCTTGAATTCAGATAATTGTGACAATTGTGCAATATATTGTTTCTGTAGATAAGCAAGCTGACTAATCAACGCTTGATTTTCTCCAGTCAGCATGAGCACACCATTTAAATAACAAACGACTTGCCATTGTTCCGGTTGGGGTAATACAGGTTGAACAAGTTTCGTGAGTTTCTGCCATGCAGAAACTTGAGTTGAAAGAAACGACAAGTTTCCTGTTTTTCTGTGTTTTCTTGTTGGTTGAAAGACGTTGATCGGTTCTGACATACATATTTCCTACATATTTATGTCTTAATCTTATGCGCTCCTTTTATCTGATATCAAGGATGAAATCACACAAGGAAATAAAGTAAGAACAGTTTATAGAGGTTTTTTATGCATTTACGACGTGTTTTGTTGGCTTTTTCTTTGGCAGCTTCGGCCGCTTCAGTTGCTTTCGCAGATTTGGTAGAACTTAATCAAGCAGATTCATCAGATCGTATCGAACAACTGACCCGCACTTTAGCACAAGGTGCGTATTCAGACAGTGATAATATCGATATTCCAGCTCAAACTAAATTGAATGTTCAAATTCGTGAAAAATCAATTGAATTGAACAATGCCACAATTGCCAAAAAATACGGTTCAAGCGCAGTCTCTAAAAATTACTCTGCAGGTAATTACTCAAAAAATTCGAACAATCCCTATTCTTGGTTGATTGCACATCCATTACCAGATATGAAACGCGTAAGCTCAAATTATGGTGGGCGTACGATGGGTGGCCGTGCTGAAAACCATTCAGGTTTAGATCTTTCTGCAGCAAGCGGTACACCAATTTATGCAACTGGCCCAGGTATCGTGACCAAGTCAGGTTGGGGCACAGGTTATGGTCAATATGTAGAGATTAACCACGGTAATGGTTATCTTACGCGTTATGCACATGCATCACGTTTAATCGCACGTGTGGGCGACCGTGTAGACGCGGGTGAACATATTGCCAATGTGGGTTGTACAGGTCGTTGTACTGGTCCACATTTACACTATGAAGTAGTAAAAGATGGTCAACGCAAAAACCCATCAACTTATTTAGCAATGTTGCCTTAATTGAATAGATGAAGTGAATGGATTTACACTTCAGCATTAAGTCATCTAGTGATATTCAAAAGCCATGGTCTGAACCTCTACAGGCTGTGGCTTTTTGTTGTATCGCCTATAAAGATAAAATTATCACTGAAAAAAATAATGTATGTAGGAATAAATACCGAAATTGACCCAAAATTGTAATAACGTGTAATTAATCATCAATAAGTATTTAGTAAATAAATAATAGGGCAAAGTCGTATTCATCTGTAGCGATAACCGCGCTGCGCTGAAATGTGGTACTAATAGACGCATATATTTAGCACACAGGATAGGTGAAGTATGGCGTTTTATGGCGATACCGATGCGCAGGAAACCCAAGAATGGCAGGACGCATTTGACTCAGTTTTACAACATATGGGTACTGATCGCGCAGCATTTTTGCTTGAAAAACTCTATCAACAAGCAATTGCGAAGCACGTACCCATTCAGCGACTAAATACTCCTTACTTAAATACCATTTCAGTAGATGAACAACCTGCGATGCCGGGTGATTCTGACATGGAGCGCCGTATTCGTGCGTTGATTCGTTGGAATGCTTTGGCGATGGTGTTGCGTGCCAACAAAACAGGTGATGACTTAGGTGGTCACTTAGCAAGTTTTGCATCTTCTGCAACCCTATATGATGTGGGCTTTAACCACTTCTTCCGTGCCAATAGCGATAGCTTTGGCGGTGACATGATTTATTATCAAGGTCACTGTGCACCGGGTATTTATGCACGTTCATTCCTTGAAGGTCGTTTGACTGAAGAACATTTAAATAATTTCCGTCGTGAAGTCGGTGGCATTGGTTTACCGTCATATCCACATCCCTATTTAATGCCGGATTATTGGCAGTTCCCAACTGTTTCGATGGGTCTAGGCCCAATCATGTCGATTTATCAAGCACATATTCAAAAGTACTTGATGAACCGTAGTTTGATTAAAGAAGAAAACCGTAAAGTTTGGGCTTATCTTGGCGATGGTGAAATGGATGAGCCAGAAAGTACAGGTGCGATTTCACTGGCAGGTCGTGAGAAGCTCGATAACCTAATTTGGGTGGTGAACTGTAATTTACAACGTCTTGATGGTCCGGTTCGTGGTAATGGTAAAATTATCCAAGAACTTGAATCGCTTTTCCGTGGCGCAGGTTGGCGCGTGATTAAAGTCGTTTGGGGCCGTCATTGGGACCCACTACTGGCAAAAGATCAATCTGGTGCATTGAAAGCCATTATGGATGAAGCTGTTGATGGTGATTTTCAGCGTTATCAAGTGAAAGGCGGTGGCTATACCCGTGCACACTTCTTTGGAAAATATCCTGAAGCTGAAGAGTTGGTGAAAAACCTCAGTGATGAAGATATTGATAACCTAAACCGTGGTGGACACGACCCATTCAAAGTCTATGCAGCCTATGCTGAAGCGATGAAAGCTAATGGTCAGCCTACGGTAATTCTGGCGAAAACAGTCAAAGGTTATGGTTTGTCTGAAGAAATTGAAGCGGTGAATAAAACGCACCAAATCAAAAAAATGCAGCTTGAATCTTTGAAATATGTGCGTAATCGTTTCAACTTGCCATTTACCGATGAGCAGTTGGAAGAAGTGCCATTCTACCGTCCAAGTGAAAACTCGCCTGAATTGAAATATATGAAGGCACGCCGTGAGGCCTTGGGTGGCTATCTACCTGCACGTCGTAAGGATAGTGAAGTCTTGGCGATTCCTGAATTATCAGTCTTCGATGCTGTGCTTAAAGGCAGTGGCGGCAAAGAGCAATCAACGACCATGGTGATGGTACGTTTGATTTCATCTTTATTGAAAGAAAAAGCCATTAAAGATCGCGTGGTACCAATCGTACCGGATGAAGCACGTACTTTTGGTTTGGAAGGCATGTTCCGTCAACTCGGTATTTATGCGGCACATGGTCAGAAATATACCCCTGAAGACCAAGAACAGTTGATGCATTATCGTGAAGCCAAAGATGGTCACATGCTGCAAGAAGGAATTAACGAAGCCGGCGCGATGAGTGCTTGGGCAGCGTTAGGCACCAGTTATTCAACCAATAACTTGCCAATGATTCCAATGTACATGTACTACTCGATGTTTGGTTTCCAACGTATTGGTGATATTGCGTGGGCAGCGGGTGATGCGCAGGCGCAAGGTTTCTTATTGGGTGCAACCGCAGGTCGTACTACACTGAACGGTGAAGGCCTACAGCACCAAGATGGTCATTCGCATATCTTGGCCAATACCATTCCAAACTGTGTGTCTTATGATCCATGTTTCGGCTATGAGTTGGCAGTGATTGTGCATGATGGTTTACGACGCATGTATGTCAGCCAAGAACGTGTGTTCTATTACTTAACCGTGATGAATGAAAACTACGAGCATCCTGCGATTCCAGAAGGCGCCGAAGAAGGTATTAAACGTGGGATGTACCTGTTTGAACAAGACGAGAAAGCAACTGTTCAATTGATGGGTTCAGGCGTGATTTTGCGTGAAGTGATTAAAGCGGCGAAAATCCTGCGTGATGAATACCAAATCCATTCTAATGTCTGGAGCGTGACCAGCTTTAATGAGTTGGCACGTGATGGTATGGCGTGTGAAGAATACAACCGCTTGCATCCATTAGCAGAGGAGACCAAAGAAGCGTGGATTTCTCAGTTACTACGTGAGAAAGACGGTATCGTGGTTTCGGCAACCGATCACATGCGCGCCTATAGCGAACAAATCCGTGCTTACCTTCCAGACAACCGTCCATTTGTGGCGCTAGGGACAGATGGTTATGGTCGTTCAGATACACGTGGCAACTTGCGTAGCTACTTCGGTGTCGATGCTGCACACATTGTGGTGGCAACACTGAAAAAACTTGCCGATGAAGGCGAAGTCGATGCACGTTTGGTGAAAGATGCAATCTCGAGCTTTGAGTTAGATACAGATCGTCCAGTGGCTTGGGCACCTCAAACGACCCCTGAACTTCACGCTGTAGCTGACTACAAAGAGGAGAACTAATCATGCAAATTACGACTCCTGATATTGGTGTAGATAAAGCAACGGTCGCTGAAATTTTAGTTAAAGTCGGTGATAGTATTGCAGTAGATGACAGCATCGTGTTGTTAGAGTCAGACAAAGCCTCGGTTGAAGTGCCCAGCACGGCAGCAGGGGTAGTGAAAAGTATTGCGGTAAATTTAGGTGATAGCATTGCCGAAGGTGCAGTGCTGATCGAGCTTGAAGCAGAAGGTGCTGCCGCTGAGGTAACACCAGAAGCTGAACCGAAAGCAGAAGCTCAGCCAGCATCTGCGGAAGTGGCAACAGCTCAAACTGAACCTGCACCACAAACTGCTACTACAACCACCTCAGTTGTGGATGTACAAGTCCCTGATATTGGCGTGGAAAAAGCCACAATCAGTGAAATTTTGGTTGCTGTCGGTGATGAAATTGATGTTGATCAAAGCATCATCGTGGTGGAATCGGATAAAGCCACTGTTGAAGTACCAAGCACAGTTTCGGGGCGTGTGGAGTCGATTACGATCCATGCTGGCGATGTAGTGAAAGAAGGTGTAGTGATTTTAACAGTGAAAACGGCAGCTGCATCTGTTGCTGAATCTGCTCCTATGCAGGAAACCACGCAATCTGTAGCACCACAGGCGGCAACTGAAACTGTATCTTCGGCTGCAACGGCTACTGCTGTTGGGCCTGTTGAAATTGCAGTGCCTGATTTAGGTGTTGATAAAGCTGCGGTGGCTGAAATCTTGGTGGCTGTTGGTGATACGGTCGAAAAAGACCAGAGCATCATCGTGGTCGAATCAGATAAAGCAACGGTTGAAGTACCAAGCACCACGGCCGGTAAAATCACAGCAATTCATGTACAACTCGGTCAAAACGTTTCTGAAGGCGTGGCGCTCGTAACCATTGAAGCGGAAGATCAGGCTGCACCCGCAGCCAAACCTGTGGCATCAACACCTGCTCAAACAGCACCCGTATCAGCACCGAAAGCCGAGGCTCAAGTTGCAGCAGCACCAGCGACACAAAGTGTTGATAAGCTGACTAAAGCGCAAAATGCGGCAAATGCCAAAGTGTATGCAGGCCCTGCAGTACGTAAGTTGGCACGTGAGTTGGGTGTGGTGTTGGCAGATGTGAAAGCATCAGGTCCACATGCCCGCTTGATGAAAGAAGACGTCTTTGCTTATGTGAAAACCTGTTTGACTACGCCACAAGCTGCACCTGCTGTGCAAGCGGTTGCGCAAGTGTCAGGTCTGCCAAAACTACCAAGCTTTGATGCTTTTGGCGGAGTGGAAGAAAAAGCCTTGACCCGTTTGCAGCAAGTGTCGATTCCGCAGTTGTCGCTAAATAACTTTATTCCACAAGTCACGCAGTTTGATTCGGCTGATATTACTGAGCTTGAAGCTTGGCGTGGTGATTTAAAAGCTAACTTCAAGAAAGAAGGGATTAGCCTGACCATCATGGCGTTTATTATTAAAGCTGTGGCGCACTTGTTGAAAGAAGAACGTGAGTTTGCTGGTCACTTGGCGGATGATGGTAAATCGGTATTGCTGCGCAGTGAAATCCACATGGGGATTGCAGTAGCAACACCAGATGGTTTAACCGTACCAGTCCTTCGTCATCCTGACCAAAAATCGATTAAGCAGATTGCGGTGGAATTGGGCGAGTTGGGTCAAAAAGCGCGTGATAAGAAATTGTCACCGAAAGATTTACAAGGGGCGAACTTTACCATCACCAGTCTGGGTTCAATTGGTGGTACGGCGTTTACTCCGCTTGTGAACTGGCCGCAAGTGGCGATCTTGGGCATTTCACCTGCAACCATGCAGCCCGTATGGAATGGTGAGGGCTTTGATCCGCGCTTAATGCTTCCATTATCATTGTCTTATGACCATCGCGTGATTAATGGTGCAGATGCCGCTCGCTTTACCCATAAATTGACGAAGTTGCTGAAAGATATTCGTACTTTATTAATTTAAAGCGTTGTTTTCATTTTCGTTGATTCATTTAGCGAAAATGAGCACGATTTCAGAGAATAAAACCTTGCCTTGGCAGGGTTTTATTTTTTAAGTTTGATAAAACTAAACGTTTGCAATAAGATAGGCATACTTCATTGGGGAGTAGCCGCTTTTTACGCAAAGTAAAAAGGTGATGGTCAACATATTTGCTCTAAAACGAGCATGGTCATCATAGCAAAGAACCAAATGAGCTTTCCTATAAAGCTTTCTTTTGTTGGCAAGACCTTTGATTTACCACTCTGCAGATTTTTGGCTAGCAGGAGCGGTGAGTCATTGGTATTTGTTAGTGCTAGCCAGAGAAAGTTATCATGTATGAGTTCCTCCTCTCGACGGCCATCGTAGCTTTAGCTGAAATGGGTGATAAAACCCAACTGCTGGCACTATTACTGGCTGCACGTTTTCGTAAACCCGTCCCAATTCTCTTGGCCATTTTACTGGCAACCATTTTGAACCACGGTCTTTCCGCTGTTTTAGGTCAATGGATCACCACCGTCTTAAGTCCTGACGTTCTTATTTGGATTCTCTCCATTGGTTTTATTGCGATGGCGGCATGGATGTTGATTCCAGATGAATTGGATGATGAATCGGGAAGTATTCAAAAATGGCAAAAATATGGCGTTTTTGGTGCAACCTTTGTGCTGTTCTTCTTGGCAGAAATTGGCGATAAAACCCAAATTGCAACGGTGGCTTTGGCTGCGCGTTTTGACAGTATTTTTTGGGTCATGTTGGGGACCACATTCGGCATGATGTTGGCCAATGCACCAGCTGTTTTTATTGGGGATAAGCTGGCGATGAGATTACCGATTGCTTTAATTCATAAAATTGGTGCTGCTATTTTCTTGGTTATTGGTGTTGCGACACTGGCACAGCATTATTTCTTCTGATTCTCGATAAAAATTAAAAATCCCGACCTAAAAAATCGGGATTTTTTAATGTCGAATAGGTCTCAATTTATTGATATATCAAATGATGTTGGTCGTAAATACATTGTAAGTTTGTGTAAATCCATATATGTTGTAGGCATTAAAAAGTCTTTTAAGAACACAGCATTTTGAGGGGAAGGACATGGCTTTTGAACGTACGACATCACAGGTGCTTTATGATGATGGCAATCATAAATGTATTAGTTTTACCAGTTTGGTAAAAGGCGAGGGCGTTCAGGCGAACCAGTTCTTGATTATTGATAATGAACGCGCTGCGGTGCTTGATCCAGGTGGTGACTTGACCTATGTTCCACTGACCATGGAATTGAATAAATATACCCGTTTGAGCAATCTTGATTATGTCATGGCCTCGCATCAAGATCCTGACATTATTACCTCAATGCCGCGTTGGTTGGTGTATACCGATGCAAAAGTGGTGGCATCTAAATTGTGGGCACGTTTTTTACCGCATCTGAATTCGGCATTTATGAGTGACCGGATGAAAGGCAACTGGTTAGATCGTTTGGTGGAACTCCCAGACCACGGTCAAGTGATTACCTTGGGACAATCTTCGATTATTGCTGTTCCTGCACACTTCCTTCATTCCGTGGGTAACTTTCAGTTTTATGATCCGATTGCCAAAATTTTATTTTCAGGTGATATGGGCGCGTCGATGGTGGATGATGCCTCGAAACCGTTGGAAAACTTTGCCGCGCATATTCCAAAAATGAAAGGCTTTCATCAACGTTATATGTGTTCAAACAAAGTGATCCGTCTTTGGGTCAATATGGTGCGCACTATGGATGTTGAAATGATTGTGCCACAGCATGGCACGCCTTTTATTGGTAAAGAGCAGATTAACCAGTTCTTGGATTGGATTGAAACCTTGCAATGTGGTATCGATTTGATGGATGAAACGGTTTTTACCTGCCCTGAATAATGACCATAAAATTCAAAAAAAATAATTGAGTCTAAAGACAACATTTTTTAAAATTTTCGCCCAAAAAAAATCTTTTTAGATGACGAGAACTGAAGAAAATGTTGTCTCAAATCCCTACACCGGATGCATGTTTAAGCTGTGGCGCGTGCTGCGCCTATTACCGAGTTTCGTTTTATTGGGCTGAAGGCTTAAATATGCCTGAGCATTTTACCGAACCGGTGAGCGCAGTATATTCATGTATGGCGGGAACCAATCAAGGTACACCACGTTGTATTGCCTTGGGTGGGAAAGTGGGACAAGCGGTCAGTTGTCAAATGTACGAGGCGCGTAGTTCAAGCTGTAAAGAAGTCCAGATTGCGGATGAAAAATGCAATAAGGCGCGTATTGCGCATCAATTAATTCCTTTTGTGCCCCTACCTTTGCATGATGCAGAAAATGACGAAGATTTTGATCAAGTGAGTTAATTTAAAATCCAGTCTGAGAATCCGATGAGGTATTAGATGGATTAAATCGTACATTTAAGCGTGTCACAGCAAGAGCAGGATCCGCAGATCCTGCTTTTTATTTGTTCTTAAACAGGGCGTGATGAATATTTTCCAGTACTGACGATTTTTGTAATGCATCCAAAAAGCTATTGTTATGCTATAAAAATAGGCTTCTTTAGCCATTCTTGCGCTATGGATGCGATAAAACTCACGATAAAGTCGTGAAATTTGAAAGCTCAGCATAGAATTGCTGCAATAAAAATGAAAAATGAACGGAAATTTGTATATAATGGCTCACGGAAATTACCAGCGAGACTGTTATGTTGACCATCGTTCAAGAAGCCCTTACCTTTGATGATGTCTTATTACTCCCTGCCTATTCTACTGTTCTCCCAAAAGATGTCTCTTTAAAGACACGTTTCACTCGTGGCATCGATCTGAATATCCCACTTGTATCTGCTGCAATGGACACCGTGACTGAATCACGTATGGCAATTGCAATGGCACAAAATGGTGGTATCGGTATCCTGCACAAAAACATGGATATTACTGCACAAGCTGCAGAAGTTCGCCGCGTGAAAAAATTTGAAGCAGGTATGGTGAAAGATCCTATTACTGTCACTCCAGAAACCACTGTACGTGAGCTGATTGCTTTAACTCAAGCAAATAACATCAGCGGTGTACCTGTGGTAAAAGACGGTAAAGTGGTGGGTATTGTTACTGGTCGTGACACTCGCTTTGAAACCAATCTTGAACAACCTGTTAGCAATATCATGACAGGCCAAGACCGTTTGGTAACTGTTCGTGAAAACGAATCAAAAGAAAATATTCAAGCACTTCTTCAAAAAAATCGTATTGAAAAAGTGATCGTTGTGGGTGAACACAACGAATTGAAAGGCTTAATTACGGTGACTGATTTCCGTAAAGCTGAATTGTATCCAAATAGCTGTAAAGATGATCTTGGTCGTTTACGTGTCGGTGCTGCCGTTGGTACGGGTGCTGAAACCCCAAGCCGCGTTGAAGCATTGGTTGACGCTGGTGTCGATGCAATTGTGGTGGATACTGCACACGGTCACTCTGCAGGCGTAATCGAGCGTGTACGTTGGGTCAAAGCAAACTACCCACAAGTGCAAGTGATTGGCGGTAACATTGCAACTGGTGATGCTGCTCTTGCGTTATTAGATGCAGGTGCGGATGCGGTGAAAGTGGGTATCGGCCCTGGTTCGATCTGTACGACTCGTATTGTTGCAGGTATTGGTATGCCGCAAATCTCTGCAATTGACTCTGTTGCCAATGCACTGAAAGATCAAATTCCATTGATCGCGGATGGTGGTATTCGTTTCTCTGGTGATATGGCGAAAGCAATCGGCGCGGGTGCAAGCACCATTATGGTTGGTTCGCTTATGGCCGGTACTGAAGAAGCACCAGGTGAAGTAGAATTCTTCCAAGGTCGTTACTACAAAGCTTACCGTGGTATGGGTTCATTGGGTGCGATGGCAGGAGCAACAGGTTCTGCTGACCGTTATTTCCAAGACTCTAAAGCCGGTGCTGAAAAACTCGTACCAGAAGGCATTGAAGGTCGCGTACCATACAAAGGCCCAATGGGTAACATCGTACATCAAATGATGGGGGGGTTACGTTCATCTATGGGTTATACCGGTTCATCGGTGATTGAAGATCTGCGTCAAAATGCGAAGTTTGTAAAAATCACTTCAGCAGGTATGTCTGAGTCTCACGTGCATGATGTGACGATTACCAAAGAAGCCCCGAACTATCGCGTTGGTTGATATTTAGTAGCTTTTAGCTGAAAAGGCCGTCATTTATATGACGGCCTTTTTGTTTTTGGTGTAAAGTGTTTGCAGTAAAAAAGTGATGATATAGATCACCATTAAGAAGTGAGTACAACATGAGTTATTTCGGTACAGATGGCATTCGTGGTAAATTCGGTGAATTGCCTATTACTCCTGAATTTGCATTAAAATTAGGCTTTGCCGCAGGTAAAGTATTAAAACAATACAGTAAAAAAACCAAGCCAATTGTTGTGTTGGGTAAAGATACCCGTTTATCAGGTTATATTTTAGAGTCTGCATTGCAGGCTGGTTTAAATGCGGCAGGTGTGTATGTGCATTTACTTGGTCCATTACCTACACCCGCGATTGCCCATTTAACTCGTGCCCTGCATGCGAGTTTGGGCATTGTGATTTCGGCTTCACACAACCCATTTTTTGATAATGGGATTAAGTTCTTTTCCAGTGAAGGCAAAAAACTACCGGATGAACTGCAAGAAGCAATTAATCAAGAACTCGAAAATGATTTGGTGATCGAAGACCCTGCAAACTTAGGTAAAAGTGTGCGGGTGAAAGATGCTAATGGCCGTTATATTGAATTCTGTAAATCAACTTTTCCATACCATTTTGATCTATCTGGGCTAAAAATTGTGGTGGACTGTGCCAATGGTGCTGCGTATAACGTAGGACCTGCAGTGTACCGTGAACTCGGTGCTAAAGTGATTGCATTGTATAACGAGCCAGATGGTCTCAATATCAATAAAGATTGTGGTTCGACCCATCCTGAAAATCTACAACAAGCCGTACTCGAACACCAAGCAGATTTAGGCATTGCCTTTGACGGTGATGCTGACCGCGTGATTATGGTCGATAAAAATGGCCAACAAATTACTGGTGACCATATTCTGTATATCTTGGCAACGCAAGGCAATCATAAGCCAGCAGGTATTGTCGGTACAGTCATGAGCAACATGGCACTCGAAATTGCCTTAGACAAAGCTCAAGTTCCATTGCTGCGCGCCAAAGTGGGTGACCGCTATGTCTTGCAAGGCCTGGAAGAAAAAGGCTGGGTCATTGGTGGTGAGCCTTCAGGTCATATTCTGACTTTAGACAAGAGCACCACAGGGGATGCCATTATTGCTTCGCTGCAAGTGCTCACAGTCATGGTCGAACAAGGTAAGGCTTTACATGAATTGGTAGAAGGTTTTGAATTGCTACCGAACGTGCTAGAAAATGTGCGTTTAGCTGCGATGTTCGACCCCTATGCTGTTCCTGCTTTAGTGGCTGAATTTGAAAAAGCCGAAGCACAGCTCAAAGGTCGTGGTCGTATCTTGATTCGTAAATCAGGCACAGAGCCTGTGATCCGTGTCATGGTGGAAGGCGATAATCTTAAGGAAGTGACTGCATTGGCGAATCATTTGGCTGATGCTGTACGGGCGAATGCAGCTTAATTCATTGAGGACAAGTGCATGAATGATGTCATTAAGGATTTGAGCGAACTCCGTTTATCTTACCAAAAAGGTGAGTTACACGAAGATCAGGTCAATGCAGATCCACATGAGCAGTTTTTGTTATGGTTTAACCATGCCTTAGCCGCACAGTTGCATGAACCCTACACCATGTCATTGGCAACTGCTAATGCACAAGGTCGTCCACATGTACGTACGGTTTTATTACGTGGTGCAACGACTTCGGGCTATGATTTTTATACTAATTATGACAGCCAGAAAGGCAATGATTTAGCAGAAAATCCGTATGCTGAATTGTTGTTTTACTGGCAGGAACAAGAACGCCAGATTCGTATTTCAGGTCGTGTGGTAAAAATTGCTGAACAAGAATCGATTGATTATTATCATAAGCGCCCACGGGATAGCCAAATTGCAGCGCATATCAGCACGCCACAAAGTGGGGTGATTGCCAGTCGTGAAGAGCTGCAACAGCGTTTCCAAAAACTGCATGATCAAGTGGAAGGCAAAGCAACCCTTGCAAAACCGGAGTTTTGGGGCGGATACCGACTTGAGCCAGATTATTATGAATTTTGGCAGGGTCGTCCAAACCGTTTGCATGACCGTTTGTGTTATGAAAAACAACAGGATCAGTGGATTTTGCAGCGATTGATGCCATAAATGTCTGAACTTTTAATCAAACAACGTCCATATTTAACACGCCCTGAAGATATTCAGGGCGTTGCGCCGTTTATTGCCGATTTATTGGCACGACGCGGCGTCAGTTCAGCACAAGAACTTGAGCTAAAACTCAAGTATTTGCATGCCCCAAATTTAAAAGGCTTAGAACAAGCGATTGAACTGATTGATCAAGCGATTGATACACAGAAAAAGATTGTCATTGTCGGTGATTATGATGCTGATGGTGCGACCAGTACCGCCTTGATGGTGCTTGCCTTGCGTGAGATGGGGGCGAAAGTTGATTATTTGGTCCCTGATCGCTTTAAGTATGGATATGGTCTGACCCCTGCGATTGCTGAACTTGCTTTTGTCAGTTTTAACCCAGATGTATTAATTACCGTCGATAACGGTATTTCCAGTCATGCGGGCGTGGAACAAGCGCAGGCGCATGGTATGCAGGTGATTATTACCGATCATCACCTAACCACCAAAGATACGCCAAATGCAGAGGCGGTGGTCAATCCAAACCAATTGGGCTGTGAATTTCCAAGTAAAGCTTTAGCTGGTGTGGGCGTTGCCTTTTATGTCTTGGCTAATTTAGCCAGCTTGCGCAAAAAACTCGGTAAATCTACTGCAAATTTATCGCAATATTTAGACTTAGTTGCTTTGGGCACCTATGCCGATGTAGCCAGTCTCGATTTAAATAACCGTATTTTGATTGATGCGGGCTTGAAACGCATTCAACAAGCACTTTGCCGTCCCGGTATCAGTGCACTCCTCGATATCGCAGGGCGTGATCCTGCTCAATTAAAAGCGCAAGATTTAGGTTTTGTGGTTGGCCCACGCTTAAATGCAGCAGGGCGTATGCAAACCATGGACATAGGGATTGAATGTCTGATTGCACCTGATTTAAGTACGGCTTATCCATTGGCACAGCAGCTTAATCAACTCAATGTAGAACGTCGTCAGGTCGAAGGGCAGATTAAGCAGGAAGCTTTGGTTGAGCTAGAGCATATTCAGCTCGATCAGGATAATTTGCCTGCGGCTTTAATTATGTTTGAGCAACATTGGCATCAGGGCGTGATCGGGATTGTGGCAGGACGTTTAAAAGAGCAATTTCATCGACCTGCAATTGTTTTTGCTGCCGATGAAGATGGTCTACATATTAAAGGTTCAGCACGTTCGATTGAGGGTATTCATATTCGAGATTGCATTGAATCTGTGGCAGAACAACATCCACATTTGGTCAGCCATTTTGGTGGACATGCCGCAGCGGCAGGTTTGACCATTCTGAAAGAAAATTTTACTGAATTTAAAGTCGCTTTTGAAAGCTTAATTGCAGCTCAGGATGAAGACTTATTTCAAGCGACCATTTGGACCGATGGTGAGTTGGCTGATACAGCGCTTAATGTTGATACTGCGGATTTGTTGCAACACCTCAGTCCATGGGGACAAAAATTTCCTGCTCCTGTATTTGAAGGGCAGTTTAAAATTGTCGATTATCGCTGGCTGAAAGATGTACATCTTAAACTAAAATTGGCTTTGGAAAATGGTCAGATGGTTGAGGCAATTGCATTTAATGCTGCTGAAAAATATGAATTTAATCCAATGCAGGATCATGTACGTTTGGTCTATGAACTGGATAAAAATGAATTTAGAGGAAATGTCAGTTTACAACTTCGAGTCTTACATTTAGTTCAATAAACGCACATAAAAAACCGCTCCTTTGAGCGGTTTTTTATGTTTGTTACTTCCGGTGATTAGAAGCGGTATTTCGCTGCTACACCAAACTTGTTGTAATCGTTGTTGCCGACTTCACCGAAGCCCACACGACCTTCAAGGCTGACTTGCGGGGTAAAGAATTTACGTGCACTTACACCGAACTCGGTTTGATCATTAATATCGTTGCTTTGATAATCAGCACCAACACTTAATGTTTTGTCAATGAAGTAGTCAGCTGCTAGATTGAATTCATCTAAGTCACCGAATGCTGCACCGGCTTCAAGGTTAATGTCTTTACCATTGCTTAAAGTAGTCACATATTTGGCACGAAGTGTTGGATCGACACCATCATCATGATCTGTATCCCAACCTTTCACACCAGCGGCGATCAATAAGCCTGGAGCAGGAAGATAACCGACTTCAGCGCCATAGGTTGTTAAGTCGTTGTCTAGGTCATCATTGTCTTTTAAGTCGTGACCGTTCACGTTACCACTTAAATAGAAATCTGAATTTGGTACGAAGTACTCAGCACCAACACCGTATTTGTGTGCTTCAGCGTCACCAATTTCATCATATTGATATTGTGCGCTTACGTTACTTGCGCGGTCTAAGAATGCAGCTTCTGCAAGTGGTGCATTACGTGTTTGAACTGGATTGAAATAGTATGTGCCGTCTACACCGAAAGAGCCGCTTGAACTACCGTTGTCTGGATCGATTAGACCAGCAGATGCACCAATTTCTGCTTGATACGCGTTTGCTGTACCTGTAATGGCTAAAGCTGAAAGTAATGCTGAAGCGATTGCTAATTTTTTCATGCGGATGCTCCCCTCTGGAAAGTTGTTGGCTAATATTTAATACATTTTTTGTTACAACTTTCAGTCTAGAGCAATTTTAAAGATGGTCAATCACTGCAAAGTTGCAGATCTGTGTACTTGGTAAATTTGTGTAATTTTATTTTATTATAGTATTGATATTTAACGTTAATTTAATAATGTTTTGTTTTATTAAAACTGTGTAGATATTGTGGATTTATCATCTTTTTGGTTAATTAAAAATCTATTTTTAAAGAAATTATGACAACTCAAATAAAAAAGCACCTTAATTTAAAGGTGCTTTTTCTCATATTTTTTCGCTTCACATGCAATTAGAAACGGAACGTTGCATTGATGTTGAACGCTTGAACGTCATCACCAAAACCAACTTGACCACCCACTGCAAGATTTGGGTTTACAAAATATTTAGAGCGAATGGCAAAGAAGTCTGTGTCATCATCACCATCATCTACGATGTTATATGCTGCACCAATGCTGAATGCTTGGTCGAAGTAGTAATCTGCACCAATTGTTGCAGAGTCGACATCACCAAAAGCACCATCTGCTTCAAGATTGATATATTGACCATTATTTAAAGCTGTAACGTATTTTGCTTTCACCGCAAAACGGTTGTCGTCATCACCATCAGCATCGCCTTTATAGCCATCAATACCTGCAGCCAATAAAAGATTTGTCATAGGGAGGAAACCAACTAAAGCACGGTACGTTGTTGTGTCATAATCATCACTTGCTGAGATACCTGCAACTTTTACTTCTGCTTTTTCTTCTTTATAGCCAACTTCACCATTAAAGTAGAATTGTTCAAAGAAGTATTCGGCACCTAATGAAATATGGTGGCTGTCATATTCTGCTTTGCCTGCAATCGGACCAGAAACTGGAAAAAAATCTGATACATCAACTGTTTTTGTATCTAAATATTCATAGCCATATTTAGCATAAACATTGCTGTTGTGACCTAAAAATGCAGCTTCGTTTAATGGACCATTTTTAGGGTTTACTGAATCTAAATATAGCGTACCTTGTAAGTTGAACAAGCCGTTTGAATCTACGATATTGCTATCGTGATCAAAATAAGTAAAACCACCGTCAATTTGGCCATCATAAGCAAAACTTGAAGATGCAATTACAGCTAAGCCTAGTGCAAGTAATGTCTTTTTCATAAAACCCTCGAAAACATTATTGTTGTAAAAAAAATGTAATAAATAATAAAGCGAGCGTATTGTTCATATTCTGTACATTGAAGTCAATGATTGAGATTGCCAATTCTTGCTGAAATTGGATAAAAGCTCTGTGATATAATGATCGGCTATTTAAGCCAAAATTTTTGATTGAGAGTATTTCGCGTGGAAATTAATCCTTATCTATTACAGCTAAAAGACTTAAATGACCGTGGTCAAACACTACGGGGGTATCTTTGACTACGATCTGAAAAAAGAGCGTTTAGAAGAGGTTCTCCGCGAGTTAGAAGACCCCGCAATTTGGAATGATCAAAACCGTGCTCAAGCCATGGCCAAAGAAAAAGGCGAACTTGAAAACGTGATTAATGTCTTAGAAGGTTTGTCGACTCAGTTGGAAGATGCACAAGCCATGCTTGATCTTGCGGTTGAAGCAGAAGAAGAAAGCCTGTTAAGCGATGTGCAGGAAGAACTCACATCTGCTGAGGCTGAACTGGCTAAACTTGAATTCCGTCGTATGTTTAGTAATCCGATGGACCCAAATCCATGTTATGTGGAAATTCAAGCGGGTTCAGGTGGTACGGAAGCACAGGATTGGGCATCTATGCTCCTTCGTATGTACTTACGTTGGATTGAACGTCATGGCTTTAAAGCTGAAGTGATGGAAGAATCGGACGGTGATGTTGCTGGGATTAAATCTGCAACTATTCGTGTCGAAGGTGAGTATGCCTATGGTTGGTTACGTACTGAATCTGGTGTACACCGTTTAGTGCGTAAGTCACCATTTGACTCGGGTAACCGTCGTCATACCTCTTTCTCAGCGGTGTTTGTATCACCAGAAGTTGATGACAATATTGAAATTGATATTAATCCTGCTGATGTGCGTACCGATACGTACCGTGCGTCAGGCGCAGGTGGTCAGCACATTAACAAAACCGACTCAGCGGTGCGTTTAACTCACGCACCAACCGGGATTGTGGTGGCATGTCAGAACCAACGTTCACAGCACGCCAACCGTGACCATGCATGGAAACAGTTACGTGCAAAATTGTACGAACTTGAAATGCAAAAACGTAATGATGCTGCGCAAGCGTTGGAAGACACCAAGTCTGATATTGGTTGGGGTAGTCAAATCCGCTCTTATGTTTTGGATGACTCACGGATTAAAGACTTACGTACCAGTGTCGAAAGTTCAAACACGGGCGCAGTCCTTGATGGTGATCTTGATAAATTTATTGAAGCTAGCTTAAAGCAAGGCCTTTAATTTAAATTTATTAAAAAACAGAGCTCTATTCAATTTTGAAATGAATATCTAAAATAATCGATATAAAAATCGAAAAAATACGATATATTATATTCAAGATGCTGAATAGTGCTTTGTTGCTCATTTTTCATTTAATTAAACTCGTCTGAATTATGGATATTGATTTAATTTTTAAAGCACTTGCCAATCCGACTCGACGTCAAATTTTGGAATGGTTGAAAACGCCAGAACAGTTTTTGTCTGAAGAGCAGTGTGGTGGCTTTACGCGTGGGGTTTGTGCAGGCAATATCGAAAAACTCGGTAATGTTTCACAATCGACCATGTCAAATCATTTGTCTGTTTTGCAGCAGGCGGGTCTAATCCAAGCGGAAAAATATGGTCAATGGTCGTATTTTTCCCGCAATGAAGCACTGATTCAGCAATATATTGATTACTTGCAACACTCACTTTAATTTTTATTAAGGTGGGTTAGAGACAATAATGGCTGAACTTAATACTCCTCTTATTTTGGGTGATCTCCACCTGAAAAATCGCGTAATCATGGCTCCGCTTACACGTAGTCGTGCCACCGCTGATCGTATTCCTACCGCAATGATGGCTGAGTACTATGCACAACGTGCCAGTAGCGGCCTGATTATTTCCGAAGCAACAGTGATTTCAGAAGAAGCCAATGGTTATCGCAATACACCGGGACTCTTTACCGATGCACAAGTTGAAGGCTGGAAGTTAACCACTCAAGCAGTGCATAAAAAGGGTGGTTTGATCGTTGCTCAACTTTGGCATGTCGGTCGGGTCTCTGATCCTGAATTGCTCAATGGTGAAACGCCTGTTTCAGCCAGTGCTGTGCAGCAAGCGGGGCAGGTGAGTCTACTCCGTCCAAAACGTGATTATGTGGTTCCACGTCCGCTAGAAATTTCGGAAATTAAAACCATTGTCGAACAGTTCAAACAAGCGGCAATCAAGGCCAAACTAGCGGGTTTTGATGGCGTAGAATTACACGCAGCCAATGGTTACCTTATCGATCAATTCTTACAAACGAAGACCAATTTACGTGAAGATGAATACGGCGGAAGCGTTGAAAACCGTGCACGTTTATTACTCGAAGTGGTTGATGTATTGATTGAAGTTTGGGGTGCAGGTCGTGTCGGAGTACATTTAGCACCACGCGGTGATGAGCATGATATGGGTGATGATGATCCACGTGAAACCTTCGGTTATGCCTTAGAACAATTGGGTCAACGCAAGATTGCCTTCTTCTTTACCCGTGAATATTTGGCTGAAGACAGTATCAGTACTTATATGAAAGAGCGCTCGAATGGTGTGCCGTATATCGCTAATATGCGCCTCAGTCGTGAAGATGCGATGCAGCTTTTGGCATCTGGTCAAGCCGATGCGGTGTCTTTTGGTAAGGCTTATATTGCCAATCCAGATTTGTATGAACGTTTAGTGGCTAATGCAGCCTTGAATGAGTTGGTACTGGAAAATATGATCGGGACTGACGTTGCTGCGGGTTATATTGACTACCCAAGCATGCAAACACAATCTGGTGCAGACTGTTCTAGCAATTAATCGACTGGTGAATGCGCATTATCCATTAACATGTGGGTAATGCTCTGCTATATTCTGCCGATTCTATTTGATTTTTGAGCGACGACATTTGACTACTCCTTTTTGGTATAACGCTGCTTTGGCGCTGATTAAGCCGCTATATCAATGGCGCATTCAAAAACGTGCTGAAGATCATCAACAATATCAGCAAGAGTGTCTGGAACGTTTTGGGCCTTTTCAGCCGGTTAAAAATCTAAATGCGCTTTGGTTTCACGTTGTCTCTGTTGGTGAAACCAACGCAGCGCAGCCTTTAATTGAGCATTATCTAAAAATGGGTCATCCGGTTTTGGTGACCAATACCACCAAAACTGGTCAGGCTCGGGCTAAATCGCTATTTTTAAAAGCGCCTTATGAGGCGTTGTTTCAAGCGGTGTATTTGCCTGCCGATCAAAAAAAATTAGTCCGTACTTTTATTCAAAAATATCAACCGAAAATCTTGGCTTTGGTCGAAACCGAACTGTGGCCAAATTTGATTGATCAAGCGCAGCAATTGAACATTCCGCGATTATTGCTAAATGCACGATTATCGGAAAAGTCGGCGCAAGGTTATGGCAAAGTACCCAGTTTGACTCGCCCGATGTTACAAGGTTTGAATCAGTTGCTTGCACAGGATCAAGCGGCTTTGTCACGTTTTTTGGCGTTAGGAGCAGCACCTGCGACAAGCCAAGTGGTGGGTAGTATTAAATTTGATATTCATGCGCCTGAATATTTTATTGCACAGGCTGTACAACTGAAACAGGAATGGGCATTAACTGGTCGTAAAATCATTACGATAGCCAGTACCCATGCTCCCGAAGAACAAAAAATATTGAGTGCCTTAAAACCGTTTTTACAGCAGCATTCGGAGTTATTGTGCATTGTTGTGCCGCGTCATCCAGAGCGTTTTGATGCGGTGTTTGCAGAAGCGCAAAAGCTCAATTTACACACTCAGCGCCGCAGCCTATCTCAGCCAATTCAAGCGGATACTCAAGTGTATTTGGCGGACAGCATGGGAGAATTGTGGTTGTGGTTGGCTTTGAGTCAAGCGTGTTTTGTCGGTGGTTCTTTAAATGAGCCGGGTGGTGGACATAATATTTTAGAGCCGATAGCGCTGAATGTGCCCACGGTTTTAGGTAAGAATTATTTTAACTTTCAAACTATTGTCGATGAGTTTGTTACTGGCAATGCAGTAGAAGTGGTGCAAGATGCAGAACAAGCCGTACAGGTGTTATTTGCGTTGATTCAGGACACTGATAAAGCCAATGCTTTGAATACTGCGGCGCAGCAGATTATGCAAAAGAATATGGGGTCGCTGCAAAAGCATATTCAGGTGATTGATCAGTATCTTTAATCAAGTTATGAAATAAATTGTCTGTTGTATTGAATGAGAACAGCGGCATCTTGTTATTATAAACTTACAGTTTGGAGCTCTTATTTTACTTTTGTTTCGGCAAAAGTAACAAAACTATTTGTCATCCACAAAACTCGTCAGATACCGATTTTTTTCAAAGAACTAGCATAAACTTTATCTAACACATGCAGTGTTGCCTCGAACAGTTGTGGATGACCTTCACGCGTATCCAATGGCAGGTAAAAGAGAAAAAATTTATTTATGAACATTGTCCTTCTTGATCCACGACAAACTCAATCTGAATTTTGGACTATCAGTGCTAAACGCCAAGTTGAGCATTTAACAACTCATGTCGATGTGCAAGTTGGGGATACTCTAAAAGTCGGGATTCGGGATGGAAAGCGTTATTTAACCCAAATTGTCAGCATCAGTGATGAACGGATTCAGTTAAAAGCTTTACAAGAAGAAAGCGTTCCCGCTAAACATCCCGTGACTTTAATTGTGGCGATGCCACGACCGAAAGTGCTACGGCGTTTGATGATGGATGCGGTGACACTGGGGGTGGAAAAAATCATTTTGCTGCACAGTTATCGTGTGGACAAAAGTTATTGGCAAACGCCTTTTTTGCAGCAATTAGATCAATACGTGACCTTGGGGCTAGAGCAAGCGGGCGATACCATTGCCCCAAAAATAGAGCTGTATAAACGCTTTAAACCCTTTGTAGAAGATGTACTGCCCACGATGATTTCTACGGAACGTCCTGCCTATGTGGCACATCCCTATGCGGTGCAACGTATGCCGGCAGGCATTGATCATGACTGTAGCATCATCATCGGTCCAGAAGGCGGGTTTATTCCTTATGAAATTGACTTGCTCATTAAAAACGGCTGCCAAGCGGTGAGTCTGGGCAGCCGGATTATTCGGACAGAAACGGTAATTCCCTACGTGCTAGGGCGATTATTTAGTCACTGAAGTTTCAGGTTCAGTTTGATCACCACGATAGACTTTGACTTCCTGTACCGGATAAGGAATCGAAATACCGTGTTGATTGAAGGCTTGAATCACATGTTCTTGTACCGCGCTGATTGAGTTGGCGGTAGTGGTTTCAGTGGTATCCACCCACCAACGCACATTCAAGTTCACTGAAAAGTCGGCAAGTGCATTGACATTTACGCTAAAGCCCGGCTGGCTTAAAATGGTTGGGTCTTTGTCCAATATTGTCATGACAATATTTTTGGCTTTTTGAATATCATCTTCATAGCCGATACCAACTACAAATTCACAGCGACGACGCTGATAGGCAGTATTTACCGTGACGGCACTGGTATAAACCGTAGCATTTGGAATCACGATACGGCGACCATCGGGTGAACGTAAAAATGTGGCGCGAATCTGAATGTCCTCAACCGTACCTTCCATGCCCGACACAATAATATCGTCGCCAATTTTGAACGGTTCACCGAGTAAAATTAAAACACCGGACAATAAGTTCTGGAAAATATCTTTGAAGGCAAAACCGATTGCGACCGAACCGATCCCGAGCGCACTCATTAATTGGGCCGGTGTAAACCCAGGGATGGCCACTACCATGGAAATTAAGAAGCCAATAAAAATAATGGCAGAACTGCCGACACGGTTGAGGACCAACACCAAGTTTTGTTTGGTGTATGAGCGGTCAGCCAAGGCTTTACGGACAAAAAATTTAAACAGTTTGGACAGTAAACAAAAAATCGTGAAGACAAATAGCGCAATGCAAATATAGGGCAAGCGTTCCCAAAATCCATCCACAAACTTATCAATCGTCGAGTAAGCATCGTTATACTTTGCAGTGTGTTCGAGCACCGTTTGTGCGGTTTTTTCAGTTGCCTCTTGGAGGAGGTGGGTCGTACCTTGAGTCACATCACTCAAGGCATTGTCTTTGTCAGCCACGGGTTTTCCAAAGTCTAAAATTTTTGCGTATTTTGCCTGAATTTTAGCTTGAAAATAAGCCTTAATTACTGCGTGATAACCAGATGTATCAAAATTCAGACAGCGCTAAAAATGGGTGGAAGAGAAGATTAAAAATAATCCGTCCCTTGTTGAATCATTTCTGTTGGAGATTCCAATTCGCCTGTGCTGATTCGGTAGGAGGTGATGCTACCGGTCGCAAAAATAAAGAGGAGGGTCAGAAGAATCATCAACCAAGCCAGAATTTTTTCCCAAACAGCGGCAGGTCGAGGTGCGCCGTACGGATTGGTATTAGGGTTTCCTGAGGCCAACAGTAAATAGAAGATAAAAAACACGTTGAGGATGGGAAATAATAGCCAAAGCATCCACCATCCGGTTTTATTTAAGTCGTGCAATCTGCGGATGATAAATACACAGTAAAAATAAAAATAGAGTACTCCAATCGCCAAATAGGCCAAGCCCGAAACCCCAGTCAGTATGCCGACAAATTGGTGATTTAATGCCAAGGTATTAAAGCTAAAAATACCAACGGCCAGACTTAAAATCAGGAGGGCAAGAAAGGTGATGATATTCAGAAAACCATACCAACCAATCATGCTGAGTCGACCAAAACGTCCATCAGGGGTTAATGGATTGTCAACGGCAGGTGCCGATTTGCGTGAAAAGAACGAAGATGAGTCATGAGTAGTCATGGATGTAACCCAAATGTCTGGTGCAATACTTGATGTAGTTTAGAACTTTAGCGTGAAGAGAGTCATCAATATAAAGTGAATGAACGAACCAGATACTGAATTTAAACATGTTTTTGTTGATATTTTGACTATGAATATGTTTTAAATGGAATATAAGAATACGACCAAAGCCGAATTGAAGCGATTAAAAAATAATCGTCATATGGTTTTATGCAGCACATATAAAAGTAAAAACGTGGCATGGCATCTCGTGATGAGATGAATCAGATCAAGGAAAATACAATATGAAAGAGATCTATCCAGTACCTGAAAGTTTTAAAAAAACCGCGCGCATCAATGAGGCGGAGTACTTTGAGCGCTATCAAAAATCGATTGAACAACCGGATGAGTTTTGGGCAGAGCAGGCTCAAAAACTTGATTGGATCACGCCATTTACCCAAGTTAAAAATACCAACTTTAATCAAGATAATTTTAAAATTGAATGGTTTGCAGATGGTGAACTGAATGTCAGCGCCAACTGCTTAGATCGCTATTTAAAAGAACATCCACATAAACCGGCAATTATTTGGGAAGGGGATCATCCATCACGGCATAAAATTATGTCTTTTGAAGAATTGCATGACGAGACCTGCCGTTTTGCCAATGTCTTGAAAAAAAATGGTGTCAGCAAAGGTGATCGTGTGGTGCTGTATATGCCCATGATACCTGAAGCTGCAATTGCGATGCTGGCCTGTACTCGGATTGGGGCGGTGCATTGTGTGGTCTTTGGTGGCTTCTCACCAGATTCATTGGCAAGCCGGATTGAAGATAGTCAGGCTAAAGTGGTGATTACTGCGGATTGCGGTATGCGTGGGGGTAAACCGATTCCTTTAAAGGAAAATGTAGATACAGCGCTGAATTCCGCTGGAACCGACTCGGTACAAAAAGTGATTGTGGTGCATCGGACGGGTAACCCGATTGAAATGAAGCCTGAACGTGATCTGTGGTATCACATGGAAATCATGTCGGTTAATGACATTTGCCCACCTGAACCGATGAGTGCAGAAGATCCATTATTCATTTTATATACCTCGGGTTCGACAGGTAAGCCGAAAGGGGTGCTGCACACCACAGGCGGTTATCTCACTTATGTCAACTGTTCTTTCCGAGAAGTATTTGATTTAAAACAGGATGATGTATTTTGGTGTACCGCGGATGTGGGCTGGATTACGGGGCATTCTTATGTGTTGTATGGCCCATTATCGAATGGAACCACCACGGTAATGTTTGAAGGTGTGCCGCAGTATCCAAGTTGGGCACGGACCGGACATATAGTTGATAAACATAACATCACCATTTTATATACCGCACCAACGGCGATTCGCGCCATGATGCGTGAGGGCGATGCCTTTGTGCGTGAAAGTGACCGTAGTAGCTTGCGTCTACTCGGTTCAGTGGGTGAACCGATTAACCCAGAAGCGTGGAATTGGTACTACACCGTGGTCGGTGAAAGTCGCTGTCCGGTAGTGGACACATGGTGGCAAACGGAAACCGGTGGTTTCATGATTACTCCATTGCCCGGAGCGACTGATTTAAAACCGGGTTCTGCAACGCGTCCGTTCTTTGGCGTACAGCCTGCGATTGTGGATCCGGATGGCAAGGAACTGGAAGGTGTGGCCGAAGGTAACTTGGTAATTAAAGATTCTTGGCCGGGGCAGATGCGCACGATTTGGGGCGATCCGAAACGTTTTATTGAAGCCTATTTTTCTACTTATCCGGGGACGTATTTTACTGGAGATGGTGCGCGTCGAGATGAGTCGGGGTATTACTGGATCACAGGTCGTGTCGATGATGTACTAAATGTGTCGGGTCACCGTTTAGGGACTGCAGAAGTTGAAAGTGCCTTGGTGGCACATGAAGCCGTAGCGGAGGCAGCGGTTGTTGGCATGCCGCATGAGATTAAAGGACAAGGAATTTGTGCTTTTGTGACGTTGCAAGTTGGCATCGAAGAGACGGAGCAGCTACGTCAGGAACTGGTGGCGTGGGTCCGTAAAGTGTTGGGTCCTGTGGCGACTCCAGATGCTTTGTATTGGGCACCTGCCTTGCCGAAAACCCGTTCCGGTAAAATCATGCGTCGTATTTTAAGAAAAATTGCAGCTAATGAATTGGATACATTGGGTGATACCTCAACCTTGGCCGAGCCGCAGGTGGTGGAGCATTTAATTGCAACCGTCTATCCAAAATTATAGAGTTGTTTATAAGGTGGTGAACAAAAAATAAGCGTCTGCATAGAGGCGCTTATTTTTAACTTTTTACAATCAATTAACGCTGATGAATATTTTCCAACGTATCAACGAGGGTACGGGTTGTTTGGTCAATTTCATAATTCACAGCATCACCGATTTGAATCTCTTTCCATGTGGTGAGTCGTAGCGTTTCAGGAATCAGGTCAATTGAAATTTCTGCCGCTGTACGATCAACGCGGTTGACCGTTAGGCTACAACCGTTAAGTCCAATAAATCCCTTGAGGAAGAAGTATTTAATATTACCGTCAGGGATTTGAATATCCAGATGCAAGGTCTCACCATGTTTACGCAGATGTTTAACCTGTGCTGTGCCTTCAATATGGCCATATAAATTATGACCACCATTTTCCGCACCAACTTTGGCCGAGCGTTCAATATTGACTGCATCGCCTGCTTGCAGTGATTTTAGTGTGGTGAGGCTGTTGGTGAGATCCGAGACATCAAAGTGCACTTGATTGGACGCAAGATCAATATGAGTGGCGGTCAAGCACACGCCATTGATGGCCACACTGGCCCCAATGAATACATCGTGGAAAAAATTTTGATCATTGGAAATGACTAAGGTGCTAAAGCCATTGCCTTGACGTACTTCCAATACTTTTTCTAAACCTTGCACGATGCCTGTATACATGTGGGTCTCTTCAACTGTCTATTTTTGATCTATTGTAGGGATAAATGGGTGGCTCGGCTATCCTCTGTTGCGTGGAATAAACACCTGAACAATTCGATAATTTATCAGAGTAAATTAAGTCCTTAAAGTGCGCTAAATGTTTCAATAGCATGTAGGCGCGATTGTTTTAAATCCACAATGGGCAATGGATAAGCGAGTTCAGGTTGATATTTTTTCGCATGCGGGGCATGAATCTGCTTGGTATCCAAATGCGCCAATTCTGGCAGCCATTGTCTTAAATAATCACCTTCAGGGTCGAACTTTTGTGATTGGCTGATCGGATTAAAAACTCGGAAATAAGGAACGGCATCAGTTCCTGTTGATGCACACCATTGCCAGCCGCCATTATTGGCAGCCAAGTCTCCATCGACCAAATGTCGCATAAACCACTGCTCACCCAGACGCCAATCGATCAGCAAATTTTTGCTGAGAAACATTGCACAAATCATCCGCACTCGATTATGCATCCAACCCGTGGCCAAGAGTTGGCGCATGCCAGCATCGACAATTGGAATACCCGTTTGCCCCTGCTGCCAAGCCTGTAAATCATCGGGGGCATCGCGCCAATGGATTTGGGTGGTTTTCATTTGAAAGGGCTGATGTTTCGATACGCGTGGAAAATCAAACAGAATGTGTTGATAGAACTCGCGCCACAAGAGTTCATCTAGCCAAGTCTGCTGTCCTACATTTTCAAGATAAAAGTTGCCGTGCTGTTCGCGAAAAAGTGCTTGTAGACATTGCCGTATTGAAAGCATGCCTAAATTTAAACACATCCCGATACGACTGGTGCCATTTAAGGCAGGGAAATCACGCTCATCGGCATAATGTTCTACGCCATGTTGGATAAATTCATCCAAACTGTGCTGTGCATGTGCTTCACCAACTGGCCAAAGATCCATTTGCTGGGTAGAAAGTCCTTGAGGATAGAAGGAAGCAAGATCAAATTCCGTTTGCCAAAGAGGGTGTACTGCTAAAGGCGCTTGTGCATCTACCATGGGATAACAGCTGGGAACACTCAGGCTTAAACCTTCATAACATTTTTTTTTAAATGCGCCAAAGACTTGGTAGGGCTGACCAGATTGATTGCGAATACTGCCTACTGGGAAAATTGTCCGGTCATGGTACAACTCAACTTTAATGTTGTGTTCTTCCAATAGGTGTTGTACCTGCGCATCACGCTGTAATTCGTTGACGCCTAATTCAATATGCGCATGCACCGTCTGTATCTGTAAACTTTGGCTAATTTTCAGTAATTGGTCAGCAATGGCAGACCAACGCGGAATATGACGGATGATCAGCGGAATATTCAGTGCAGATAATTGATCACGGAGCTGGTCGAGTTGTTGCAGGTAGCAATGAATTTTAATGGGAGCATCATCATGTAGTACCCATTGTTCAGGACAAAGGGTGACGAAAGCAACGGTGTTGCCGGCCTGCATGGCATGCCACAGAGCAGTATGGTCGTGTAATCTTAAATCTTGTCGAAACCAAATCAGTTGCATGTCTTTAATTCATCCCTCATTTTGCGATTTTCAGTGTATAAAAAGGTTGAGCTTACGAAAAGGGCAATCATGATTTTCTTCGACTCCAATCATTAAGCATAAGGTTGATCTCGGTCTATTGCGTACAACTTTGTCCGTTTAGGCTTACACGGAGCGAGGGCATCGACGCTAGGCAGTGGCGAAGAATTTATCTAAGATGAACACATACAGGAACAGGACGTTCCAGAACAAAAACAAGAATAAATATGTTCAACATCAGGACTGTGAAGCGCGACAGGAGTTATGCTTAAGGACCTATACTGAAAAAGCTCGACAGGATGTCGGGCTTTTTCTTTATCTAGAGATTAAAAATCATCAAATAATTTGGTTCAATCGCATTCATAAAAAATGTCGATGGGCGGATATTGGTAAAATACTGAAATGCAGGCAAATACCACAATTTTTAGCAATTCTAGATTTTCAATGAGTTTTCTAGGTTTAAGTTTTTGAAATTTAAAAATATATTAGATTGAAGTGAATCCTTTACAAGGAGGGACCAAATTTTGATGAAAAGATGAGGTGATTGGAGAATTGATTGAAAATGGCCCAAAACCTTTATTTAAAATAGAAAATCAGCATTTTAAATACAAAAAAATAAGTTCTTGCATATCCTTCAATAGGATGTGTGGTTAGAATAGGGGTATTGTGCACAAGATCTTTCATGTTGCTTATGAATATTTTAATCGTTGATGATCACCCGCTGTTTCGTCATGCTTTAATTCAGGCGGTTCGTTACAGTTTGCCACAGGCGCAAATTCATGAGACTGCTGCAGTCAATGAGTGCTACGAAAGACTTGAAAATGGTCCTGAACCTGATCTGGTTTTGTTGGACTTAAACCTACCGGGAGCATCAGGCTTTTCTGCCTTGGTGCATATTCGCGCACAATACCCATCGATTCCGATTATTGTGGTTTCGGCGCATGAAGAAGTGTCGATTATTCAGCGTGCGATTGCGCATGGTGCGATGGGTTACATTCCAAAATCGGCACACCCAAGCCATATTGGTGAAGCGATTCGCCAAGTACTGGAAGGTGAAATCTGGTTACCACCAAACTTGCCAGCCAATATGAACTTTGATCCACGTGCAGCCGATGAAACCGCATTGGCAGAACGTATCCAGTCATTGACGCCGCAACAGTTCCGCGTGTTAATGATGGTGGCTGAAGGTTTATTGAATAAACAAATTGCTTATGAGCTAGATGTGTCTGAAGCGACCATTAAGGCGCACGTAACCGCAATTTTCCGTAAATTGGGCGTACAAAACCGAACCCAAGCAGTACTGGCAATTAATGCCTTGAATATTGAAGAAAAGAAAATCTAAAATTTCCTACCAAAAAAAGACCTCCATGATGGAGGTCTTTTTTTGGGGTGCTCTGTTCTGTGTCTCGCTTATTTAGGCAATATAGTCTTGTTTCGGGGTTAAATCGGTGCAGTATAGGGGATTCAGCGCACACTGTAATTCATCGATTTGTTCATCAGTGACAGAACCTTGTGCTTTTAAATAATCGGCAATACGCTCGTCGCGTAGACTTAAAAAAGCTGCATCATAAACGCCTAGGTCCACGAATAAAGCCGCAGTTTCGAGGCTGTTAAAGCGATCGAGATAGACCTCATTGTCATACATTAAGAAAATATGGTCTTGGACTGAATCGGCATGAATATGCAGACGCTCTGCCAGTTCAAACGGTGAGGTTTTGATAAACAATAAATCGGATAATTCATCAAATTGTGTTCTGTCGAGTTGGTCTTGATCTGATTTCACTTTACCCAACCATGCTTTGAATACCAACACGGCACCACCACGTAGCAACATGCTCCAAATTTGGTGACGTACTTCTTCATTGAGACAATCGCACTCTGCTTCTAAATTTTGCAGCAGTCGTTCTTCCTGTTCAGCGAGACGATCAAATAAACCTAAGCCTTGTGGTTTATAAGCATAAGGTGCAAAGACATCGAAATTTAAATCATCAAAGACTTGTAACGCGAGGGGGACAGCACTGTGATACAAGGTTTCGAGTGCTTCTACTTGAACGTTATTTAAATTGCTGTATTTAAATAATTTACGCCAATGAATTTCTGGCAAAATGGTGTTGACACCGTATTGGCGGTGGAACTGTAGATTTTGATCAAAACCATGCGGCATTGCTTTAGAGATATTCACAGTAAAACTCCTAATTGAGGGGACGATCAGCTTCTCAAAGGGAGTAAAAAGGTGTATTCAATCGACTGGAAACTGATCAAGGTCTAATCATTATTGTTAGATCGAAATATGGTTATTAAATATACGACTAAAGTTCTAATTTTGGTTTTTTAAAATAAAATATTGATATAAATCAATTATATTTTTAATTGTTACGAAGTGTGCAAATGTTCACTTATGTATCCAATATGTTTTGCCATAGGCAATTTGAATTTGATAATTTTGGTCAATATTTGTTTGATATTTCCGCCTATTTTTGAATGATTTTGCCTGTGAAATAGAATCTTTTGCCAACCACGTAAACTTAGGTAGTCAGCACGTAAAGAAAAGCCCATTTCATGTGACTGAAATGGGCAGTTTGTTCACATCGGATGTAAGAAAAAAATGACTACTGATTGGAAATTTTCAATCCAGATAACCATGAACGCAGTGATGCAGGTTTCAATGGTTTTTTCAGTAAGACAATATTCAGCTCTTTCAAACGTTGTGGTAGCTCAGGATCAGAGTCCGCCGTAATCAGGGCGACAGGCACTTTTTCCTGACGGTTGTCTAAAATAAAGTCGAGACCGATCTTGTTGTTATTCAAGTGTTGATCCACTAACCAGACTTGAATATTTTCTTGCTGGATCAAGGTCAATGCTTGCTCAGGCTCCGTCGCTTTAAACACTTGATAGCCCCATTTGGTCAGTAAGGTTGCCATACCTTCCAAAATGGTTTCATCATTGTCTAAGCATAGAATTTTATAGGCTTTGGTTTTCAGTGGCACGGCTTGCGTCGGTGCAGCCACCACTTTAGGTGCAGCGACTACAGGCACTTCAATCATAAAGCATGAACCATGGCCAAGTTTTGAATGGACATACACAGGATAGTCTAAAAGACTGGTCATACGCTGTACGATGGCCAACCCTAAACCTAAACCTTGTTCACCCCATGGTGAGGTGTGTCCACAGCGTTCAAACTCTTGGAACAGTTTAATCCGCTGTTCTTCGGCAATCCCCGGACCAGTATCCCAGACTCCGATGCGAATATGATTTGGACGCGCAGAGCGCAAAACCCCGACCACGACACGACCACGCGCGGTATAGCGCAACGCATTACTTACAAAGTTCTGAATAATTCGGCGAATCCATTGCGGGTCGGTATCAATCCAGAACTTGGCATCATGCACCGTCAGTTTAATATTGCGCTGTGCAGCAATCGATTTAAATTGCAGTTCAAGGTCACTCAGCAAATCGTGCAATGGATAAGGCTGACGTTTCGGCTGAATGGTTCCACCTTCCAAACGAGCAATATCCAGTAGAGCAGAGAGCATACTTTCTGCCCCATGTAGCGCACGATCCAGCTGTTGTAAGGTTTTACGATCCTCATCATTTTGTACACTTTGTTCCAGTGCTGTACTGAACAGACGTGCAGCATGCATCGGTTGCAACAAGTCATGACTGGCAGCCGCAATAAATCGGCTTTTCGACATATTGGCTTTGTCAGCTTGTTCACGTGCCAGTTGTTGTTCCGATAAAGCATCGGCCAACTGCTGAGTCCGATCCTGAACGCGACCTTCAAGCACGGCTTCATTTTCACGGAACGCGGTAATGTCGGCAAAGGTAGTTACGAAACCACCACCTTCAATCGGATTACCACGCATTTGAATCACTCGGCCATCTTTACGAATACGTTCAAATTCATGCGCACTACCGACCTGCATCCAATGCATGCGTTTACGTACATGTTCTTCTACCGAACCCGGACCACATTCACCGCGTTCGGCGTTATAGCGAATCAAATCGGAAATTGGACAGCCGACATAAACAATGTCTTTTGGATAATCAAACAGTTTTAAATATTGATTGTTCCAAGCGACCAAACACATATTTTCATCCACCACCGACACGCCTTGGGTCATGTGGTCGATCATGGTCATGATCAGGTTTTGGTTAAAGCGTTGCCACTGAGAGGCTTGGTCGAGGATGTTTGCAACCTGACCGAGGGCTAAACCATTATTCACCATGGCGGTGGTGAGTAAAGTGCGCGCAGATGCTGCACCAATCGTGCCGGCTAAATACTGCTCAGTAAAACGCCACCACATGCCGTTGGCGCTGCTATTTTCATTCAACACCACATTATTTTGGTCACAAAATTGGCTAAAGGCGCGCATGGTTGGGCCTTCACCAGTAATGCGTTTTGCCAAAGTGATTAAGTCACCGACTTTAAGGCGTGCCACATCATGATGAATATAGCTAATGTCATTGGACGAACTTTGTGTCGGTAACGGTTTAGTTTCGTAGTAAAAGAAACTTTCGGCCTGAATTTGCTCAGCCACACTAGGGCGAAATACGCGTGAAATCCAAATATACAGGGTGATGTTCAGACCTAAGGCCCAAACCACACCATGAGTTAAATGATCAAAGGATTCAAAACCGAGCAGTGCTTCGGGACGTAACCAACTTAGTCCGAAAGGTCCTTGATTTAACAAGTGCAGGGTAAATTCGTTGAATTGTGCCGGTAGGCTACGCAATACGGTCGGTAAGAGCAGGGTATAAGCCCACATACCAAAACCAACCAGTAGACCGGCATAGACCCCTTGCTTACTGCCACCACGCCAATATAAGCCACCAATGAGCGCAGGTGCGAATTGAGCCACCGCACTGAAGGCCAAGAGTCCAAAGACAGAGAGTTGGTCGATATCATTGAAGAAGTGGAAGAACAAAAAGCCCAGCAACATAACCGCTAAAATACATACGCGGCGGGTGAACTTAAGGACCAGTGGCAGGCGTTTGTCGTGGCGCGACAGCAAATTGGTCCGCCAAAGTGCAGGCATAATCAAGTCATTACTGAGCATGATGGAAAGCGCAACAGACGACACCAATAACATACCTGTGGAGGCTGAGAATCCCCCTAAGAAAGCCAAAAGGGTTAACCAGTCTTGGTTATAACTCAACGGCAATGACAATACAGCAACATCAGGAATGGCCAAATAGGCAGGAGCGGCATGTAAGGCCCAACTGGCAATTGGGATAATCGCAATGATAGTTAAAATCAGATAAACGGCAAACCAACGGCGAGCACCACGAATATGTTTTTCATCCCGTAGTTCAACCACGGCCACATGGAATTGGCGTGGCAAGCAAATAATCGCAAGGGCCGCCAATAAGGTCTGCACCCAAAAACTTTCTGGTACACCTCGAAGCTGAACATCTTTAAAGGTGGTGTTGATGTCATGGCTAATTTGCGCCATGTTGCTTGGGGATTCAAACACAAAGAAGAGTGCCACAGCCAGCAGCGCGAACAACTTCACAAAGGATTCAAATGCCACAGCCAACATGAGACCGCCATGCTGCTCGGTATTGGCAATTTGCCGTGTCCCAAACATCATGGCAAGAATGGCCAGTATTCCTGTAAGGAACAGGACACTATTAGTGGTGCCGGTCAAGCCTGCACTTGGCTCCAAAATCACCGTGGCGCTGAGTGCAATCGCGCGTAGTTGTAGGGCTAAATAGGGAATAATGGCGATGACGGCAAGGATCGTCACCAGAGAGGCCAAGGGGCCACTTTTACCATAACGTGCGGCAACAAAGTCAGCAATCGACGAAATAGCATGGTGCTGACGTACACGGCCGAGACGGCGCCAAATGTCATAACCCAAGGCGACAAAGAGCAAAGGCCCTAAGTAGATCGGTAGAAAAATAATCCCTTCGCGTACCGCAGCGCCAGTTGCGCCATAAAAGGTCCACGATGAACAATACACACCTAAAGTCAGGCTAAATAACAACATTCTGCCGCGAGTACTGAGCCGGCTGGCATGTTTTTCACCAAAAAATGCGCATACAAAAAGTAATGCAATATAAAGGGCCAGTACCCCGACGATAAGCCAACTATTCATAGTGCCTGCAGCATGTTAATTCGAGTGTAATGATAACGCATCCATAGGTTTAGGATGTTGATTGCTCAAAATTTAACGACCAAAGTCTAAATTACAAGATATAGGGAAGATTGGTAACTTTAGCTGCGAAAGAATTCAAATTACAAAATATTGGGCGCCAAGGTTCGGCGTAAGGAGAACATTATGGATGAGAGACAGGTAGAACAAATTCTACAAAATCCAAAATTTAAGGAAATGGTCAGTCGTAAAAGTAAATTGAGCTGGACATTGACCATCATCATGTTGGTGGTCTATGTCGGCTTTATGCTATTGGTTGGCTATAACAAAGAATTCTTAATGCAATCGGTGAGTGGTGGTGTGACCACGATTGGTATGCCATTGGGCTTGAGCATTATTGTGCTGTCTTTTGTATTGTGCGGTGTGTATTCATATATCGCGAACAACAAATTGGATACATTAAACCAAGAAGCAATGCGTGAAGTTGAAGCAATCGCTCATGAGAAAGGACCGCACTAAGATGAAATGGAATTCATTGAAAGCACAAGTGCTGGCTGCACCAGCATTGCTCATGTCGAGCATAGCAATGGCAGGACCTGATTTAGGTGCTGCAGAGCAACAGGCGACCAACTGGCATGCAATTATCATGTTTGCCATCTTTGTGGGCTTTACCTTACTGATCACCAAATGG
>NZ_JBLZXR010000005.1:0-33032 GCF_050285345.1 Acinetobacter sp.
TATTCATGCGTTTATTTTAGACAAGAATCATCTTCTTCCACAGAAATTACAAAAAGGATAGTGCGTAAGTCCTATATAAATAACTTCCCAATTAAAAAATCTCATGATCGTAAATGGTTATGAGGTTTTTTAATTTTTGGAAGGAAAAAATTAAACCAAAACTAATCGCAGTACTGCCGCAGAGAGCATGCTAATCACCACGGTAGGCAGTAAGGAAAATTTAGATGCTGCAATTAAGGTAATTATCATGGCAAGCAAATCTGCTGGATTGTCTTTAACAAAATAAGGTGCAATCACGGAAATCAGCACGCAGCCGGGTACAACCTCCATAATTTGGCGCTGTTTATTGGTCAAAGTCCTATTTTTTAGCAGGATGTAACCCAATATACGGGTGAGGTACGTCGTTGCTGCAATAAAGGCAATCGCAATCACCGTGCTTGAATGGATCATGCGTCATCTCCAATCAAAAAGAATGCTGAAATAATCCCACTGACGGCACCAATCGGTACATACCAACCCGATGGTAAGTATAAATAGGCCAATGCAGCTGCAATTAGACTCACCAGCCAAGGTCGCGCTGCTTTAAAGCCTTTCCACATGCCACGTAATAAAACTAGAAATACTGCGGGAAATGCCATATCAAAGCCGAAACGTTGTACATCTCCTAGAATCGGTCCAATGACCGCGCCTAAAGTGGTAAAACCAATCCACATTAAATATAAGGCACAGCATAATCCTGCATAGAACATCATGCTAAAGGCGCGTGGATCGTTAAACAGACGTTGCTTCTTTTGTGCATCTGCCAAACCGACAGCCCAGCTTTCATCACACATAAAAAATAAGGCACTGTACACAGTCTTGTTGGGGAGGTGACACAAATAGGGTGCAAGATTTGCACCCATCAGTAAATGTCGGCTATTCACCAAAAACGTGATGAACATCAACATGAGGATGTTCGGTGGATTGGTCCAGACTTCTAAAATGGCAAACTCTGAACCACCGGCAAAATTTAAACCGGTAAGTAGCGGCACTTCTAAACTAGAAAAACCTTTTTGTGTCGCTTGTGTGCCCAGTACCAGTGCAAATGGAATAATGCCAAGCAGCATTGGAATTGATGTTTTGAGCCCACGTTTAAACTCGATTGCATTGTCTGAAACTTGAGTATCGGTCGTGGTATTTCTAAACATCAACATGACGTTTTCCAAAGATTAAAAAGCTAGAACAGTATTTTATGTATAAAACCGTGAAATTTGGCGTTTAATTAAGTAATGAAAGCTGATAAAAAGCAATAAAATTGCTAAATTGGTTTTAAATATGAAATAAAGTGCTGAATTGATGGATCAAATTGATAAGCGTATCTTGCAAGAACTGCAACGTAATGGAAAGTTGCAAAATAATGAATTGGCGCAATTGGTCGGATTGTCACCATCACCGTGTTTGCGCAGAGTGAAGCAGCTTGAGGAGGATGGTTATATTGAAAAATATGTAGCTTTACTAAATTCCTCAAAATTGAAATTAGGTTTAACTGTTTTTGCACGGATTTGGCTTAAAGGGCAAGATGTGATTACGGTCAATAGTTTTCTTGATGCCATTCAGGACATGTCTGAAGTGGTTGAATGTCAGCTCATGGCAGGGGATTGTGACTTTTTCTTAAGAATCGTGGTAGCAGATTTGGATGCCTATCGTAAATTTCAGGTGCATCGTTTGAATATGATTAAAAGCATCCAAAATGTGAAAACGGAAATTCCTTTGCAGACCGTTAAACAAACTACAGAGCTTCCGTTGGATTGAGTTTCAAGCGCGTAAAAATTAAGTCTTTGAGTCTTATTGCATTTTACAAAGTATTTGTATTTTTTGTGATATTAAATTTGAGCTCTTAATATTTTATCAAATGGTTAAAAAATAATTGAGTTTGCTTAGTAAAAATATTGAATAAACAAAATCTTATCTTTATGTTGGGTTGTGGTCGATTATTCGGTAGAAAGTTATGCATCTTTTATGAAAAAGTCATGTGCAAGCGTAAAACTATCGTGCTAAACTAAGAGAAATCGGGTGTGCTCCCGATTTTTTTATGCGGATTTGTTCCGCGCTGACAAGAATTTAGGTTTACAACATGCCCATTTCAGAGACATGGTTATTACCTGATGGTGTAGCTGATGTACTGCCAGAACAGGCGCAAGTGATTGAGTCTTTGCGTCGTAAAGCATTAGATTTCCTCGCATCTCGAGGTTATCAGTTGGTGTACACGCCATTCATTGAATACATCGAATCTCTATCTTCTCTTTCAGAATCGAATCAAGATTTAGACTTAGCCACTTTTAAAGTTATCGATCAGTTGTCTGGTCGTTTACTTGGTGTGCGTGCCGATATGACACCACAAGTGGCTCGTATTGATGCGCATGTACATCCTGTCGAAGGTGTAGCTCGTTATTGCTACGCTGGGACAGTGTTACATACTAAGCCTCAGGGATTTAATACCACACGTGCACCATTACAATTAGGTGCAGAACTTTTTGGTTCGGACAGCATTGATGCTGACGTTGAGTTGATCGATGTCATGATTAACTTGCTTCAAACAGCAGGTCATTCAGACGGTATCCATCTAGATTTAGGGCATGTCGGTTTATTCCGTAGCTTGGTTAAGCAAGCAGGTTTAAGTAAAGCGATTGAACGTCAGCTTTCTGACTTGTATCAACGTAAAGCTTTGCCTGAGTTGGCTGAATTCACACAAACGCTTCCATTCGGTCAAGATTTTTATACCTTAGGTCGTTTTGCAAGTGATTTAGATGCGTTACAAGCAAATTTAAGTGCTGAAGTTTTAAATAACGAAGCATTTAAACTTGCATTTGATGCAGTGAAATCGACACAAGCCGCAATTCAGGCGCGTTGGCCAGAACTACATATTGGTATCGATGTTGTAGAACTTCGTTCATACCATTATCACACTGGTTTAATGTATGCCGTTTATGCGCCAAACCGTGCTGCACCACTGGCTCAAGGTGGTCGCTATGATGGTATTGGTGAACATTTTGGTCGTGCACGTCCAGCAACAGGCTTCTCTTGTGACTTATATGCATTAACTGCGGGTCAAGTTCAGAGTGCTAAAGTTTTGGTTGCACCCAAAGGTATTGAAGCAGATTTATTAAATGCAATTGCATCAGCACGAAACGAAGGTTTCAGTGTGGTTCAATTGTTAGGTAATGATGATTTAAGCTCAGTTTCATCTGCAAGCCATCAATTGGTAAATGCAAATGGCGAGTGGACAATCAAACAAATTTAATCGCGTGATGTGTATCTCACACAAACGTTTTTCAATTTTAACAGCATGATGCAATGAGGCTATTATGGGCAAGAATGTTGTGGTACTTGGTACCCAATGGGGCGACGAAGGTAAAGGTAAGATCGTCGACCTGCTCACAGATCAAGCGGCTGCGGTAGTTCGTTATCAAGGCGGACACAACGCAGGTCATACACTTGTGGTTGGTGGTAAGAAAACTGTATTACACCTCATTCCATCTGGTATTTTACGTGAAAACGTACTTTGCTTAATTGGTAATGGTGTGGTTCTTTCACCAGAAGCGTTAATCAAAGAGATGGGTGTTCTTGAGAAAGAAGGCGTACCAGTTCGTGAGCGTCTACGTGTTTCTCCAAACTGTCCATTGATTCTTCCTCACCACATTGCACTTGACCAAGCGCGTGAAATCAAACGTGGTAATGCGAAAATTGGTACAACCGGTCGTGGTATCGGTCCAGCATACGAAGACAAAGTTGCACGTCGTGCAATCCGTGTTGCTGACCTTGTACGTGGTGGTGAACATCTTAAAGCTCAACTTGAAGAGCTGCTTGAATACCACAACTTCCAATTGACTCAATTCTTCGGTGTTGAAGCAGTTAAAGTTGAAGACGTTATTGCACTATGTGATGAATGGCGTAAAGTCATTGAACCTATGGTGATGGACGTTACTGGCGAACTTCACACTTACCGTAAAGCTGGTAAGAAAATTATGTTTGAAGGTGCGCAAGGTTCACTTCTTGACGTAGACCACGGTACATATCCGTATGTAACCTCTTCAAACACGACTGCTGGTGGCGTAAGCTCAGGTTCAGGTCTTGGTCCATTACACCTTGACTATGTATTGGGTATCACTAAAGCGTACACAACGCGTGTAGGTGCGGGTCCATTCCCAACTGAACTTGTTTACGATGCTGCTAACGATGTTGGCGATGCAATCGGTAAACACCTTGGTACTGTGGGTTCAGAATTTGGTGCGTCTACTGGTCGTCAACGTCGTTGTGGTTGGTTTGATGCTGAAATTCTTCGTCGTTCAGTAGAAGTGAACTCACTTTCAGGTATTTGCTTAACTAAACTAGACGTTTTAGACGGTTTAGAAGAAGTGAAAATCTGTGTAGGTTACGAAGCAGCTGATTCAGGTTGCGTCGGTTCTTCTGATGCGCTTGCATTTGAAACTTTAAAACCAATCTACGAAACAATGCCGGGTTGGTCTGAATCGACTTTTGGTGCGAAATCACTTGATCAATTGCCACAAGCAGCGATTAACTATATCAAACGTATTGAACAGTTAATTGAATGCCCAATTGATATCGTATCTACTGGTCCTGACCGTGAAGAAACGATAGTTCTACGTCATCCATTCGATGCTTAATCTGCATTTGAATAAATGATGTAAAAAGCCTCGCATTTGCGGGGCTTTTTCATAGCTATTATTAAAGAAAAAATAAAGAATAAACAAAATTGTTAAATTTAAACTCTGGATTAATAACAATTTTGAAAAATAAACCACAAAAATCTTGAGAACTGAGGATTTTTGTATATATTTGACGTTCTTTATGAATAACTAGAGATCATGATGAATTATAAAAAATCTTTGGCATGTGTTGCCGTCGTTGCTTCTTTATCGGGCTGTACCACCATTGCCGATTTTGCCGGCGCAGATTCTGCCTCATTAAATCTTCAAGCAACGCAATCTTATAATGCAATGTTGAAAGACGCACAAAGCAAACAAGTTCTAGACACCAAGTCAGCAACCTATAAAAAAGTAAACCGCGTATTCTGGAAAATGAAACCATTTGCAGATCAAATGAACCAAACAGGGCAAACATTTGATTGGAAAGTAGCGGTGATTAAATCCAAAGAAGTGAATGCTTATGTTGCACCGGGTGGCAAAGTAGTGTTCTACACAGGAATTGTGGAAACTTTAAAACTGACCGATGATGAAGTTGCAGCAATTATGGGGCATGAAATGGTGCATGCTTTAGAAGAGCATGCGAAAAACAAGATTGGTGCATCTGCGCTAACCAATTTAGCGGTGAGTATTGGCTCACAATACGTCGGCAATGCAGCAGGAGGTTATGGGGCAACCTTACTTGACTTGGGTAGCCAATTTGGTGTGGGCTTACCGTATTCACGTAATTTAGAAAGCCGTGCTGATAAAGGTGGTTTAGTCATGATGGCAAAGGCAGGTTATAACCCAGAAGCTGCGATTTCATTATGGAAAAAAATGAATGCCAATGACAGTAGTGGTAACGATGCTTTAAGCAAATTCATGTCAACGCATCCAAGTAATAATGACCGTATTGCGGCGATGCAAAAAATGATGCCAGAAGCACAGCAATATTATAAAAATGCGTCACCTTCGAGCGTACGTCGTTAATTATTCAGCATTTCAAGACTAAAGTTGCATTTTAGCTAGCTATACACCGTAGGTGGAGTTGCTAAAATGCAATCTTAAAATCGGAAGAGTCGTTGCAGGATGCAAAAAAATATTTCAACAACCATTTTCTATTCTTTATTGTTTGCAATGGGGGGAGCGCCGACAATTGCAATGATGATTATCCGTGTGCAAACCCAAGATCCTGCGATTATGTATCAAGCTTTGATTGGGTTGTCGGTGATTATTGCCTGTATTCTGGTGCCGCTTATCCTGATTCAAAATGCTTATCTATTTTTTAAACGCAAAGACGAACAATTAGAGCAAAAAATTAAGCCTATGCTAAATGTTTATCTTGGCTTGAATGTCATTTGTTTGGTGTATTGGTTGGCACTGCAGTTTTTGGTTTAATAAAGTTACATAAATACTATTATATATCTCTATATCTTCATTTTATGCGCTTATCCATAACAATATAATACCTGCATAATTCACTTATATTTTAATGATCTGGAGTAATTTTAGTGAAAAAAATAATATTAACGAGCTTGTGTATGGCAGGTGTGATCACTGTTTCGGGCTGTGCAACCTTTGCAGATATGGCGGGTGCAGATACTGCAACATTAAATGCACAAGCGACGCAAAGCTATAACCAAATGGTGACGGAAGCTCGTGCTAAAAACCAATTGGATACATCATCAAGTACCTATAAACGTATTAACTCAGTATTCTTAAAATTACGTCCGATTGCCAATCAGATGAATCAAACAGGTCAAACTTTCCAATGGCAGTTGGCTGTAATGAAATCTGATCAAGTCAATGCCTTTGTTGCTCCGGGTGGTAAGGTGGTGTTTTATACTGGCATTGTGAATAAACTGAACTTAACTGATGCAGAAATTGCAGCGGTGATGGGTCACGAAATGGTGCATGCACTTGAAGAGCATGCGAAAAGTAAACTAGGTGCTCAAGCACTGACTGACCTTGCGCTAAATATTGGTTTAAATGCCGCAGGGAATAACGTGGGACAATTGGGCGCAGCGGCAGCCCAATTAGGCAGTCAAATTGGTGTGGGCCTACCGTATTCACGCTCTTTAGAAAGTCGTGCCGACCAAGGTGGTTTAATGCTTATGGCACGTGCTGGTTATAACCCACAAGCAGCAATTACACTTTGGGAAAAAATGAACAAACTAGAAGGTTCTGGTGGAGCATCGTTCCTTTCAACACACCCATCTAACTCACAACGTATTGATGCAATGCGTAAAAACTTACCGGCAGCACAACAAATCTATAATCAACGTCGTTAATTCATATATGAAAGATGCAGGCTTCGGCCTGCTTTTTTATATCTGCTGTTTTAAATTTTCGAGATAGAACCAAGAAAGATAGCTACAGCATCTGCATCACATTTGAAAAAATAAAAAAGGCAAAGTAAAAACTTTGCCTTTTTTCGATGTAGACCTAAATGATCTTAGTGGTGGTGACCACCTACACCGTGTACATGACCATGTTCAAGTTCTTCAGCAGAAGCTTCACGGATTTCAACGATTTCAACTTCGAAAGTTAAATCTTGACCAGCAAGTGGGAAGTTCGCATCAACAACAACGTTGTCGCCTTCAACAGCTTTAACAGTTACGATTTGAACGCCGTCATCAGTTTGAGCTTGGAACTGCATACCAGCTTGGATGTTGTCCACGCCTTGGAACATTTGCGCAGGAACTTCTTGAACTAGGTCTGGGTTATATTCGCCATAACCTTCAGCAGCAGGAACATTTACAGTGAATTTTTCGCCAACTGTTTTACCTTCAAGCGCTTTTTCTAGACCTGGGATGATGTTACCAGCGCCGTGCAAATATGCTAGTGGCTCACCTTGAGATTGGTCGAGAGTTTCACCCTCTGCATTAGTCAATGTGTAGTGGAAAGAAACCACAGAGTTATTTGCAATAGCAGTCATGTTATTGATCCATTCAATTTTTTAAGGGTTACATCATAAAGTGAAATTGCATATTTGTAGACTAAATTTATCAAAAAAATGCAATTTTTAGATGTTTATGATGCTTTTTTCATTAATAGGGACGAATATTAAAATTTCAATGCAATTTTTCGTATAACAAAATTTTTGGCTGTCAGAAACCTTGTCTGTGCATAGCGGTAGGGCGTGTCTGATGCATAAAGCCGTTTATTGGCCTGCTATTATCAACAATCACGATATGATGTAACTTGAAGTCATTTGTATTATTTATTGAAATATCTATTTATTATAGTTTTACTGAGAGTAAAAAAGAAGATAGCACGAGTATGCCATGCCATCTTCTTTTTTATGCTTTGTAAGGCTGTCTTATAAGCTACGGAATTACATTATTGATCAAGGGGGTAGATTTTAAGCTCAGAGCTTTCACTGGAAAAAATACTAAATAAGCTTTTAATCCACAGAAGGAAACGTTCAAAAATATTGGCTTCCTCAATTTGAACATCATCTTCAATATCGAAGCTATTGATCAGTTGATTGTTTTGATACACCGTCACGGTTGCCAATTTCATCACTTTGGCCAAAGGTGCGGTCAGTTGTTTTTCATTCATTTCCACATTGAGTTGAGTCTGCGTCTCACGTAGAGGTTCAATGGCCTGAATTTGACCATTACCTGTATTCAACATAATCCGTTGCTGTGCTTGGTCAAATGCCTGTAAATCGATGGCATAGGCTTGATCGTATAATGACGTTGTAATCAGTTTCGGTTGTTGCGTTTCCACTTTAAACATTTTGAGCGTCGATTTAATCACGGGGAGTTCTGCAATCAGTTGACGATCCTTAATCGCCACTTCATTCCGTGTGTAGGTATAGGCTAAATTCATTAAACGATGTGCGACTTCAGCGCGTTTAAGTCCACTCTTTGAGCCCAATACCACCACAATTAAACGACGTTCAGGTGCATTTGGATTTGCAATCATACGATTGGCTGTTAATGCTAAATTATGTCCCGCAGCTTTGGTAAAACCAGTTTTTAAACCATCTACTGTAGGATCTTGTTTCAGTAAGATGTTCGTTGCGCGGTGAAAATGTTGGTTATAGCTAAAACTTTGTTGTTTTGAATAATATAAATAATCAGGTGTTTCAGTCACGAGCACTCGGCCTAAACGTGCAAGATCGGCAGCAGTAGAATAGTGCTCAGGCATGGTAATGCCGGCTGGATTTTGAAAGTGGGTGTCATTCATTCCCAAAGCTTTGGCTTCTTTATTCATACGCTCAACAAAGCGTGGAATATCACCCGAAATCCGTTCAGCCAAAGTAACCGCTGCATCATTGGCAGACATCACCACAAGGCCGGCAAGCAGATGATCTACAGAAATTTGTTCACCTTGCTTCAAGTACATTTGTGATTCATCCCATTGCACCAATTCTACGATAGGGGTGGCTGTGAGAATTTCATCCTTACGCAAATGTCCCGCTTTAATTTCCTTTAAGGCAATATAAGCCACCATCATTTTAGTTAGTGAAGCCGGCGCACGTTGAACATGGCTATTATGTTCAGCAATGACTTGTCCTGATTGAGGATCAAGGACAGTCCAAGCTTCTGCTTCAACGGTTTCAGGGACGATATTTAAGAGGGCTGCATTTGCGATCGTGGCGCACAAAAAACTGAGTGCCGCGATGAGGTAGATCACATGTTTCAATGAAGTTCCTTAACCAACCATTCCGTTGGCGGTAAAATGAAAATTTTAGGCATGCTATGCCTTTTTTTTTCGGCTGACTAGTCTTAATTGTAGACAATAGCGACAGTTCCGCATTGAGTTGTAAAAAATGTTAAGCTAATTGATAAGTTATCTTTCATTTATTTTATATCGCCCATTATGTTGCATTATCAAATCGAATTTGACGATTATCGTCAGCATTTAGTCCATGTGACTGCACGCTTCTTGGCTAACCCAACACAAGTCCTTTCTTTACCCTCTTGGATCCCGGGAAGTTATTTGATTCGTGAATTTTCGAAGCACATTGAAGCTGTTCGTGCCTATGATGAAGATGGTCGTTTGCTGCAAATTCAGAAATTTGAAAAAAACAAATGGCGTTTATTTAATACAGATCATGAGCTGATTACGGTTGAATATGACGTCTATGCCTATGACTTGTCTGTGCGTGGCGCTTATGTCGATCAAAACCGTTTATATGTCAATCCAGCCTGCGCATGTTTAGGTTTAGAAGGTCAGGAAGAAACAGCGATTGAAGTTGAAGTATTCTTACCACCTGAACTGAAACATTTCCAATTGGCGACAGGTTTACAGTCGAAGAGCTTGGTCAAAGGTCGTTTTACTTTATATGCAGACAACTATGCACAGCTAATTGATGCGCCGTTTGAGTTAGCAGATCAAACTCGTTTTAGCTTTAAGGTCAATGGTATCCCACATGAATTTGTGGTATCTGGTCAACATGCCATGAATGCTGAACGTATGCAGCAAGACATTGAAAAAATCTGTGCAACTGAAATCTCAATGTTCGGTTCAGCGCCATTTAAAGACTATACCTTTATGACTATGGCGACTGGAAATAGCTATGGTGGTTTGGAACATCCCAACAGTACGAGTCTGATTACGCCGCGTGATGACCTACCTAAAGCAGATGAGCCAGCTGAACCTTCGGCAGATTATCAACGCTTCTTGGGGCTCTGTAGCCATGAATATTTCCATTCATGGTTGGTGAAATTTATTCGCCCCGAAAACTTTGTTAATTATGATTTAAACAAGGAAGGCTATACGTCTTTACTGTGGATCTTTGAAGGTTTCACTTCGTACTATGATGATTTGATCTTGTTGCGTAGTGGCGTGATTAACCAAGAATCGTATATCAAATTATTAAAAGCACAGATTGATCGTTATTTGCAAAACCCAGGCCGTGAAATCCAAACGGTCGCGGAATCGAGTTTTGATGCATGGGTGAAATTCTACCGTCAGGATGAAAACTCCAATAATGCGGGCACGAGTTACTACAACAAAGGTTGTTTAGTGGCATTATGTTTGGACTTAGGCCTACGTTTACGCGGTTCAAGTCTAGATGCTTTAATGCGTAAGCTATATGAAAATGCGCAAAATGGTCAGCAGGTGCATGAGCGGACGATTTTTGAGTTATGTAATGCACTCACTGGTGATAACTGGCTTGAACAGATTAATCATTTGATCAATACCACAGATGAATTGCCGCTAGATCAGTTGTTCCCAGAGTTTGGTTTAAGCTACACCTTGAAAAATGATAAATCCTTACCATTTGGCTTAAAACTTATCGATAAACCAGAAGGTGTATTGGTACAGTCTGCGCGCCGTAATGGTTCAGGTGTTCTAGCTGGGTTGTCTGCCAACGATGTAATCATTGCGATTGATGGTCTAAAAGCGACTGTAAAATTGGCAGAAAAATATGCCAAGCAAGATGGAACATATACGGTCTATGCCTTCCGTCGTGATGAACTGATGACATTTGAAGTCAATGCATCGGGTTCGAATTTGACTGAAGTAGAGCTGAGAGTTGAAGATCAGGCCAAAGCAGAAAAGTGGTTGAAAACTTAATTTGCAAACCAGATTAATTTCATGTAAAACCCATACTTAAGTATGGGTTCTTACTTTTTAGAATTATATTTTATATGGTTTTTATGTGTAATAACGATGAAAGATTATTGAAAGAACTAATTCTTGATGATGACTTTATGAATTTACAGAGTTTTGTAAAAGAAGAAGTTAATTTAATGGATATCTTAAATATTTCACACCGAGAGCTACAACATTCAAATTTTTTAGCATGGCTATTTAATCCTCAGGAGACTCATGGATTAGGTGATTATGTTTTAAAAGAATTTATTAAAATTTACTTCAAGGAAAATGAGTATCAAAATTTAGGTGGCGATAGTGGGTTATCTGTATTTGATTTTATTGAACTTAATTTAGATGATTTAATTATTAAGAGAGAACATAAAAATATAGATTTATTGTTCCTGTCTAAAAATAATAAATTTTGTATGATAATTGAAAATAAAATTTACTCAAGCGAGGGAGAAGGGCAGTTAAAAAAATATAGAGAATATGTGGAGAGTGAATATAATAATTATAAACATAAAATTTATATTTATTTGTCACTATTGGATCAGGTTATAAGTGAACAAGAGCAAGAGTATTATGTGCAATTAAATTACTTACATATTATTAAGCTGTTGCATTTAATTTTAAATAATAAAAGTTTAAATGTTTCTGATAGAATTCATTTTGTCATTGAACAATATTTAATAACGTTGGAATCCATGTTAAATCAAAATGAAGAAATTGAAGAAATTGCACAAAGGCTTTATAAAAAATACAAAACAGCATTTGATTTAGTTTTTAAATATAAAACACGATCTATTAAGTTAGTAGTTGGTGAAATCTTACAGGACTTAATTGAAAACGAATCAAAAACTATAAGTTTTCAGAGTAGTAAAACATATATTCGGTTTAAACCTAGTTATTTTTTCGAAAATTCTCAATTATTAAAAGAGAAAAAATTATTGATTGATGATAATTTACAGGAAAACTGGGTTTATTTATTTGAGTTTAATATTAGAGATAATGTAGTTAATTTTGACTTAAAAATTGGTGATGGAGATAAGGAGTTAAGAAATAGACTTTATCACATTTATTCTAAATACGAATTTTTTAATAAAATTAAAATTAAAAGTTTTGCTTCTAAATGGCATTTAAGTTTTCAAAAAAATATTTTATCAAAAGAAGAGCTTAATGATTTTAAAGAACATGGAAATTATGATGAGCTTAAAAGAATTATTGAAAGTAGATTTTCAGACTTAATAAATAAAGATTTAGTAGCATATATAAATATCTTAAATCAAGAGACAATGGAACAAAATAAAACCCTCAATTGAGGGTTTTATTTTGTTAATAATATTTTAAATTTTTAACGACCATTACGTCCACGAGGTGCTTTAGTATTCGGGCGCGTTGTACCATTGGTACGGCGTTTCGGTTTCTCGCTTTCATCCATCTGCCAAATACGCTTAGTGCCTGATTTTTTCACAGAGCCATCTTTGTTTTTACGCACCATTGGTTTACCACCTGTACCCCCCGGTTTTTTCACATAAGAACGTGAGCGGTAAGGTTCTTCAGCAGGTACGCTTTGGAAATCTGGATAAAGTAGTGGTTCAATTTCTTTGGTTTCACCCGGTTTAAGTCCCATTTGTACGATGTCAATGCCACCAATACGTGTACGAATTAAACGTAAGGTAGGGAAACCGACCGCAGAAGTCATACGACGCACTTGACGGTTGCGGCCTTCACAAATCTGAATTTCAACCCATGACGTTGGAATATTGGCACGGAAACGCACAGGAGGATCACGATCCCAAAGCCATTCTGGCTGAGGGATTTTGATCGCTTTTGCAGGCAGAGTCATCCCATCTTTCAGTTCAACCCCTTTACGAAGTTGCTCTAATGCTTCTTCGGTAACATCGCCGTCGAGTTGCACGACATAGGTTTTAAACTTTTTATTGGCAGGATTGGTGATGTATTGGTTTAAGCCACCATGATCGGTCAAAAACACCAGACCTTCAGAGTCCATGTCTAAACGGCCAGCAATACGAAGCGTAGGATCATCGACAAAGTCAGAGATCGTCATGTGTGCTTCGTCTTTACGGAATTGGGAGAGCACGTCAAATGGTTTATTTAAGATGACGATTTTCATAGTAAATAACTTCTGTAAATAACAATAATTTAAATTGGTGAAGATTTATTCAATGGAGAAATGCAGTTATTTTCCATCTAAATCTCAAATAAGGGGGATTTGCATTAGAGTATTATGCGTGAAGACCAGTTAAAAGTGTTATCTATCGACATTTATTTTTTCATTTTATTCACTTCTCAGGGAGAACCACGGTTATGGGTTATCAGAAGATTGTCGTTCCAGTGGATGGAGCAAAGATTCGCGTAAATTCAGATTTATCACTCAATGTCCCGAATAACCCGATTATTCCATTTATTGAAGGTGATGGAATTGGGGTGGATATTACCCCTGTGATGAAAAATGTAGTCAATGCAGCGGTACAAAAAGCTTATGGTGGTAAACGTGCAATAGAGTGGATGGAAGTCTATTGCGGGGAAAAAGCCAATAAAATCTATGGCACCTATATGCCGGAAGAGACTTTTGAAGCTTTACGCGATTATGTGATCTCCATTAAAGGGCCATTAACCACACCGGTCGGTGGTGGTATTCGCTCACTCAACGTAGCACTGCGTCAAGAACTCGACTTATATGTATGTGTGCGCCCAGTGCGTTGGTTTAAAGGTGTACCTTCACCTGTGCAGCATCCTGAACGTACCGATATGGTGATCTTTCGGGAAAATTCAGAAGATATTTACGCGGGGATTGAGTGGCAAGCTGACTCACCTGAAGCGAAAAAAATTATTAAATTCCTCAAAGAAGAAATGGGTGTCACCAAAATCCGTTTTGAAGAGCATTGTGGAATTGGCATTAAACCTGTGTCGAAAGAAGGTTCACAGCGGTTGGTGCGTAAAGCTATTCAATTTGCAATTGATAATGATAAGCCGAATGTCACTTTGGTGCATAAAGGCAATATCATGAAATATACCGAAGGTGCTTTTAAAGAATGGGGCTATGAAGTTGCATTGGAGCGTTTTGGTGGTGAATTGCTCGATGGTGGGCCGTGGGTAAAAATTAAAAACCCGAAAACTGGCAAAGATATTGTGATTAAAGATGTGATTGCAGATGCATTTTTACAGCAAATCCTTATGCGTCCTACGGATTATTCAGTTATAGCGACATTAAATCTGAATGGTGACTATATTTCAGATGCCTTAGCTGCTGAGGTCGGTGGTATCGGGATTGCACCGGGCGCCAATATTGGTGGTGCAGTGCAAGTCTATGAAGCAACGCATGGCACAGCACCGAAATATGCAGGGCAAGATAAAGTCAATCCGGGTTCGATTATTCTTTCTGCGGAGATGATGCTGCGTAATATGGGCTGGGTCGAAGCGGCAGATTTAATTATCAAGGGGATTTCAGCTGCGATTGAAGCGAAAACGGTCACCTATGACTTTGAGCGTTTGATGCAAGGTGCAAAATTATTGCGCTGTTCTGAGTTTGGACAAGCCATTATTGAACATATGGATTAAAGCTGTAATTACCTACGAAGAGACTCTCTAAAAGGACTGATTATTATCGGTCCTTTTTTATGTTCAGACCTAAAAATGAGCCATGAACAAACATTGCTCGTGTTACTAAACGTATAAAAGCGCATCAATCGAGTGAATTTTCGTAATTACAAAAAAGCATGTGGATTGATTTGCAAATCATTATTGCAGCTAGGTTTTACAATGAAGTATTTCGAAACATTTCACGACTTGGATCTTAGCTGAATAGGGGTAAATTGATTAATGTTCTTCAGTATAAATATCTGATGATACCTTAAGTTGGTAATGGAGAAATGCAATGACTCGTAAGCAACAGCAACAGAATCAACAGTCGGATCAACAGCGTCAACAAAATGAGCAACAGCAACAGCAACAGCAACAGCAACAAGAGAATCAACAACAGCAGAAGAGACAAAAACAGCAACCACATCAAAGAGATCAGCGACAGCAGCATTGATGTCAGAATTGCACATGAAATATCGTGCATATCAACCTAAATTCATTGTTTAAATGATATTTTATTGTTGAGTAGACAAGAAGGAGAATAATTTGTCTAAAAAGAAATCTCTTAAAAAGGAAATTAAAGCGAGGTTAAATAAAATTTCAAAACATAGTTCTGTTTTGAAAAAATTAAAGAAGCGACTGAAAAAGTTGTAGCCCTAAACATATTTGAATGAGAAAAACCTGCGTGTGCAGGCTTTTCTATCATGGTTAGATTTTTTATTGAGCTTGCGATGATGGTGTGGCCTGTTCCTGACGCGTAAACCAAAATAATTGTATTGTCCCTATCAACAATACTGTCGCGGCCAAGATAAATTGTTGTGAATAATTTGCGCCTATGCTTTGTAAAAAGCTAAAACTGAGTCCACCAACCAGTTGCACCGTTGCAAAACATAAAGTGGCGATACTCCAAAGTTTTTTATACGCTGAACCATAGATTTGCAAAATGCTATACGAGGTGAGAAACACCACAGCCGGATTTAATAATCCCGTTAAGAATGAGGAAATAAATGTAAACAGTGGACTAAAATTGAATATGGCAACAAAAATTGCTATTACATATACGCTGTATAAGATTTTTAAGGTGGTGATATTGCCGAACTTTTGTGCCAATGTGTATGCACTAAAAGCCCCTAAAGCACTGCCTACACCATATAAAATCCAGTTGGAATTAATCCCGAAAGGTGAAAGTTGTAAGGTGTGACTGAGATAATCAATCCAAAATAGGGAATGGGGCACATAGGCAAAAGCGCTGGCACTATATACCACCAATAAACAATAAAAGATGCCACCGAGCTTTTGCTCATTGCTTGCGATTGGCGCTTGAGCAGTAAAATGTTGCTTAAATTCTTTTAAAAGCAGACTGAGGATGATGCAAATGACGGTCGCAAAGGAAAAAAGAATTAACCACGCGTATTGTGTAGAAATTTGTTTGATGTAGGGCAAAAACAAGGTAGCCATTAATACCCCTAAGCCAATCCCACTAAAACCAACAAAGTTAATTTTAAAACGGTCTTGTAATTGACAGCACTGTGCAACAACACTCGGCGATAAAATCATTAATAAACCGCCACTAATACCAGAAATAATTCGCCAAATTACATACCAAAATTCGGGTAATCCGCCCCATGCACAACTGGCCAAACTCAGAGTGCCGGCAATGGCGGAAATTTGAATATAGGATGCCATGGATTTATTTTGTGGCAGTTTCATCGCCCAAAATGCACCAATTAAATAGCCCAATAGATTGGCACTGCCCAATAAACTGGCAAAGCTCGGACTCCAACCAAATGCTTCACGCGTTGAAGGAAGTAAAGCAGTATAGGAAAAGCGCAGTATGCCGATGCCGAGGCACATGCTCAGACAGAGAAAAAGGCTGAGTTTAATTTTGCTTGAGAACATCCTGTACTCATCATTTTTATCATTGGTTAAAAAATAACATAAATAAGCGATTGAATATTTAACAGTGCTGAAGTTTTGAACTAAAGTCTATAGGGAATTAATGCAATTTATTGTTTTAAAGATTTATAAAATTTTGACCTGAAAATATGACAAGCGCGTGCTCATTTGATTCATGCAATATTCAAAAATAGATGGTGATCAAAATAAAAAACCGCACAGTTGTGCGGTTTTTTGAATTGGAATTACTTAACGCATTTTAGACAAGAAACGACCTAAACGTGTTAGTGCTTCACGCAGTTCATTTTCAGCAGGTAGGAAAACTACACGGAAATGATCAGGTGTTGGCCAGTTAAAGCCTGTACCTTGAACCAAAAGCACTTTTTCAGCACGCAAGAAATCAAGCATAAATTTCTCATCATCTTCGATTGGATATACTTCAGGGTCCAGTTTAGGGAAGCAATACATTGCGCCTTCAGGTTTTACACATGACACACCCGGAATATCATTCAGCATTTCCCAAGCGATATTGCGTTGTTCATATAAACGGCCACCCGGACGGATTAAGTCATTAATTGACTGATAACCGCCTAATGCTGTTTGAATGGCATATTGCGCTTGATGGTTAGCACATAGACGCATAGACGCCAACATGTCTAAACCTTCAATGTAGTCTAGTGCGCGTGATTTATCACCGGTAATCGCCATCCAGCCTGAACGATAACCTGCAATACGGTAAGCTTTAGACAAACCATTGAATGAGATACACAATTGATCGCCCGCTAAAGCAGCAACCGCAACATGTTCAATACCGTCATAAACGATCTTATCGTAAATTTCATCGGCAAATAAAATTAGGTCATATTTTTTCGCAAGGGCAACAATTTGCTCAAGCACATGACGTGGATACACCGCACCTGTTGGGTTATTCGGGTTAATCACTACGATACCACGGGTATTTGGCGTGATTTTACTTTCCATATCTGCAATGTCTGGATACCAGAAATTTTCTTCATCGCATTTATAGTGGATTGCTGTACCGCCAGACAAATTCACAGCCGCAGTCCAAAGCGGATAGTCCGGCATAGGTACCAGCATTTCATCGCCATCGTCGAGTAAACCTTGCATGGCCATCACGATGAGTTCAGAAACACCATTACCGACATACACGTCATTGACGTGCATATTTAGAATGCCTTTTTGTTGGTAATACTGACAAATTGCTTTACGTGCAGGGAAAATACCTTTTGAGTCGGTATAACCTACGGCATTAGGGAGGTTTAAAGCCACATCATTAATAATTTCTTGTGGCGCTTCAAAGCCGAATGGAGCGGGGTTACCGATATTTAGTTTAATAATTTTATGACCGGCTTCTTCCATTTCATTGGCCGCTCGTAACACTGGTCCGCGAATGTCGTAGCATACATGCTCGAGCTTAGACGATTTTTTAATTTCGCGAGGCGTTGTGTTACCTAAAACGGACATATTTCCATCCAATTAAATGTTGATCTTAAAAAAAATATAGATTACTGAAAACTCACAATCTATGTTGAAATTTAGCTAGATATTTTTCATGCTCTAGCGTAAATATGGATGTACTGAAGCATGACACTGAATGTCAAAGATTTAAAGGAGTTAATGATGGGAAAACTCAATAAAACAGACCGAGAATGGCAAAGAGAGTTATCACCAGACGAGTTCCGTATTACGCGTCAGAAGGGGACAGAACCCGCTTTCACTGGAAAGTATTGGAATACTAAGCAGACTGGAACCTATGTTTGCCGCTGCTGTGGGGAGCCACTTTTTTCTTCGGAAACAAAATACGAGAGTGGTTGTGGTTGGCCAAGTTTTTATAAACCTATTGAACCTACAGCAGTTGAAGAGAACCTAGATACAACATACGGTATGGTCAGAACAGAAATTGTTTGCCATCATTGTGATGCACATTTAGGCCATGTTTTTCCAGATGGACCACAGCCGACAGGATTGCGTTATTGCATTAATTCGGCATCTTTAGAATTAAAAACACAAGAAAAAAATGATGAGGAAACTTATCCATGACGACTATTCACCAGTTTGAAGCAGAATTACTGGACGGGACAAATAAATCTTTTGCGGATTATCAAGGCAAGGTTTTATTAATTGTAAATACGGCCAGTAAGTGTGGTTTTACCCCACAGTTTGCGGGGCTTGAAAAAATTTATGAACAATACAAAGCGCAAGGTTTGGAAGTTTTAGGATTTCCATGCAATCAATTTGGTGAACAAGATCCGGGTTCAAATGAACAAATCGGTACATTTTGTCAAAAGAACTATGGTGTATCTTTTCCGATGTTTGCCAAAGTTAATGTAAAAGGTCCTGAAGCACACGTAATCTTTCGCTTTTTGACCAACAACAGTAAAGGGATTCTAGGTAGTGGCATTAAATGGAATTTCACTAAATTTCTGATAGGAAAAAATGGTCAAGTGATTAACCGTTATGCACCGACCACAAAACCAGAAACGTTAACGGAAGATATTGAAAAAGCATTAGCGCAATAAATATTAGATTGTTGGGTTTTATAAAATAAAGGCGCTTTGGCGCCTTTATTTTTAGCTAGGGTTTATACTATAGCTGATTACTTAAATCTTCAGTACACCAAAGACCTTAAAGAATGGAGTTTTACAGGTATTTTTACGTGCTGATATTTTTAGAATTTAGCTATAATACAGAGATTTTTAGAGTGGTTGTATGTTGGCTGTATTTGGAAATAAAAGTTTGTGTGCCTTATTGTTCATTTCGCTATGTGGTCATATCGCGCCAACTTGGGCTGCAACAGCACAGATCGTTCAACATAATGTAATTAATAGCATAGCGGCTGAATCTACTGACCCTCGGGTGGAAGAGCTACTTAAAATATTGAAAACGCCAGTAGCAGAATATCAACCTACACGGGTTTCTGATGTCATCAACCCAAAAACTAAAATAAAAAATTATGAGGTGTCGTGGGTAAATGCGCCGCAGTATGTGCTGAACGCTCAGGACATGAAAGGCTATCAGCATCCTGTGAAAATAGAACTTACCGTAATTGCGGCAACAGGATATATCGGGGCGTCCCGAATTGTGCAAAGCTCGGGTTCAAAATCAGCAGATCAAAAAATTCAAAAGGCGCTACAAGTTGCGCGGCTTGATCCGATCCCACTGGTAGATAAAAATTTAACTTACGCTGTAATTCAGAGCTTTGATGTAAAAAATCCACTGTAAACAGTGGATTTTTTTGTATTTAAATTGAAGGAAAATTAAAGCACTGCTTTTAAACGGCGGATCACTTCTTCACATTGTGCAATATCTGCAACCAAAGCAAGACGGACATGATTTTCACCAGGATTCCCTTGTTCCGTATCACGTGATAAATAACGACCCGGTAAAACTTTGACATGGGCTTTTTCCATCAGCATTTTGGCAAAACTTTCATCATTATCAATTTTTAACCAATAGTAGAAACCTGCATCAGGTTTTTTAAACGGCAGCAAGTGACCTAATTCACGTTGGAATAAGTCAAACTTGGCACGATATTGCACGCGGTTTTCTTCAACATGCGCTTCATCATCCCAAGCAGCAATAGAGGCCAATTGGTGTTGAACAGGCATTGCAGCTCCGTGATAAGTACGGTATTGCAAATAAGGTTTCAACAATGCCGCATCACCCGCGACAAAACCAGAACGCATCCCCGGCAGGTTTGAACGTTTAGACAATGAGTGGAACACCACACAATTTTTATAATCATCACGGCCGATTTCAGCACAGACTTCAAGTAAGCCAACAGGTGCTTCATCAAACCAAAGTTCGGAATAGCATTCATCTGAAGCAATGACAAAACCATATTGGTCAGAAAGTGCAATCAGTTTTTTAAACTGTTCTTTGGATAGGACTGCACCTGTGGGATTGCCCGGGGTACAGACAAATAATAGTGCCGTTTTTTCCCAAACTTCGGCAGGGACAGTATCGAAATCCCCGAGGTAATTATTTTCTTCGGTACAATTGATGAAATATGGTTTTGCGCCTGCAAGCAGCGTGGCACCTTCATAAATTTGATAAAACGGATTAGGCATCACCACATAAGGCGCATCTTCTCGATTAATTAACGCTTGGACAAAAGAGAAAATCGCTTCACGGGTTCCTGACACAGGCAAAATATTGCTGTCTGCACTGATGTGATTCAATTTAAAACGACGTGTGAGCCAATTTGCAATACTGGTACGCAGTTCAGGTAAACCTTTGCTATTCGGATAGGTGGAGAGGTGTTGGAAGTTGTCAATAATTGCCTGTTTTACAAATGCTGGTGCTGGATGCTTCGGTTCACCAATCGAAAGTGGAATTAAAGGCAAATTTGCGGGTTGAACATCCTGAAAAAGTTTATTCAGTTTTTCGAACGGATAAGGGTGCAATAATGACAAACTGGAGTTCATGGAATATACCGATCAATTTAAATTAATGATGACTTGAAACCTGATTCGAGGCTTCATCTAACGCCAACTTGAGCTGTGCTGCAAAAGTTGCGGCTTCAGTACCACTCATCGGCGAGCCATCTTTTTTAGTCACAAAGAATATATCTTCAGCACGTTCACCTAATGTTGCAATTTTGGCCGAGTGAATATCTAAACCCTGCATCATAAATAATCCACCCACTTTGGCGAGTAAGCCGGGATGGTCAAGCGTGGCAATTTCTACCATATTTTGCTGTAAAGCAGCATTGAGCGAAATTGTCACAGTATTTTCAATGTCAAAATGGCGAAGTTGGCGCGGAATGCGGCGTTGCATCAGGCCTGGGTATTTATCGGACTGACTCAGGGCTTTCTTCAATGCTTCGATAACCGTCTGCTCACGCTCAGGATCTGTGAGTAATGTGCCAAAGCGGTCAAGTACTACATAGGTATCTAAACTGAAAGCCGTCGATGCAGTAATAATACGTGCATCCTGAACATCAAGGTTCATTCGGTCTAAAATCGCCACAGTCGTTGCAAATAAGTTAGGCTGATCTTGGGTATAAATAAAGATTTGTACCGCATCTTGCGCAAACTTACGATGTGCACGCATTAGTACGAGCGGTTCGGCATTATTACCATGTTGTAAAATGGCACGGGTATGCCATGCAATTTCATCTGCGGATTCTTTAATAAAATATTCGTCGCCGAGTTCTTGCCAAACCGTTTCAACGTCATATAAAGAGAAATCATTAACCAATAATTCGCTGGCAGCGAACTTGGTGTCTTCAATCAGCATTTGATAATCGACTGGTCTGTCTAAACCCGAACGAATTACATCACGTGCTTGAGTGTAGAGCTGACGCATTAATGAGGCACGCCAAGTGTTCCAGAGCGTTGGGTTGGTGGCATTGATGTCAGCGACAGTGAGAGTGTACAGATAGTCGAGATGCTCCATGTCGCCCATTTTTTCTGCGAACACTTTCACCACATCTGGGTCAGAAATATCTTTTTTCTGGGCTGTGACTGACATGAGAAGGTGATTTTGAATTAGCCATGCAACTAAATTACATTCACGTTCGGTAAAACCATGTGCACGACAAAATTCAATTGCATCTTTCGCACCCAGTTCACTATGGTCGCCGCCACGACCTTTGGCAATGTCATGGAAAATAGCCGCAAGATACACGATGTCACGACGGGTTAAACGTTGGAACACAGAACTGACTACAGGGAAGTCTTTGGCAAATTCAGGTTCTTTAAAACGATTTAAATTACGCAGTAAAAGCAGGGTATGTGCATCGACGGTGTAGATATGAAACAAGTCATATTGCATCAAGCCCATGATTTGACCAAAGGCAGGAATGTAATTGCCCAAGACGCCATAGCGTTTCATCGTGACCATGGTGTCGTACAAACGGTACGGTGAACGAATAATCGCCATGAACAGTGCTTGATGAATCGGGTTGTTGCGGTAGCTTTGATCGATACGTTTTGCGGCTAAAGTTAATAGACGCAGGGTTCGTGCCCGAATCCCTTCAATTTCAGGGCGATTGGCCAATAAATAGAAAATTTCGAGGATAGCACTTGGATTTTCAGAGAAAACTTTATGATGTTGAACAGCTAATTTGCCATCGACCAATTTGAAGTTGGCATTAATTTCTTCAATTTTTCGTTCATAGTCGGGCAAACGTGGCGCAATGACAGATTCATTGAAGTAGGCCAATAACATTTCGTTTAAGGTCGAAACTTGCTGCGCGCTACGGTAGTAGCGTTTCATGAATTGTTCGATTGGATAATTCGGTGATCTACCTTCTTCACGCTGGTAGCCAAACATTGCGGCGATATCACGTTGATAGTCGAATAATAAGCGGTTTTCATCGCGCTTGGTCAAACGATGTAAATAATGACGAATTTCCCACAAGAAACTTTCGGTTTCTTCGAGCACACCAAGTTCAAACTCAGAAATAAAGCCTAAGTGAACCAAATCGTAAATACGGTTGACGCGGAAATGCCGTTTGGCAATCCAGCCAATTTGGTTGATGTCACGAATGCCACCCGGTGCATTTTTAATATCGGGTTCTAAATTGCTTTCGGTATTATTATGCTGTGCATGGCGTTTTGCCTGCTCTTGCATTTTGGCATCAAAGAAGGTTTTATCTGTCCAAGTCTGCGACACGATACGGCGCGGCCATTTGGCTAAATGGGTATTCCCGACAATTAAACGCGCTTCAATCAAGGCAGTAGCTACAGTTAAATCATTGGTGGCTTGATGCACACAATCATTAATCGTGCGCACACTGATGCCCGGTTTAAAGTTACCAACATCCCACAGTGAAGAAATAAAGGTTGAAATCAGTTTTTCTTGTTCAGGACTGATTTCATCTTCTGACAAAATCATGATATCGACATCGGAATAGGGCAACATTTCACGACGGCCATAACCGCCAACGGCAAATAAGCCGAGGTCAGTACTGTCGAGTTCAGCATGCGCCCATAAAAACTTTAATGCCTCATCAATTAAGTTTGAACGTGCCAGAATTACTTCACGGATCGACTGTCCATTTTCAAAACATTCTTGAAGCTGATTTTCAACATCAGTTCGCCATTGGTTAATGGCCTGAATATCGTGGTTACTTTTAATGTAATTCAGCAGAGGATGCGTATTGATCATAAACAGTTGTCCGTTTAAGGCGTTACAAACTTAGTTTTGTTGAACACTGACTTGTTGTGCAGTATGTTGTGCAAGTTCACGGGCTTGATCGGTCGTTTCAGCACGTGCAGTTGCAACACCCATACGGCGACGTTTAAAGCCTTCTGGTTTACCAAAAAGACGTAAATCAGTGTTTGCATTTGCTAAAGCAAGATTTAAGCCAGTAAATGATAAATTTGTATCATCCACACCTGCATAGATCACTGCACTTGCAGCAGTACTATGTCGAGCTGTATTGACAGGTAGACCCAAAATAGCGCGCGCATGCAATTCAAATTCACTTTGGAATTGAGAGGCTAGGGTGACTAGGCCGGTATCGTGTGGACGAGGTGATACTTCACTAAACCACACTTTATCGCCTTTGACAAACAGTTCCACGCCAAAAATACCACAGCCTCCTAAGGCAACGGTGACTTTATTGGCAATGCGTTTAGCTTCATCTAGTGCAGCATGGGTCATTTGCTGTGGCTGCCAACTTTCAACATAATCACCTGCATCTTGACGATGACCAATCGGGTCGCAATACGATGTTTCAACCTCACCTGTTTCGGCATTTTTTGCACGGACAGTCAGCAGGGTAATTTCAAAGTCAAAATCAATTTGTGATTCTACAATCACAGTGCCTTGATTGACGCGACCACCTGTTTGCGCATATTCCCAAGCGGCATCGACTTCTTCGAAATTTTTAACGCGTGATTGCCCTTTACCTGAAGAAGACATCACCGGTTTAACAAAGTTTGGATAACCAATGTCATCACAGGCAGCGCGGAAAGACTCCAAGGTGTCCGCAAAACGATAAGCCGAAGTTGGTAGCCCCAATTCTTCTGCTGCAAGGCGACGAATGCCTTCGCGGTTCATGGTGAGGTTAACGGCTTTGGCTGAAGGGATAACCGTTGCGATATTTTGTTCTTCAATTTCAATCAAAACTTGAGTCGCAATCGCTTCAATTTCAGGAACAATAAGATTGGGTTTGATTTTTTCAATTAGTTGTTTGAGTTCTGTGGCATCTGCCATATTTAAAGTATAAGAAAAATGCGCAACTTGCATCGCTGGTGCATGGTCATAGCGGTCTGCAGCATGGACTTCGACCCCTAATCGTTGTAGTGAAATTACGACCTCTTTACCAAGTTCACCTGAACCCAGTAGTAAAACTTTAAACGCAGAAGATTGAAGTGGAGTACCAAGAGTTACGCTCATGTAAATCATCCATGCTTGATTTTATGGGGTTTTAAGCATAGCAGAACTTGTTCAGGAGATAAGGCGGTATTCACATAAATAAATGATATTGTCCAACAATTTTATTTATAACTGGTACTCGATTGAACAGGGTTATTGATATAGACGAATAGCTTTAGAATTCAAAGAATTAAGTTTGGAACAGATGGAGTTAGAAAGAACAAAATGAAGGGGAATTATATACAATTTAAAGTGGCTCAATCTGAGAAATAACGCGATCAAATATTTTAATGCTAGGGGCATAAAAAAGCCCAAAGCAAATAATCACTTTGAGCTTAAATATTTTTATGAAAATGAACTAAAAGCTTACAGGCATGTAGGTATAGACTAGACCATAAGACAATGCTGCGGTCAGTGTCGCTAAAACAATGCGTTTAAACTTAAAGTACAAACCGGTGAGTACGGTAAATCCAACCAACATGGCAAAGCTTTTATTGGGTGTTTCTAAAAGTGGAGGCAAGGTTGCAACCACCAGCATAGAACTAATTGCAGCAATACCAATAGCGCCTAAGGCAATTTTCAGCCAGAGCGCACCGCGTCTTTGCGAGCCTTGTTGGAATTTTTGAATGACAAAAAATGGCCCAAAGCGTGAAGCAAAATTGGCAATGCCGACTAAAATGCCGACTAAAATAATTTCGAGATTCATGCTGCATCTCCCATATGTTCTGGGTCAGGTTTTTTCAGGACATAATGTTTGAATAAGCCTGCAAAAATACCAGATGAAATACCGATAAAAATTGCAGCGGATAAATCAATTAAGTAGCAAGCAATGGCCGATACAAGAATGGTAACGGCAACAACAAAGGTATGTTTTTTCTCAAATGCAGCCAATAAAAAGCTTAAGAAGAGGGCTGGCAATAAGAAATCGAGTGCAGCTTGTAGAAACTGCGGAAGGTTACTGACTTGATCGGCAAATAAGCCGCCTAAGAAAGAACCAGTTGCCCAAGATAACCAGCTAAATAAACTGAGACCCAACATCCAAGATTCAGACCATTCCTGACGGCGTTGTGACAGTTTAATCATACCCGAGGCAAACACTTCATCGGTTAAGCCCCAAGACCAAATTGCCGTCTTTTTGAGATTGAGACGATCTTGAATCAAGTTTTGTAGTGCAGGGCCATAGAGTAAATGACGAATATCGAGCGCAATCACCGTAAGGGCGGTCATCCAAATCGAAGTACCACTTCCTAACAGTGCAACGACTAGAAATTGACTGGCACCGGCATACATTGAGCAAGAGAGAAATAAAGCTTCCCATGCAGTAAAGCCAAACTGAGTAGCAGATACACCAAATGCAAAAGAAACAGGAAGATAGGTAAAAATAATCGCCTGACTATCTTTAGCACCTTGCCAGAAACCCGCAGGTTGAGTTGTAGGAAGATTGTGCTCGGACACGACACACCTTTGTTGAAAGAGTTGAACAACAGGTCAAATGATGGTTGAGTATTGTACGCGAATTCTCTAGCATATTATTGAATATGTTTGTTGAAACGAGCCTGATATGCAGAGGTTAAAGATGCGTAGGATACTGATTGCTTCATTATTGTGCAGTACGGCATTGTTACAGGCCTGTGGTAATGATGGTGCTGAGCAACCGAAGGTCGAAATTAAGGCCGCACCGAAACTGACCAATGATGCAACTACTTATGCGCATGCAGCTTGGACGTTCATGAATCAAGCAGATGGGGTGGTGTATAAAAAACAACGCAATCTCATTGATGAACAAGTCCGCAAGCCTGCACGTAAACTCAGTACAGAATGGCGAATTAATGTCAAAATGACCGATTCTGTGACAGAAGGTAAATATGCACTTTGCCGTAAAGCACTGACCAGTTTAGAAATATGGGCGCGTGAAACTTTAGAGCAGAGTAAGACCGTTGCTCAAAAACAAGCGGATTATGAACGTGACAAAGCGCAATGTAAGGATGCCATTGATAATCCTGAATTAGGCAATACGGATCCGAAAAAAGTAGGTGTTTAAGTTAAAGCAGTGCTCAGCCACTGCTTTTTTATGCGTTGTTATTTTCATAACATGATTAAATTGATTGTCAGTCCATCTAAATATGAAAGAATTTTAAAATAGTGAGATGTATTGGGTATTATTAAAACCAGTAGCCATTACTTAGATTAAAATCATTGTTTTTTTGTGCAAATAATTGAAATATATTAATTTAAACTATTATTTTTCTAGGTTTTATATATGGTTTTATGCCAATTTTGGTGGTTGAATTTTTAAAACTAAGATCTAAAAAATATTAATAATAGGAAAGAATAATAAGCTGATCATAAATGTGAATTATCATAATTTGATAAAATTAACTATGATTGGTTTTACGAGATACGTTGTATGTTATGAAATATTTGAATAGTGAGATCAGTCAGTGAAAAAAGTATTCGTTTTAGCAAGTTTAATCATGTCATTTGCCGCAGTGCAAAATATTCAAGCGAATACCCACGTTGAAAAAGAGACTGAATCGCATGTTGGAAGTCCAGAAGTAGCTGCCTGTAGTAATGGTTTCGACAGTGTAGATGTTTGCCAGTTGTTGTCTTAAGTTTTTTTCCTCCTTTAAAATTGTGTTCCAAATAAAAGCAAAATCAGCAATAAGCACAATAATGGTGCTTTAGTTTGCACCAGATTCAAGCAGAGATCGATTAGTGATCATACTCAGGCAGTGCATGTGCAACCTGATGCAGAAGTTTTAAGTCCAAAATTTCAATTTGTTTAAACGCTATTTTAATGATCTGTATTTTTTCTAAGTATTGAAGCGCTTGATTGACAGATTGCCTTGAACAATTCAGTAGTTGTGCCAACTGCTCTTGGGAAATATGAATGGTATCTTGTTCAATCTCTAGGTGATTTCCATAACCATTTAAAATAAACAATAAACGCTGAGCCAAACGTTGGTTTAGGCTTTGGGTTTGTAGTGAGATCAGTTCCATAAATGCATAGCGGAGTTTCTGACTGGTGAGCTGTGCAATATGAAACCAAAATTCAGGATGCTGTTTGAGCAGTTGTTGTATCGCCGCTGCTGGAATATGCAAAATCGTCGATTTTTTAAGAGAGATGGCATCATGAGAGCGAGGCTGTGCATCCACCAATGAAATTTCGCCAAACCACATAATTGGTTCAGCGATTGCAGCAATGGCTGCTTTACCATGAATATCAATATAACCAAGTTGAATAGCACCATCTAAGATCGCATAAATGCCATTAAATACATCACCCGATAGAAATACACGATAATCTTTTTCAATTTGTCTGATGTGTGCATGGTCACAAATAAAGTGCTTAAAGTGCTGGTCTAAACCCGAGTACCAAAAGTTTTTATTTAGCTGAAGCAGATGTAAAGGTTCAATCACAACAGATCCTTATGTGAAATTATTCAAACTTGTCCGTTATATGACAACTTGAAACTTAAGTATTTTATATAGTGAAAGATATGGATGAACAAGGAGTTGCCTCATGAATAAATTAGAACAGTTGCTCAGTCAGTACGCGGCATATCATTTAGATCGAAAAAATATTGTTAGTCATTTTATCGGGATTCCACTGATTGTTTTTTCAATCATTTGTTTAACTGCTCGTGCAGGTGTGAATGTTTCAAGTCTGGAAATCACCTTGGCCTTGGTGTTAATAATCGCCAGTGTGATTTATTACTTGAATCTGGATAAAATATTTGGCTTTATCATGTTGCTTGTTTTTGCAGCAGTCTATCCTTTAGGGTTAAAAGTTGCAGCCATGAGTTTGGGCGCTTGGCTAGCATGGAGCATCGGTTTTTTTGTGGTCGGTTGGATCATTCAGTTTATTGGTCATTATTATGAAAAGAAAAAACCGGCCTTTCTGGATGATGTGATTGGATTGGCAATCGGTCCTTTATTTGTGTTGGCGGAGTTTGTCTTTTTACTCGGCTTTCGTAAAGATCTAGAGCAACGCATGTTAACGTCAGCTCGGAAACAACGCGCTGCAATGGATGCACAGTCTTTGCACTCTATCCATTCCTGATAAATTCGCGCTGTATATATAAAAAGCCGGCAGATCACCGGCTTTTTTAGCTTATTTTCTTTATGATTTTACGGGTGCAGTTTTCGGCTGCGTAGTCGTAACTTTATGCATTTCAGGTTTTACCTTTAGATCTGTGGATGCTGCTTTTGCCGCATTTGAAGCGGTTTTAGCTGCTTTATGCGCTTGTTGAGCATCTTGACGTGCAAGTGCTGCGTCTTTGTGTGCTACTTCTTCATTTTTAACAGATTTACGATGCGCTAATTGCTCTGCCTTTTTTGCATCATATTTCGCAGCTTTGGCATCGCGATTTGCAATTTTGGCAGCGATTTCAGCCGTTTGCGCCTGATAATATGCTGCCTTGAGGGCATGCAAATGCTGTTGCTCTAAGCATCTTAAATAGACCTGTTGCAAGTATTGTACTGATTTTTTTCATGGCTATTGTTCTTTAACACAGGCATTAGCGCCTGTAGAACAATTTAATCGAGACTGTATAAATAATACGTAGTAACCGTGTTGAGTATACGAAAAAACTGATATTAAGTTTGTCTGTCTATTTTTGTTTTTAAGATCATTTTAAGTTCTTAAGCTACATTTAAGTTGAAGAGAACTTTGGATTCAAAATTTCATGTTTTATCAACTGAATGAGAAATACTTAAGAAGTTAAATGAGCAAGATTGAAGTGGACTATTAACTAGAAGGTAGGGGAGTGCTGAAAAATAAACAAAAGATCGGCAATAAAAAAGCCAGCATCAAGCTGGCTTTTTAAATGGTTCAACTTATACGTTGAAACGGAAGTGTAAAACGTCACCATCTTGAACGATGTAAGTTTTACCTTCTAAACGCCATTTACCCGCTTCTTTCGCACCCGCTTCACCGTTGTATTGTACGAAGTCGTCGTAAGCAACACATTCCGCACGGATAAAGCCTTTTTCAAAGTCAGTGTGGATCACACCAGCCGCTTGAGGCGCGGTCGCACCAATTTTAACAGTCCACGCACGAACTTCTTGCACACCCGCGGTGAAGTAAGTTTGTAAGCCAAGTAAGCCATAGCCTGCACGAATAACCACGTTTAGGCCTGGCTCTTCCATACCTAAAGCTTCAAGGAATTCCGCACGGTCTTCATCTTCAAGCAATGAAATTTCAGCTTCAATTTGGTTGCACAAAGGAACCACAATCGCATTTTCTTCAGCCGCCAATTTTTGCACAGCTTCAAGGTGAGGGTTATTTTCAAAACCGTCTTCAGCCACGTTTGCAATATACATGGTTGGTTTTAATGTCATCAGACCAAACCCACGAACCAATTTGCGTTCGTCATCGTCTAAGTCTGCTGCACGAGCAGGTTTACCTTCATCTAATAATGGCAAAATTTTGTCTAAAACGGCCTTTGTTGCGATTGCTTCTTTATCGCCACCTTTTGCAGATTTTGCTAAACGCGTGACTGCTTTAGTTACCGTTTCTAAATCAGCCAGTGCAAGCTCAGTGTTGATAGTAGCGATGTCATCTAATGGGTCAATTTTGCCATTTACGTGAATCACGTTTTCATCTTCAAAGCAGCGAACCACATGAGCGATGGCATCCGTTTCACGGATGTTGGCTAAGAATTGGTTACCCAAACCTTCACCTTTAGATGCACCTGCAACCAAACCTGCAATGTCCACGAATTCCATGGTGGTTGGTACAACACGTTGTGGTTTTACAATTTCTGCAAGATTGTCCATACGTGGATCTGGCACAGGAACAATCCCTGTATTTGGCTCAATTGTACAGAATGGGAAGTTTTCAGCGGCAATCGCAGCTTTGGTTAATGCATTGAATAGCGTTGATTTACCAACGTTCGGCAGGCCGACAATACCACAGTTAAAACCCATGAAATAACTCACAAAGTATTATAAAAAATTGTGGGTGATTTTACATGAAAGCCATAATAAAGTCAGGTGCTATGGATTTTGTTTTCGTAACGGTAATAAAACTGCAAGCAAAGAGGTGCTATGATTTTACTGTGCGATCAAATGAGTTTGCCAAAACAGTGAATAATCAGTATGAAAATGACATTGTGTTTCAAGCATACTGTGACTAAAGTATCCCACTAAAATCACTGGATTTTCTTCACTCCAGTCACCACAAGGCATCGGAGCATTTATGCGTACTCTCTACCAGTTTCCACTCTCACATTTTTGTGAAAAGGCGCGCTGGTTACTTGATCATAAAGAGTTGGATTATATTGCCCATAATCTGATGCCGGGTGTGCATCGGGCTTTTGCACAATTAAAAACAGGGCAGAATAAACTTCCAATTTTACGTGATCAAGATCATTGGGTTGCAGACTCGACACAAATTGCACTGTATTTAGATCAGGTCTATCCAGAGCATAGCCTTATTCGACCTGATGTAAAATTGCGTGAACAAGCCCTAGAAATTGATGAATTATCAATTGAATTGGGTCAGCATGTCCGCCGTTGGGGACTGGCACATACCTTAAATGAAAGTGAAGAATCACTGGAGATTTTGATTGGTGAAAAAGGTTATTTAAGACAATTTGAAAAATATTCAAAACCGCTTATCAAAGCTTTAGTTTCAAAAGGTTATAAGCTTGATACCGATAAAGTCGAGCAATCACGGCAACGTATCGAAGAAATTGTACTGATCTTAAATCAGCGTCTTATTGAGCAAGGTGGGCGCTACTTTGTTGGTGAACGACTGGGTTTAGCGGATATTGCAGTCTGTTCGATGCTGGCACCGCTCTTAGAAATTGCGGGAACACCGTGGGAAAAAGAACATGGTGAAACCTTGTCGGAAGATTTTCGTGCATATAAGTCGATATTAAGCGAACTGCCGCTCGGGCAATATGTGCAGCGTATTTATGCAACTGAGCGTAATGCACGTGTCGATTGGCGCGGTGTTTAAAAGACAAAAAACGCACTAAAAAGTGCGTTTTTTTCTGCGGATCGAAAATGGGCTAGTCTTGGCGAGGTGATCGAGCAAGACAGCCTTTGATTTTTAAGAGAGTCATAATTTATTTAGTGTGCTGAAAAATCATTCAAATAATGTTTAAAATTGTGGGAAAAAATATATTTATAGGTCGAAATAGACTTATTATTTTTAATAAAGCATGGTATATCTGAGAAAATATGCAAATCAATTGCTAAATTTAAAAATAACATTGAAAACTAAAGTGGTTAATTGGTCGATTCCAAATCAACCACGATGCTTTCAAACAATGTCTGGAGTAACAATATGGAACTGGACCGTTTCGATAAACAAATTATAGAAATTTTGACGCATGAAGACGTTAATTTAAATGAGCTGTCAGAACGCGTAAATTTATCGGTCAGTTCAGTACATCGACGTATTAAACAGCTAATCGATCACAATATTATGAGTGGTTTAAAGCGTGAAATTAATTATCAAAAATTAGGATTTAGCCTGCATGTGATTTTGCAAGTATCACTGAGTAAACATGACACGGATACTTTTGCGAAATTTTTAGAGGAACTGGAAAGTATTCCCGAAGTGATTAATGCCTTTTTAGTTACAGGGCAGTCTGCTGACTTCTTGGTTGAAGTGGTGGCACGGGATATGGAAAATTACAGTGAAATTTTACTCAAACGTATTGGAAAAATTGAACATGTGGTTGCGCTGCATTCGAGTTTCGTGATTAAGCAATACAATGTATTTAATTGTAATGGCTTGCTCAATAAAATTTAACGGACTTTATTGGTGATTATTGAAAGTGATTGCCGAAACAAATTTCAGTCTATATTGAGTTGATTATTCAACTTTACCGCATAAAAAACGCACCCAAAGGTCACTGCTGTCCCATAGTCTAATTTAAATAAAAAAACCTGAGCCCAAATCGTTAAAATATAAGTGCTAACCAA
>NZ_JBLZXR010000006.1:0-24181 GCF_050285345.1 Acinetobacter sp.
CCGCTAGAGAAATTTACTCAATTAGTTGATTATCATCAGGCTTTTAAATCTGTCGCACCTCATGTTTAAATTCGCCCAGTGATATTTTCTGTTTTTATTTAATTTTGTTGAATAACTTTTGGTAAGCCAAATATAAATAATAATGCGGGTAATATAGCTAAACCAGCAATAATAAAAATCACTGCACCTGACAGTTGGTCCCAATATTGCCCAGCCAAAATACTGCCACTAGCAACACCCAGTCCCCACATCGTGCTATATAAAGCCTGCCCTCGACCTTGTTGTCTCATGCTAAAATTTTGAAAAATAATCCGCATTGCAATCATGTGGAATAATCCAAAACTAAATGCATGTATAGTTTGGGCAGTAAACTGAACAAAGAACATTGTTGGGAATAAACCAACGATGCACCACCGCAAACCCGTCAAAATTAAACACCAACTTACGAGTGTTCGCCATGAAAAACGGGTTAAAAAAATATTGGCATAAGCAAACATAATAATTTCAGCAATCACCCCCACAGCCCAAAGAAACCCAATTTGGGTTGTACTAAATTCAGCCTGTTTCAGAAAATTACTGTAAAAACTATAAAATGGAGCATGGGAAAAAAGTAGGAAAAATTCAATAATAAAAAAGCTCGCGACAACTGGTCGTTTGAGGATAGGCCATAAAGGTTCAAGCTTTTTTTGTGATGACGGTGCGCTACTTGGTTCTTTAATCGTAAATGACCAGAGAAAAGCTAAAAATGCAATACATAACAGCATGATAGGTAACATAGAAACTGGAATAATTTCAAGTAATGCCCCAATGCTAAAAACGCCAACAATAAAGCCAATTGAGCCCCATTTTCTCACTTTTCCATAAAGTTCTGCACGCCGATCTGCCAACCAAAATAATGTCACTCCTTCAAACTGCGCCAAGATTGCATTTTGAAAAAAACTAAAAATTAGCATGAGTAAAGCAATGGATTGAAAGTTATTTGGAATCACAAAAATTAAAAACCAAATACATGCTTCCATCCATGTTGCAATTCTCACCAATAACATGCGTTTACCGGATTTATCTGCAATCCATCCCCATATAAAGGGGGCAAAAAATCGTGTCAAAATCGCGATCGAAGACAACAAACCTATTTCTTGATAATTAAAGCCTTGATCTTCTAAATACAAACTCCAATAAGGCATAAATGTACCCACTATGGAATAGTAGAAAAAGTAGAATCCACTTAGTTTATGTTGGATTGGAAAGCTTAGCATTAAGCTGTATTCCTTAGTATTTACAATAGGTTATAAAATTTTCAGAGTTGTATGCTTTTGCATATAAGAGGCTGGGTTAGGAGATGCTAAGTATACAAATCGGTATACAAATTTATTTTAATTAAATTATTTCAAAATTTGTATACTTTTACCAAAATATCATATTTATTTATTATTTTATTTATAAAACAATAATTTATTTTTAATCTATAAAATTATCATATAGTAGTAAAAAACCGCCCCGAAGGCGGTAATGCCTGTCAGTTAAGGATTTAAAAGTTAAAAAGCAAGGTCAATAAGATGTAAATTTAGCTTAATTTAAATCTAAAGATAAGGAAATCCAGGTTATGAAATAACATAAATTTCCTTAACTGATTAGCATTACTCACTTAAGGGCTTTTACAATCGCGCCATGTCGTGCCTTACAGTCATTATATTTAGCAACCGTATTCACGGACCAGACTAAAGCAACTTTACCCTGCCCGGACTCCAACTGCTGTAAATCAGCGCATGGCTCAAGGAGGTTCGCTGGTACCACTGGCGATAAGTGAGTTGAGTTGCTGCAGGCCATCATCATCAAAGCAATGGTTGAGATAAACAGGACGATCAATGATTTTTTGCACTTCACGTGTAACTGTTTCGACTTGTACACGCTGTTCTGACTTTGTTGCTTCATAATCTGCACTCACCTGATTAATTTCATTTTGTTTTTCAGTCAAAGCCTTGAGGTGCTTTTGCTCAATATCCTGAATTTTGGCTGTGCATTGCTCACCAGCCACACGAAGCTTTTTCGATAAGTGATCTGTGTATGCAATTTGCCCTACATATAAAATAAAAAAAGCCGCTATTGCGACCCATGTTTTATATTTCCACAAGACTGTAAGTATTGGCACTACTGCACTCCCATACATTTTTGATGGCGCTCAACTTGCCGAGTCCAAACGCCGTAGCAGTTATTGGATCGAATTGAGCAATCGCGCTTTGCTACGTATTTCCATTTCAGCAATGAATCACAAGCAGCTTTATATTTTCTCTGCTTTAGATTACGAAGCATTGAGGATCCTGACCACGCCTTGGTACCGTACTGATATGTAAAATCTAAGTACAGGTCATATTCAAGTTGTGAAATTGGGATATTCAGGATTGTTTTATTAAATCGCTGTGCATCCTTATCCATGTGTAGCTTGAGATATTTAAATGCTTGTTTTCGATCAATCGCCGGATCAGTCATTTGGACTTTAACGCCATTTGGGTAAACCGTTGTGCCATGGCCAATCGTTGGAACATCCCCTTTCACTGGAACAACCGGCTTTGCGGTATAGCCTTCTTTTTGCGCTGTGGCCTGCACTTGCTCATCACTTGGACCAGTAATGAATTTGTGTGCCTCATTGCCCACACCCATCGCTAAGACTAGTGATGAGCCGATTACAAAGTATTTTCTTTTATTCGACATTGCATTCCCCGTTGGCTTTTTTTAAAGCAATTTGATGCAGCTCATCTGCACGTTTGTTCTCTTGTCGCTTGTAGTGCCAATTGATTAAAAAGCTCATAAAGCTAACCAACAGACCTGCAATTGCGATAACCAAACCCAGTGCCGTTACTGGATCTAAACCTAAAAATTTCCCAGACAAGCTAGCTATTGATCCCCCGACTGCTGTTTTTGCTGATATTGAAGTAACTGCTGCGCTTGCCTCAGTAATTGCTTGTCCCGCCGTTTCAGACATGTCGCCCCCTATTTTTGGCAATAAAAAAGCACCTTTCGGTGCTATTGTGTTGGAAATTTTTCGACTGGAGGGGTGAACCCACTCATACTGTATCTAGTAATTGAATTTGTAACCCTAACAGCTTCAATGTACGAACTAAAATCACCGTTGAAAATTAAACTAGAGGCTGTCATTGCTGAGTATGCATAAGTACGTACAAGCACACCATTAATAAAAGTGCATATATTAACGCCATCGGACATAATACAAACATGAATGCTTTCGCGTGCTGTTACAGCTTTAGCGCCACTATCAAATGTTGGAGTCTTTCCTGTTCTACCAAACGTTAACTGACTTAAATTATTATTTCTGACACAATATGTGTCACCAACTGATAACCAGTTAGCCCAGTTGAGAGTGTTGCTAAAGTTTGGAAAGCCAACAACTTCAATTGTGAAGATACTACCGAGACTCGAAACAAAATTGGCTGTAATCGCTCGTCGATTTACATATAAGAACGAATCGGATGAGAATTTTGGCAACACATTTGCCACTTCTTTTGTGACTACTGTATTTGAATTATTTGCTATAGCTGTGTTATTAATTAAGTTTAAATATCCACCATCTGCATCAATTAATAGCGTCACGTTATCAAAATAAATATCGCCTCCAGCAAAAATCTCACTACTTATTTTTTCAATTCCATTTTTCACAGCGCCAACGCGAATATAATATGTTTTACCAACATCAACAGCAGCATCAACATAAGATCGAACGTCATTTGCAAGCACTGCCTTGGGCGCAGGCAAATTTTCAGTATCAATCGGTGTTTCAGAGCAATAGTATCGTTGCTCATCAACAAACCCATCTAATTTCCAATTTAATTCGAGTCTATTGGTTTCATCACTCTTAAATTCAACCACCAAATCGTATGGCGGATCGAACTCAACAAGTGTTTTCACATGAAATTCTTCACTAAAATTCTCAACTGAGTCTCTAATCACTCCAGCTCGATAGTAATAATCTCGATTTGGCTCAACAGTTAAGTCCTCATAATACATTGTTGATGATACGCCAATCGGCTGCCCTAAATTTTCTATAGCGGTTGAAACTGAATTTCTATAAATATTGAAATAATCAAAATGACCAAATTGCGCAAACTCAAGTCTTACTCCTGCCATTTTTTACACCTCAATTTGAATCACATCACCGCTTGTAGCCAAGCGCTTTATCTCCGCATCACTGATAAATACAGTGGCACCTAAGTTATAACGTGTTGTGCTGGTACACATCACAAGGCCCGAACCATCAACCACCAAAACTTTGTAATTGGGGTGATCTTCGCTGGTGATCGTTCCAATAAATTCAGGCGCTTTGGGTAGCAGTCCAATTAATCGTTGCAGTGCATTACTCATGGTTCACACGCTCCACTTTGATAGTTTGATTGACTACCGCATGGCTAAACGAAACACTAACGCTGTCTACAACACCCCACCATTCGGCATTAAATGCCAATATTTCCCCAGGCACGCATTCACCAACTTCATGTGAGATCGGTATCGTAAATGTGTGGGTTTCAACCATTCCGGCTTTTGCTAATTTTGCTTTACCGAAAGCGCCAATGCTGGTGTGGTTAAACAGCGGATTATTTTCAGCAGGCAATAGCGTATCTGCGCTTGTACCAGTTCGTTTGACTCGAGCAATCTTTCCGCTGCGGTCGTTTGTGAGTGTGATGCCGTTGTAGTCTGGATATAACTCGTAGTCAGTAGACTGTGTTGTGACAATACTCTCAGGAATTAACCGATCATATTCATCAATGGTCAGTGAATCCCAAAAGGTCTTTTTATAAAGCGGTTTAACGGTCAGTGTATTGCTATTTTTTTCGCTGTACACAAACCCGCCGCCACTCTCGGCAATCATTTTAACCACTGAAATCGGTGCTAAATTGCTATAGCTCAAACTGTTATTGGCAACGACCCAGCCCAGTTCATCAATCAGTTGCCAATTCAATTGCGTAGTGCTAAAAACACGATCCAATTCAGCCTGGCACAACTGCACTGACGTTCGCTCATTCTCTTGTAAAAATGAACGTACAGGAGCATAAGGCTCTGAAAGCAATGCAGTTTGGCTTCGTCCAGTGAGCACATAAACATCTTGTGCAAACTTGCGTGAGCGACTGCGGTTTTCAAGAAGCATTTGGTGTTCATTGCTATTCACCATGATTTTTAGAATCACAGGCTGACCATTAATCGGTTCAAGTTTTGGCAATTCGCTTGTTGGTACAGTCAAGCTATAAGACCAACACCATCGACTGCGGTCTGTGCTGTAATTTCCATCCAGCACATTTATTTCTACGCCATTATCCAGGCGTGTCATAGACAAACTATTCAATATGTACCACCAGTTTTTATTTTGAATGGCTGGAATGCAGTCATCTGCACCAAAGTTCAGCTCAACATTGTGCGAATCAACTTCATGACAAAGACACACAAAGTTAAGATCGCCCGTACCTTCATATTTGGGAATCTCAGGTTCTGGCCACGGCTGAATTCGATGCTTGCGATAATGAATCGCTTTGGCTTTATCCCACGCAATATCATCCTTCGTGATCAGTTCTAAGCCCTTATCCCAATCAAAGCCAAAACGCTTTTCAAAAACATGCGCGACCTGATGTGAACACGTAATATTTCGGCGCTTACGGATCATTTCTTGATGAGCAAATTCACGGTTCAATCGAAGCTTGATCGATTCATCAAAATACAAATCACGTTCAATGCGAATTTTTAGATTTTCTTGCCAGCGCACCCCTTGCTTTCGACTGAGTTTTAAGCCCCGATCAAATGCCGAATGAATGGATTCAGACAAAGTAAGCGCTCGATCAAATCCAATTTCTTGACCTACGCTCATCACCAAACCCTGGTCAAAAAAAAGAGCCTCATTCGAGACTCTTAAAATGGGTTTAGACCACGGTATTTGCGTGACACTAATCTGAGCTACGGCCCCCTTAAAGACTGCGCTCAATTTTAGCTCAACACCAAGCTGGTGATTAATATCCTGCAGACCAGCTGAAATTGAAATAAACCCGCAATTTATGTATGCATTAAGATAACCGCTGTTATCAACCGGCTGCAGATTTGAGCCTGAGATTTGCGCAATAAAGCCAGTATTAATCGCTGCTCTAACGTAATTGGCAACCAGATCCAGATCATAAACAGCATGCAGATCAAATGGTGCTGTTAACGGGCTTGGCTCAACAATATCAAGATAAGATGCTGTGAGCGAATACGGTTTCTTGTGTTCGTAATTGTCGCTCATATCACACCTAAATCACTGGTTTTAAAATTATAGAATCTAGGCGCTGTGTAGCACCCATCACGATGTCATAACTATTTAAAATAATGTCTGCGCCCATTGCGAAATCGGCCACTGCATCACCATTGGCATTAAACAGCCTCACCCAGACCACGGCACCTGTTTTAAGCGCTAAAACATCATTGGTTGGTTTGAGTTCAATGCTGTCTTCGTTAAGTCGACTAAAACAAGGTTTTGGCAATGTGAGTGTTGCCAGTTTGGTGGTGTCATCTGCAGGGATTAATACGCTTTCAGGTTTTGCAGAGTCATAATAAACAAAGGAAGCATTTCCGCTTCCTTGATCAATAAAATCAGCCAGCGCACGCAGTTGTGCGAGTCCAGCTTTAAGAGATGGTGTAATCATTTAGGCACCACATTATCTTGAATAACAGCATTGAATTGATGACTACTATCGAATGCAACAACGAATGTTTTTAAATTAGCGTTAAGGCCTGTGAATTGATACCGACCATATGCATCCGGCTTTCTCACGGCAAGTGGATTTAAACTCTCTTTGCTATATAAAACAATCAATGCATCGGCATACTTAAATTTCAATTTCTTAACTTCACCCTGTATTTTTGCAATAACTGTTTTTTGATCCAATTTTAAATATGAGTGGTTATTAGAAGTTTTTTTGACGGAAAATTTAACAGGCTTCACTCTAGCTCCCCCATATAAAAAACTGCAAATCCCGTGTCACAGGGTAAGTAGACATACATACTATTTTCAGCAATGGCTGGAGTTATTGTCGCTGAACCTGCTCTCAGATCCTTTGCTAAAAAATTAATGTGCTTTAAAGCACCACGTAACTTCAGATCTTTATCATAAATTGGAATAGTTAAAGCTGGGATTGCTGTACCAGCAAAAGTGTTTGAAATTCCTGTACTAAAATTTTGAAGGATAGGATTGCAAACGGTGTGCTCAGATATTCTTTTAAACTCATTATAATCTGTTGTGAAAAACTGCGCTGGGACGTTGCCTGCAATCAGTGGAGTCGCTCCTGTATACTCACGAAATCCCTCATTCACTCCCGCCGTTCTTTCTCTTAAAAATGACATTAAGAACCAATTGGGAACGACATCAGATTTCAAAGATGAGTCAAATAACCCAAGCCCGCTTACGTACATATACGATGTATTTAATGTATGCGGTCGTTGTAAATAGAAAGCATCTTGATCACCACATAAGATAAATGAACGATTACCATTTTGTGGACTTTTAGCCTCTACGACTGCGCTACTTGCGCCACTCAAACTCTCATGAGCCCAATACCATTTGCTCCAGCCTCGAACGCAATCGCCGCCAGCTCCTGAAATTTTCCAATTCTTAGACGGATTGGTGGGATCAAAAGGAAGCTGTAAAACATCAGGATTCTGATAATCATCAATATGATCCATATGCTCAAGCAAGCCGACCATTGCATATTTGGCATAACTGGAATTATATGAGTTCACACCATCGGAAATAGTTTCATCTACACGAATAAATGGGTGCTGCGCGGTCGGATTTTTTGCACGATATACACGCTTCACATCTTTATCATCACGAAAAATAATGTCATAACCCAGTGATGCTAATTTGCCAACGCCTTTAGTTGTAATTGCAGTCTCAGCAATGGTGTTTGCTGGTTTTAGGATTAACTGCGTGTCACTTGGCACACCTTTAATTCGATACTTTTGATTTAAAGGTGATGGCTCAAAGCCAGTAAGCTCAACGACCTGCAGCAGCATCGCTTGGTGCGGCGCAAATAATGTTAAATGCACATCTCCTTGCTCATCAATTGCTGCCGAAGTAACACCTGGCAGCTCAACCCCATTCACCAAGCAGGCATCTAAAAGGCGAATCATATCGCCCCATTTATTATCCAAAACTAAGCCATTCAAGTGGCTAAAAAATTGAACATCTACGTCTGTTGCCATATTTGAAAGCCCATAAAAAAGACCGCCGAAGCGGTCATTAAAGTTGAAGTTTAAGCAACCCGGTCAATATCACCACGCAGCATGATTTGGAATGAGTCTAACAGTACAGTAGGCTCAGACTGTTTTACGGTGCGAATCACCCAGATTGGATAATTGGCACCAATAGAATTGAAGCGCAAGGTGTTGCCATTCGCCCAGCCGCTGCCCCAGCCTTCTTTTTTGATTTTGAAGTATGGTGCATTGGTGATTGGGTTTAGGGGGGCATAATCAGCTGTAGTAGTGCCGCGCTGTGCCAATTCACCAGTATATTCACCAACACACTTAAACGTTGTTGCATCCGTAAACACCATAGCCCAGCGCTCTTGAATTGAGCCTTTGTTGCTCACTTCAATCGGATATAAAGCATCATTATAGTTTGCTGAAATTGCGCCACCAGTCGCTTCATCTGACCACACAGAATTCCATGTTGGTTGAACAAATAAACGTGTGTAACGTGATTTCATATCACCAATCACAAGTGCAGATCCAACAATGGTGTTGGCTGGTTCATAGTTGTGTGTCAGTGGCTTGGTAAAAGTCACTTGACCATTGATTTTAACATCGCGGACAAGGCCCATATCCTGATAGCGATACTTTGCAGTCAGTGGTCCAGTCAGATTACCTAGCGCAAAATCACCGTTTAAGGTGACTCGACCATAATCGTAATCAACAGTATACATATCAAAAGGAATTTTGATTCCATCCGCATCTTCAAGTTCACACCATGAAATACGCTGATCAGCCAAAGCATAGGTTTGGCCAGCAATATAATCTGGCAGTTCCTGCGATTTGCTTGCGCTGACAATGCCGATTTCACCGCTGCGGAAAATCGGTACACGGCCATCAATAGGCAAACGCACTGCAGATAAACCAAGCAGATCGGCATCAATCGGAATGTAGCTGAATCCGACCGCACTGTATTTAATGGTTTCTGGCAACACCATGATTGGCTTGTGAATCCACTGCTTTCCATCTTTTGCATACTCAAGCTCAGCCACATACCAATCCTGCGCCATAATTTCCGCGCGGTTTGCTTCAGTGATAATCACTTTTTCACGGAACACAAACTGGCCATAACCCTGATCAAAGTTAAAGAAGCCATCGCAGTCAGTGGTATCAATCGTACCCGAACCATCTGGCACAATATTCAGCACACCGCCCTCCACTTTTACTGCAGATAAAGTCAGTGACTGAGCGCGAATTGGAATCATCGGTGCGCGGTATGATACTTGGTTGGTTTTAACACTCTCCAGCTGTGTTGCAAGCGACTCTAAAGCGGGATTGTTTGCACCACCCACATCCCATGATGAAATCTCAATATTGCCGTTGCCATATTGGATCTGTCCCGCAAGCGTACCAGCGCCAGTGGTTACAGATGGGTTTCGATAGAGAGAGCCTATCTTATCCACATAGATTGAATCAGCTAATGTAAGTCGAATAGAGCCTGCAAGAATCTGCTCAGCAAAACCTTCTGTTAAGTCGGTTTTAAGCACAGATCCAATTACGGTGTCGTTCCAGCTTTGCGCAGCAGACTCATCACGATAAGAGACACTCACTGTGACCGCACTCGCAACTTCATTCAAAGTTAATGTATGGGTAGCTTTGACGTTTTGATAATTAATTGTCATCCCTAACATGCCAGCAGAAACCGCTTCAGAGGATGAATTATATTTACCAAAATACGGCTGCACGATTTTTTCACGCTCAATAGATTGAAGTGTAGTGCTTGGCGTCACGCTTATGGTTCGCGTGGCGTAATTAATCGAACCCTGTTGCTGGCCAGACCGATTGATCATGCGGCCAGTTGTTGCATCAATCGGCATATCACGCAGTTCAACCTCACCCGAATGGCTCATATAGCGCACTGGCACACGGATTTTCACAGACTTAGGCACCAGTGGTGCAGAACCGTTGTCTAACTCAACCGTAATTGATCCACCTGACGGTACTGCACTTAATTGAACTGCCGACTTAGGGCCTTTCTGCCCGGACACATTAAATGTCGTACCGCCATTTGGCAGCAAAGTCGGCATAAGCTTGGCCACACCATCTGCATAATCAATGGTACCTGTTGCATCCCCAGTGAATTGCCCTTGGCCATTGTCTGTTGCGGTCTTAGTAACTCCATTTAATAACCAATCCACAGTCAGTGTGCCAGCTACAATCGAATCATTTACAGGAATTTCAACATAGACCTTGTTGATTGCTAATTCTGAACGCTCCTGAGCTGTGATCATATTGCTCCACGTCAGCAATATTGCGCTGCCAACGTCCGCTAACTCACCAACGGTAACCGCCATGGTGCCCGTTTCATAATCAATGCTGCCAGACCCGAATGAAGAATCAGAACCACGCAGCTGGCCCGCACCATTGTCGCGCAGTGTGTAGACTTGGTTTTGCACCAAATATGAAAACTGCAAACTGCCAGGTGATGGCAGCGGGACTAAGTTCTTAATCCAGTTAAATCCATTATTTTCCTGATTCACATAAATCAGCATGGACTCAACCGGAGCAGTTACTGCAGCAGCAGGCATAAACGTGACTGTTAGATTTGTTATGCCAGTTCCCGCATTGGCATTCCAAGCAATTGCGCCATTTTGGTAATTGATCGTACCAATTGAAGTGCCGGCACTATTCTTGAGCTCACCACCAACGTCAGTAATAGCTGAACCAAACAAGGTAAATTCAACCGATTTAGGCATCACAGATGAGCCGATATATAGGCCTTGCACTGTATTGACTGTAATATTTGAAAACGTCTTGCTTAATACGCCACTGGCTGTTTTGACCAACGCCGCAGAATCACCTGCAGCATTGATATTCACCATTGGCGTTTCAGTCTGCGCAGATGGTACCAGCTGCGTGTAAACACCATCCGCAACGACAGAATAATCGCCGACCTGAGCAGTTTCTTTCAAATTCGCACTGGCATAGTATTTACCAGTATCAGCAACAATAGTGTCGCGGATAATGGTTTGGCTTTTTTCACCGTTGTACCACTGCCTTGCGGATAAGCCCACAAAATCAGCTTTTAATGCATCACTCAGGCCATAGGTCGCAATTTTATATTCAACCTGTTTGCCGTCAATCATTAAAATTGCAGTACGTGTGGAGACTTCAGTAATGCGAAGATACTGCTCAACTTCTAAAGGCTTGCCTTCATCCGAAATCAGCACAATGGATGCACCAATCGCACTTTCAGCCTCCTGCGGAAACATGGCTACTTGCAGTGACTTCATGCCTTGCCAATGCGTATCCAGTGGTGTGCCTGTCAGCTGCGCACCTTTAGCTAAATAGTTTTCAATGCGGTTCTGCGCACTTGAGCGCTCATCTGTCCAGCTATTTGTACTAAATAATACGGCGGACACATTCGGATCTTTGGGATTTTCTGAGATAAAAACAGTCGCACCCATCAGAGCATCTGTATCTGCGGTATTCACTGCAGCATAAATCTTTTGGATCGATGTGCGGCCTGTCGTGCGATCCATCTCAGAAATGTCATTGAACAGGTTGTTGCTCTGGCCGTCGATAATTTCACGGCCCGAATATTTACCGCCGCCATCTTCCGCATCTGTTCGAATACGCTCAGATTCGAGCAGTTTTAAGTTATTGGTTTCAATCGCCATCGCTTACCTCGGTGAATCGCATAGTGACAACGTAATAATCATCCTCTGATACTGTCGGATGCTCTTTAGTTGGTTTAGCCTCAATTGCTCCAGCTTCATGATTAAAAATCACATTAAATTGGCGCTGATCATGTGGCCATTCAAATCGCAACGTGAATTGTTCTTGAATGGATGACCACTCCAGAATTTTTTGCAGAGAGCTGCGCTTAATCCAGCCCATCCCTTGAACTGGAGAGACCAGAGTAATTGGGCGGCCGGTGAGTTTTTTTCCCTCTTGAATAATCAGAGCGCCATTAATGGCACGCTCCTGCTTTTGCTCAAGCGGCTTCCAATCAAATTCATCCGACCATAAAAAACCGTCCTCTAGTGGGACGGTTTCTGATGTGGCTTTTCGTATCAACTTCATTACATTCCTCGTTTCAGCATTTCAAGTTGACTAAGCATTTGATCCACGGCATCCACGGCTTCTGGCGTTCCTTCTAAATTTGCAGACTTACCACCAGACACCAGCTCAAGCACTTTCTTTTCAGTGGGTTGCATAGCCTCAATTCCTTGAATATCAAAATTACTCGCAATCATTGGCGCCATGCTAGCAATGTCAGATTGCGGTGCAATTGGGATAGAATCAGCAATGCTTGACAGCCCAATAGGTCGAGATGTAGTGCCGTTTCTAGCACTACTCATCCGCGCTTTGGTAGCCTCATTGATCTTGGCGCGTTCAGCTTTGAATTCTTCCCAGAAGTCTTGGCCAGCAAGACCGTCTGAGGTCCCTGTTGGGTTACTTGGCGTTTCAGCTCTAGAAACCTGACTCATAGTGCGCTGAGTTGCAATTGCAGCTTGCTGAATCTCGCCAAGTTTAGAAACTGTGGCTTTGCCAGTGGCATCGAGTTGAACTTCAAGGCCTAAGTAGGCTGCTTTTGCATTAGCGGCAGCTATAACTTGTGCATTACCAGACGCCTCAGCCATTCGCTTTAAGCTCTGCCACCTCGGCTGCAAGACTGGCTAATTTAGCAGCCGTGTTATCAGCCTCAGGCGCTGAAGGCTCTTGATATTCTTCAATCGCCCCAGATGCTAAAAGGGCCTGAAGTTGTTTAGCTTCAAGCCCTGTGATTTCTTGGCCTGGACGGAAATGCCCAAGCGACTGCTTTGCAATGTACTTCGTCATAATAATTTTCCTTATACGAACCCGCGACCACCTACCAGGCCATTCTTATTGTTCGGAATCGCCAGTGGAGACGATTCAGCAAGCATTTGAATGCTTGAAGGGTTCTTTTCTTGCCATTGGCTCAAATAGAACTCAAGAGCCTGGCCAAATGCTTCCACGTTTTGAATCGCGCAATGTGCAATCCAGCCATTGGCATCAGAGATTAAGCCAAAGAAGTCTTCAGGAATAAAACGCTCTGGTGTACCACCACCAATGCTGTGCTGAACGTCATAAGTCCAAATTTCAATATTGTCGACCGTACCACGGAATTGTGGCTTATCGATTTGATCAAACGTTGGGGTAAGAGGAACACTAATGCCTGCATAAGGCGCAATGAACTTCTCCTTGAACTCAGGATCTTTGATTAGTGTGTTGTAGACCTTCGATGTGGTCAGTGCCATGTTTGGAGACGTACCTGAATGTTCTACAGATAGATCAATCATGGTTTGGATATCTTTTACAGGTGTCGCGCCCACTTGCCCCCATTTGATTAATGGTGCAAAAGTACAGGCTGCATTACGTTCGTAATCGACTTGGTACATTGGGAAGTCAGCAGAAGCGAATGTTGTCTTACCATAGAGCAATACATCACGAGCGATCAGCAACTTTCGATTTTCAATGGACTGGCGCAGGTATAAAGCCTTTTGAGCCTGATCAATCAATAGAAGATCTGCATCGCTTAAACGGTTTGAGCCTGTTGCAATGACACCAAATTTACGCAGTTGAGTAATCAGCGCGGTGTTTTGCACATCACTTGGCATGACCGTCATCATCGGCTTTAAATAAGCCGGTTTAACAAATTTCACGTTGCCAGATTCACCAACCTTAATTTGACGGCCCGCAGTTGTCGGTGTAACAAATGGCGCAAGCGGAGTTGCGGTATTTAACTCACCTACAGGTACTTCTGTTTTAGTGTACGACACACGCTGAGGGAAGAAACGATCCATCAACCATGTATCCACCTTTTGAGTGGTATCCGTTAATAGTACCAACTGAGGTACATCCAGTAGTTCAACTGGTGCATTTTGAAAAGTAAACGACTGACTCATGTATTATTTCCCCACGACTTTACGAAGTTCGATTTTGTTGATTAAGGCTTGGGCACGTACTGCGTCATATTGAGCTTCCGTTAATGGCGTGCCATTCACAGTCACAACAGCAATATCAAATGCACCTTGTACGTAAATTGGCATTTCCAGGCCATTGGCTGCATGGTAAGTTGCCTGCTCTGCAGTAAAGTCAGAAATCGCTATCGCATTCCAATCACCCACGACTTCAAGCGCAATTTCGGGATGGTCAGCGATATTATCTGCCCCCACCTTCAGCAAATCACCGCGCTTATATGCGGTAGCCGTTTTTACTTTGGCGTTTTCTGTACGAACGCCATCACCCACTACAAGCTGTGTGGTGGTGATTGTTTGAGTAATGGTTCCCATTATTTTTGCTCCTGAGAGGCTGCGAACTTACTGAAAGCCTGGTCTAGGGCTGTACCCTGCTGATTGCCTTGCCCTTGTTGATCACCCTGACCACCTGTGGCTTGATGGCTAAACAAGTGTGCAAATTGCGGTGGTACCGTATTGTTTTGTTGCTGCTGACCAACTGGTGGCTGATTACCTGCAGAGAATTGCATTAACTGTTGAGACATAAATGCAAAAGCAGCGTCATCCATATCGGTGTAGGATTTCTTTTCTTCAGCGCTGAACTGTTTATTCATTGCTGTTTCAAGTGTTTTGATATCATCTTCACGCTTATCCGCTTTGAACTTTTTAAGCTCTGCTTGAGCAGCATCACGGTCAGTTTCAGCCTGCTTTAATGCGGCCTGGGCTTTTTCTAATTCGGTCACGTCTGTGTCCTCTGGTTGATTAAAGTTTTTAGGTGAGTGACTTGCTGCTACAGCGTTTGTATTGTCATCTGCGCCCAATGCACAAAAGGACACTTCACGGATACGGCCACCACGGAATACGGCAATAGGTGCTTGAAAGGTTCGCCCATTCACAATGACTGAACCCTCTTTGACTTCTTCCACTGTTGTTGGATAGATCCGCACCGACATCTGCCATGGAAAGTCATCATCAGAGTCTTGAGCCACTTGAGTTCCAAACTCATTGGAAAGTAAATTCCCTTCAATTTTTAGCCCTTCGGCATGACTTACTGAATGAGAGTTGATTGCTCCGGCTCGTTGACTCGTACGATGCTCAAGTAACGCAGGAATGCGGCCTTTGATTTGGATTGAGTCAAGATCAAACACCACCTTGTCCCAATACCAGTGATCTGTGATTGCTTCACCGCTATAAGCAATGCCTGAAAATGTTCGCTTCTTATTTCCTTCCTGAGCACTATCTACAGATACCTGCCCAAGCTGAAAACAAAACTGATCATCCTTTTTAGGCTGCTCTTGATTTGTTTGTGGCATTTTCATGCTCCATAAAAAAACCACCTTATATAGGTGGTCTTTGTTTACAATTATCTAAAGGTCATCAATCACGGATTTCAGCTTCAATGACAACAAATCTCGGTTGATACTGCCGATATTGTCACCATAATTCAAAGCCAAAGTTAAGGCTTCAATAATCTTTAACTTACCATCTAAGTGGCTGGCCTGATTACTATCAAGTACCACACCCAAAGCATAACTGCCATTAGACATATCTGAACTTTGACTTAAAGCATTTGAGCCAAAATCACGACCTAATGCACGACAACCACTCTCATCAAACTTCAAGCCACCTGTTAAAAATAAACGTACCTGCTGCTCTTCTTCTGCTGTCTCAATGGTTAGTGTCCGAATGAATTTGGGTAACTCAACACCCTCTTTAACTTCAGTCGACATGACGCCATCAATGCTTGATACACGCATTTTATTTTCCTCAATAAAAAACCGCCCTTACCCCAATGTGATAAAGCTCATGTTCAATCAAACGACAGAAGTCACGATCCGAAGCTTGCTCACAATACATTGCATCAATGGTGATGAGATATTGAGGCACAAAACCAAACCAGTCCCGCATCTGTTGCTCTTGACGGGCTTTCTTCCACCCACCTTGGTTAAACATCACTTTTTCACATTGACCGAGTACCATACGCTTTTTAGCCATAGCCGCAGATGAAGCCCATGCAAATGCCAAGAACTCTTCATTGTCGTGAATCAGCTCTGCAATATGATCATGGTCTGGGTTATGAAGTTGTCCACCAATAGTCAAATAATTATCTTTCACCCAGGCCTTTAGATCGGGAGCTGGTGCAAGACGTATAGCGTCTTCTTCCTCGGCCTGATCTATAAGTTCAGTCGGTGGGAATGGTCTGATCTGTTCCATGTGATGCCTTTAATTGTCTGAGCCAGGCCGTTGCACGCCCCATATTGATATCTGCCAATTCAAATCTGTGAAATCGATATCCCATTTCTTCAGCATGGTCATATCGATCCACACTCCAAGCCTTTGTAGCAAGTTTGCCTTTACGACCGCCTGACCAAGGACCTGTTGCTATTTCAATTAGCACTCGATATTCGATGAGGTGAAGGTCAAAACGCCAATGTTTGGTGCTTTTAAAGTGGAAATATTCTTCATATTTTATTTCCATCCGGTCTAATATTTCTTTGAGTCGGTCGAATGCTTCTAAGTATTTTTCACTGGCTTTGGGTAATGGCTTGGAGCGTGGTTTCTTTTTTGGAGGAATCTTTTTGGTTAGGGTTTTGTATGCAGCAAGTTCCATATTTCACCCATTAAAAAACCTCCCAGAGGAGGTTATTTGATATCTTCTGACCGCAGGGGGTTGGCTTTCCATCTTATAGCCAAACATTCAAACTCTTTGAAAAGAGTATCTTTACCCACCTTAGATCTAAACTGAGTTACAGCCGGGCTAACTTTTTCCCATAATTTTAAAAAATTTGAACAATGCATGCGCTTAAAGAGATTTTCATCAAAAAGCTTATTATTAATCCCAATGGCATAAAACTCATGTCGATTCAAAACAATCATCATTTTGTGTTTTAACTGGAGCTCATTAGTGGTGAGTTCAATATCATCAACTTCGCAAATTTGAGTCAATGTTTTACGACTACTAACTTCGTCTTTAAGTTTTTTGTAGTATTTATCATAGTCATTAATGAATGAATACAAATCCGATTTAGCTTCAGATAAATGGCTATCTTTATTATCTGCCAAAATTGTATCCAATGTAGCCCTTTCACGTGAAACCATTTTAGAACTACTGATCGTCCTATAAGCGATTACTGCTGAAGAAAGAAATACCAATGTTTGGATAAATAAAAACCAATCTGAGACACCCCATTTGGCAACTTTGAAATAGTTGTAAAAATACGGATACAATAAAAATCCCACTCCAATAAGAAGCAGGATTACTAAACCTATTAATGTTTTTAAAAGTTTTTCAATGTTACTAGATCTAGTCATCCCAGCCTTCAGATAAGCATACAAATTTCATATTCACACTCCCTAAAAGACAAAAATACCCTAACTATCAAATGACACTAGGGTTATCCACAACTATATTCACTTACGACTTCACTGTCAATAAATGTTGGTAATGATTTGTCAAGTATCTGAATTGCGAATGAGCGTCAAATAGTGTCGTTTAAATCAAAAAAATACCACTAAAGCTTCACGCAAATTCTTAATACGCTTTTTAAGCCGAATCATCACGTTATCAATTGCGACTAGTTCGCTATGTCTTAAGCCCACTCGACTCAAATTCTGATACTTCGACAGCTCAGCACTGCAAAATTCTAAGTCTTGTTTCGCTTGTACTTTGTCTGTCATGGCTCAATCTTCTTTTTGGATGCTACATACACGCCTTCGTTAAACGCGATTGGCTTACCTTCAACAATATCTTTCTTAAACCACTTAAAGCACAACCCGTATCCAAATAAGAACGACACCAAACCTAATACGATATAACCCATACCCACCACCAATAAAAAACCCAGCACTCTGGCTGGGTATATAGAATTGTTTATTTTTACTGATGTAGTGCTATTTCAGCACTTTTAGCTAAAAATGCCGAACGGCTTAAATGCTGCTTTTTGGCTACTGCATCAATACGCTTCACTAAGGCTTCTGGCATGCTGATATTAATACGAATAGACTTTGTATTTACCTTTGTTGTATCAATATCAATTAATAACCAAAAACCACCTTCAAACCTTTCATCCCCCAACCATTGTTCTGGGCTTGATGGCGGAGGTAACGGGATATCTTCACCATCAAAGTGAACTTCAACCGCCTCCTGTGCCATGCGCTGAATGTCTTGCATTTCATCTGCAGCGCTAAAACATCCCTCAAAGTCAGGGAAAGTTAAACCGTATGCAGTATCTTCATCTCTATGAACATATACTGGATATAACATATTTACCTCCATTCCCAACCAGCTTGTTTATATATATTGCGCAGAGTACCTATAGGCATATCTTTACGTGGGTGAGGAACAACCACATGCCCAGATTTATCTGGATGCTTGTACTTTTCATGGTCACCCTTACCGCCAACCTTGTACCAGCCTTCCTGCTCTAAACGCTTAATAATGTCTTTGCTGTTCATTGTGTAATTATACACAACATTTTTTTAATAAGGAATAGAAAAGAAAAACCCCTCAACATCTAGAATGCGAGGGGTTTTTGTGTGCCGTAATACGTTCGGCTAAAATAAATGGCTACTTTCAGTACCCCAAATATCATCTTCAATTTCTTTTAAAATTTCAGTCATTGCAACCCCTTCAATCAACTCATCTGATACATTGCAGTTTTGACAGTCTTTATACAAAGAGGTATCCGACTCATTCTGTGCAGTCAAAAAACCGATGTGACAAACAGAACAATCATCAATAACATGGCGAACTTGCCGCACCTCTATAGCATCAATATCTTGAAGTTCTTGATTCTCTAATTGCTCCGTCAATACATCTTCTTCAGAAGCATCATCCAACCATTCACCCATAGTAATTTTCTCGTCTTGCTTAATGAAATTAATAGTTAAGGTTCGCCCACTACGAATCATTCAACTTCTTTTAAGCAATTGAGGCATTCAATTTTGCCATCTGTAATTTCTATAGCCCCGTGTAAACCAAATAAACATTTTAAAAGCTGAAACATCGCTTTTCCCCATGCAAAAAAAAGCTCACACCATGGATGTTGTGTGAGCGAAATGAAGGACCCAAAAAAGGGCATCAGAAACTACAGCCAGTTTCCGGAGGCCATCTTATACATAGTTACACAAATTTACAATAACCAGAATTTAAATTAACTGCAGGAAAATAAATAATATTTTTATCTAAATTCAACCTAATCCACCTATTTTTAGAATAAAAAAACCTGCACCTTGGGGAAAGTGCAGGCTATAAAGTGCAGCACTGATATTTGTGGAGAATACCAACACTTGATTAAATGTATATCACCAAATAAGTAAATTTTGTGATGATTTTAACATTACTCTACTATTTCACTTGGTACGATATAAAAACTCAGCAATGCTTTATTAAAAAACTGGAGCGCCGTACATGACTTGAAGCTGTGATCCATAGCCACCCCCTACTTTGATTGCCAGTGAATAAGCACACTAACTAATGAGAGAGTTATGAGTAAGTCTTTAGATCCACTCTAGCCTCCTGAATAATTCGGTTAATTTCATCACGTCTTTGCTTTTTCTTCTCATGATAGATATATATAGAAGCGGCGAAGAAACTAGCCAAAAAAGCAATTAATAAAAATTTAAATTTATCACTTATCATGATATGCCCCCAGATTTTTAATTTTAAATCACTTAAGAGCGTTTGTTTTTTAACTGTATTAGCATGCTTTCAACCCACGCTATAAATAAGTCCTTCCTATGGAAATCTGGAGCAGAAGCAATTCTAATACAGTGGACATCACCAAAGTTACCCTTAATTTTATACGGCTTTTCAAAGCTAAAACTATCTTTAGCTCCAATATGAAGTTCAGAAAAATAATTAAGAATTAGCGATAATTGATCTAATTTTTCTTCCTCACCTTTTTCTTTTATAAACTCGTAGACTTGTCTTAAGATGAATGTCTCAAACTTTGGATGCATTTTTTATTTCTCTCATTGTTTTTATTAAAACTATCATGAAAGAATCAACAAAAAATGGCAATAAGTGACAAGATTTTAACAAACAATAAAAATCACATAATCAAGTGCCAGAATTATTTAACCTCTTTCAAGCAATCTCGACACACCTTGATTTCTTCATTATCAATTGTGTAGTCGACTTCAGTAGCACCATGAAGACCAAATAAACATTTTAGAAATCGAAACATCGTGCTTTCTCCATACAAAAAGCTCACACCATTGATGTTATGTGAGTGAAATGAAGGGATCCCAAAGAAGGCGTTAAAAACTACAGCTAATTTCTGAACACTATTTTGTATATCATCCAACCAATACACATTGGCAAAACACATCAAATAAAAATGAAAATAACATGAAATTTATCAAAATATTAAAAGCATGATTAGAATTTCAGACAATAAAAAGGCCCACCTGTTTCCAAATGAGCCACCCCGTTATCATTTGCGCTGACTTCTGGGATATTGTTGACAAAATCAACAATAGGATTAAGTCTAAACATGTTGTAAGAAAACTCAAATAAATTTCAGTTATGCAAAAATATAAATTCATTTATATAGATGATAATTAGGCAATAAAAAAGCCCACCATCTGGCGAGCTTTTAAACTTAGTGAATTACTATAACTTCGTCCACTATAACAGAAATATGCCATATCCTGTCTGGACAGTCAATTGATTCTTAATCGTTTATCGTGACCATTTAAAAAATACTTCCCCGCAAAAATCATACTATCTAATGAGGTCTTGCCCAGCTTAAATTCATTTGCCATTTGTCTGAGCGACATCCCGCGCACATTCTTCTCAATAAAAAGATTAACTGCTACTTTGGCTGAGTCACAGATACGTGGTGAATACTTTAGATCAATAATCATTTTTCGAACTTCATTTGCCTCAAAGTCGGTTATGTTGCATATGAGTTGATTCTTACGTGGAGCCACCCCTTTATTGTTTTCACAAATAAGCCAGTAGATCTGATTGATACCTAATGTGTCTGGTGCATTGCCAGACTTCATTCTGCAAGTTTGAATATATGCACCGTATTGCTTAAACCATTCTTCCGCGGTGAACTTAGACCAATCCATCACTTCAATTTTCGCTATTGCATTCATGTCCAACCCCTTAATCTTTATCCCAATACGCTTTTTGAATACTTGTTAAGTTCGGTATTGCTTGCCAAAATTCGACCTTATTCCCACCACTGCGACTCTCAACATAGAAATACCCATCACCACAAATGGGAATACCAAAACGTATCTTCCCGTCCTTGCACAAACACATAACTTTTTCATCTGGTGGGTTGTCTTCTATTTGAATCCACTCTGCATTTACAGCTTTCATCCCAACCCCTTAAATCTTGCTCAAGTCTAAAATCGTCATCGTGCCCCAATGAACTGCACCGGTATCAATCCAATAACAGTTGTCACGCTTACATGGTTTCTGGGTGACTGTATGCCCCATGATTACCGCATGCACACCAAAAACATGGGTATATTGGTTTTTATCTTCGTCTAATCGATCGCGACCCCACATCGCCAAATCAGCAGGACTTCTACCATCTATTTTTTTAGCAAAAGGATTGGCGAGGGTTTCTTTAAATTGCTCCCAACTGTTCTGTTCAATATGCCCGTGCACAAAGCCGTATTTTTTGCCCTCGTGATTCACCTCAAGGGTAATTGGTAGTGCAGAGAATTTCTTGGCAATTTGATATTGATCTTGAACACTTAATTCGTAGAACCACTCACCACCATTAGCCCTATGACAACATTCAGATGGATAGTCACATCGCCCCCAAATGCACAAATCCTCATGATTACCTCGGACTGACGTAAACCACGGCTTAGACAATAGACTGATGCACTCCATGTTTTGGGTACCACGATCCACTAAATCCCCAACCGCTACTAAAAGGTCATTTTCAAAATCAAAACCAATTTCTTTCAAGCGATCCATAACCGCCAGTAACATCGACCCTTGGTTTGACGGTATGATTCAGCAGTCTTTTGGTCACATAAATATTGAACTTTAATAGATTGCACAGAGTGGCAAAGGTTCTGCGGAAATCATGGGTCGAAACATAAAAGCCAACCTGATCACCTATTTCTTTTAATGTACGATCTATAGTTGTTGCATGCACATTCCATGATGTGGGTAACTTTGTCGCTGGAAATACCCAGTCATTTTCTTTAAGAAGATAGCGCGCTTTAAGTATTGAGATAAGATGATCGCCAATCGGGAGTAAATGACGTTTACCATTTTTGGTGTCATTAAATGCGACGGTACCATTTTCTAGATCCACCCTATCCCAACTCAAACTACATGCTTCTACACGACGGCATCCGGTATACATCACAAATAAAATAATATCTCGGTGTGTATTACTTCTGGCAGTGCTCTCTAAATTTAACTCATTAAAATAGTGGAGTACCGCCTGGTAATATTTAAAGATTACATCTTTATTTAGATAGCGCTCTCTTGGTGCGATCTTATTCCACCCAATAGTGACAGAGATAACATCAACAGGATTTGACTTAAGGATTGGCTTGTCGTCTGTTGAATACAGTACGTGCATGTACCTCCATAAAGTTCCAACGAGAGAAACTGCCCCATTTGCACTGGATGGGCTTACTTCGGTTGCGTCTAAAAACTTATTCAGTAGTTCATCTTTGGTAATTTCAAAAATTTTACGATTGCGCCAACCGACTAAGTAAAGATCAATGTATTTGTTATATTGCCTAACTGTTTTGGGCTTAAATGTATTTCTATTAAGGTAAATATTAAGAGCGTCACCCACAGTGAGATTTAGCGGATTGAAATCATTTTGGTTTGTACTCCCTTTTTTAGAGACATATTGGCCACTATAAATTTGTGCCAAAATTAGCTGAGCCTTTTTTCTAGCCCCAGCTACAGAAATAGTATCTGTTGTGCCCAGCACTACCCTATACAGTTTATTGTTATGCTTTTTATCAACTACAAAAGTTTTGCTATTAGGTGTTACTCGTACACCAAAGCCTGTAAGTTCTGAGTCTCGAAAAATTTTCTGGCCTTTTTCAACGAACTCCAATTCATCGACATATTGCTTATTAATTTTTTGGCTCATAGAATTAATGTTCACTAAGAAAAAGGTAATTAGATAAGTTTTTTAGAAAGTATACAAATCGTATACAACGAGAATTTTCATCTATTTTATCGAACATTTTTTGATTTTAAGTTATTGTTTTTACTTATTATATTAATTTATGTAATCCTATAATAGTGTTATAGAAAAAATAGAATCCACTTAGTTTGTGGTGGATTGGAATAGGTTGCATTTAGTTGTATTCACTTGTATTTTCAACCACTTAATAAATTTAATGGTTGTATAGAGTTGTACTCAATTGGCTGTATTTGTAGCTCAACAGTCTACAAATTGCAAAAAAATATTTTTTTTGATTTTTTGTAGATTGCTATAAAACTCATTAATTTTCGTAAGTTTATCACTGTTTCTTTCCTAATAAAAAACCGCCCGAAGGAGGTAATGCTGATCAGTTAAGGAATTTCAGGTTATTTTTTAACCAAAATTTCCTTATGTTTGAATTTAAATTGAGCTAAATTTACGTCTTATCGACCTTATTTTTAACTTTTAAATCCTTAACTGACTGGCATTAATTGGCAGTTCTACGTTGTATTTTTTACATACGCCCGATATGGCATAAGTCATAGAAAACATATTGTCATGCAGCGCTTATCATATCTGAGACTTGATCAATCAAGTCTTGTGGTTTCTCCACTCGCAAGCCTCCCTCATTTGAAAGCCATATTGATTCTTAATAAAGTTTTATAAAGAAAATTTCTGAAACATCAGCTTGGCTTTGATCCTTGCTAGGAATAATTGCAATGCAATTAGAATCCGTGAATTTACTTAACTTATTTGTATTAGTTCAGATCTGATCGGACATTGATCTTGAAAAAGAGAAAGTTACCCGTTTTGATAAAGGTGTCGAAA
>NZ_JBLZXR010000007.1:0-13710 GCF_050285345.1 Acinetobacter sp.
ACTAAGTTTAGAGTTAAAGATATTGATAAATTATTTAAAGATTACTGTAATGATTTATTTGGTATTTAGCTATAGATTTGCGAATAAGAGAATGGCAGTGCAGTAATGAAAAATGTCTCAGTCTAAATGATCGAGATATTAATGCTGCAAAGAATATTCTTGCGCTTGGGCATAAGCGTCTAGCTGTAGGAATCACCTCCGTTTAAGGGAGGTGAGGATGTCAATTTGGTCTCAACTTATAAAGACCGTGAAATCAATTCTTTCATAATTTCATTGGTACCGGCATAGATGCGGTTGGCACGGTTATCAAGATAGGCACGGGCAATAGGGTATTCCAACATATAGCCATATCCGCCATGCAATTGTAGACCCTCATCTACGACTTTCGAAAACATCTCTGAAATTTTATATTTTGCAGCGGCTGCAGCATCAACCCCTAATTGTTCAGAGAGTTGCAGTTCCATGCATCGATCGAGATAGGCACGACAGAAATCGATTTCTGTCCGCAGTTCAGCCAGTTTGAAACGCGTGTTTTGGAAGCTCGAAACCGTTTTGCCAAAGGCTTTACGCTCCTTGGCATAGTGTACCGTATGGGCAAATGCCGCCTCTGCGCCCGCTTGGCAGATAATTGCCACCAATATGCGCTCCCAAGCGAGCTCTTTCATCAACATCATAAAGCCCATGCCTTCCATACCGAGTAAATTCGATTTGGGTACGCGTACGTTATCAAAGAACAGTTCGCAGGTATCTTGACCTTTCATGCCAATTTTATGCAGTGGTTTGCCTTTGCTAAATCCTGCACGATCTGCTTCGACCATAATTAAAGATAAATTGGCAGAGCCTTTATCGCTATCACCTGTTTTGCAGACTACGATCGTCATATCGCATAAGTAGCCATTGGTAATAAAAATCTTAGAGCCATTGATGATGTAGTCGTCACCATCGCTGACCGCAGAGGTACGAACAGCTTGTAGGTCTGAACCTGTACCGGGCTCGGTCATGGCGATGGCTGTTACTGTTTCCCCAGAGGCCATTTTTGGCAACCAATATTGCTTTTGTTCTTCATTACCAAAATTGTTGATGTAATTGGCGACAATGTCTGAATGCAAAGAAAAACCCGTTGCAGAGTCCATGGCATAGGCCTGTTCTTCAATCAAAATCATGCTGTAGAGGCGATCGACGCCAGAACCGCCATAAGCTTCAGGCATGGTCGGACACAGCAGTCCCATCGCGCCCGCTTTATGCCATAAGTCACGGTCTACATGTTGTTGTGACTCATATTTTTCAATATTCGGAACCACTTCTTTTTCGTAAAATTTACGCACAGTTTCCCGAAATGCATCATGTTCTGCATTAAACAGGGTGCGAGGTAGCATATTGTTCAGTGGGCGAATCGCTCCAGATTGCATATTAAAATTTCCTATCTTTTTATTGCTTTAACTCAAAGTATAAGAATCATCCACGGACGGCAATGTGAAGAAGATTCAAAAGTGGCAGGATGACTGATGGTTTTGGTCAATGCGGCTAAAACATTCCACCAAGGGCAGTCGGATAAGGTAAACTATAGCGGTTCAAAGATTGGGGAATACAAACAATGACTGATGATATTAGCTTAGAAGAGCGCAAAGTAATTTATCGTGCGCGTCGTGGTTTAAAAGAGATCGATGTGTATTTTGATCCCTATGTGAAAAATTATTATTTACAAGCAGATGCTGCTGAAAAAGACATGTTCGCTGAACTGGTCGCAGCTGAAGATCCAGATTTACTGGATTGGTTTATGGAAGTGAGTGAACCACCGCGTCCTGAATTAAAGACATTTATTCAAAAATTAAAATTTTACGTACATGGATAATCGTCAATTTAAACTGAAACGTAGCGCTTTGTCGCACGCGTTTCAGTTTTTTATTTTTACTGTACTGATGATCCTCTTGTATCAAGTCGTGTCTCCGCTCATTTGGGGACTGTTTTTCTGTTTAGGATTGGTTGTTTATCTGTTGTTTTTTCGCAGAACCTCGCAAGTCTCTAGCTTGGAATATTTGGATGGACAGGACTGGAGCTTACAACGCATTAACCAACCTGTGCAGCGCGTTCAAATCAGTCATATTTTTGATCATCAAGTATATATCGTGGTGTATTTTATGCATGCACGTGCTAAACCGATGATTATTTGGCGTGATCAATTGTCTTTAAAACAGTGGAAATCACTCAAAGTATTGGCAAAAATGATCTAATTGTTAGACAACTTGATTTTTTTTGTATTATTTAAATTATTTTATTTCAATACTTTAAATTGTTTTTGATATTTCGTTGTCAGACAATATCTAAGTTTATTGGCAAAATATTTAAATTGTCTGACAATTTTCCCATGTGCTGCTTTTTTCTCCCTATATATTGGCCCTTAACTACAGCGTATTTAGGAACTCATCATGATGATGCCAACCTGAAGTTTCTGGTGATCGTGATTGTGCTCACAATTATTATCGGATGACTGGGAACAATGCTGAAGAAGCAGTTATTTTATAAATAAGCAAGTTTTCTGCTTTCACAGTTAATAAGTAGCATGTGCCGAACCGTCGCTATGCTACTTTTTTTTGCCCAAAAATTAGTCTTTGTGAAAAATCAGTCAATTGCATCCAATCTGAATCATGGCACAGTGTGTCTCTTAAATTAGAGCAAATACTCTTTAATTCAATTTTTGCTTCTGATATGTTTGTCGTGATGGACATAAACACAATTATAGAGGACAGGAAAATGTCGAGCGTCCAAAAAATATGCCAGGGTGTGGCAGTTATCGCAATAACAAGTACATTATTTTCGGGTTGTTCACAGGTTGTGAAAACAGGTGCCAATGTTGCACTCGGCTTTACTGAAAAACATATTGTTCCACCTATTTTGGCGATGGATGATGCTGAAATGGTGTGTAATTCTGGGAATTCTCTGACCCCTGCCATTATGGCGACCAAAGATATGGGTGCAGACCCGACACGTGTAGCGGTATTGATGTATTCGGCAGCAGGAATTTGCGCTGAGCAAAAAGCCCTTAATGCGGAGCTACGCTATTTACGCGCTTCAAAATTAAATCAAGTGACCGAAGCACAGGATGCGCGAGTCGAGCAAAAACGCTGGGCGGCACTGGCGGCACAGCGCCAATATACCGGCTATCAATTATTCCAAGATCGTTACGAGAAAAAATATAACAAACAGTTAGGCGAAGGTTGCCCAAAAATGAGCAATGACATTGATCAAACCGTGTATATGCTCGGGATGCTCAGTGGTTTACAAGCGATGACTAATGATATCAACTCAGGTGGTGCAGTAAATGTGCCGAAGGACATCGCGGCGATTGTTGAGCGCGGCATGGTGTGTTTGGATAACGAAAAATTCTGGGGTGCACCGAATGCAACTCGCGCAGCGATTTGGACGCTATTACCGGGTGCAGGCGATGGTAAACCAGATCCGTATCAAACTCTGAAACAATCCGCACAAATTGGTGAGCAAAAAGGTGTGCGTCTATCGCATGCCTTATATGCGGTTGCAGCACAAGCCAGCGGTGATGACGCCAAAATTCGCGATGCACTGCGTACTTTTGCACAAGCACGCAGCGATGAAAAACCGGTCAATCCACAGTTTAAACTGATTGATAGCATGGCAGAGAGTATGGTCAAAGGCATTTCAGATCGTTATTGGACTGAACATACAGGCGTGCGTACAGGGGATGGTGGTATGGAACATTTTTGGGATGAAAGTACCGACAGTTCTGAATTAGATGATCTGTTTGAAGGTGGTTAGATGATCGTTGGAAGTATCATCATCGCTTAAATTCACCATGAATGCTGTGAGTAAGGAGAGCCAAATGAAAAATCAGTTTTTAATGCAGAAAATTGTTTTTTTAGCGATTTTTATCTCTCTTTGCGCTTGCCTGCAAGTATTTCAGGATCAATTTACCTATTTACGAGCAGATTTGTTTGCTGATTTCTGGCGACTTTGGACCGCCCATTGGGTTCATGTGGGCTGGATTCATTTCGCATTGAATATGCTGGCTTTTATCTGTTTGCCGTTTATTTTTCCGCGTGTTGCGGTCTGGCATTTCATTGCCATTCTGCTGACTCTTTCCCCCTTAATCAGTTTAAGTTTCTATTTCTTTTTACCTGATATTGAAGCCTATGCGGGTTTATCTGGTGTCTTGCATGGGGCTTATGTGACGGTTGCATGTGTGCATCTGATGTATAAGCGTGAGCGGAACTTTGCAGCCTTGGTGTTGCTTTTAATATTGGCCAAATTGGTGTGGGAAAATACGGTCGGCAGTACTGGAACGGCAGAGTTAATTGGTAGTCCAGTCTTGGTGGAGGCACATTTACTGGGTGTGATTTGGGGGATGGTCATCGCAGTTTTTTATGTTCTAGGATGCTATGTTTTTGATAAAGAATAAGTGCTCTGTGATTCAGTTGACATAAAAAACCAAAAAGAAAATTGATATTGTCATTTTTATTTAAGCAAGATTGATGCAAATTTAAACGGAATAACAAAACAGCATGGTGAGAGGAAGGAACTTCTCAAGCCAGAAAGATGAGATGACTGTGTCAAGCAGCCATTCAAAATAAAAAATAGGAAGACTCATGCAAAATGATGAACACAACAGATCGGGGATCGTTGGTCTGTTAAGTTATATCTGGACAGAATGGATTTCGACTTTTGTCATTCTGATTTTATTGTTATTGACGCTGTTAATTGGTACAGGTGAGATGATCCATGGGCAGTTGCTGCGTATGGGTGAACGTCTCTATGGTGATCCTGCAACAGGTATGCAGTACTCTTTTTTAAGGGCTGAACCGAGCAAGCCTGAGTGTAACCGCCATCCTGATGTCGATGCGATGGTGAAAACTCAAATGCAAGCCAATGCCGCAGATGAATTTGCTGATTTTTTTGGCACTGCATCTGAAAATGATGTGCGTACCTCTATTTTGGCTGGCGTGCAACAGTGTGAAGAAAAATATCAATTTTATGATCAAGCCATGCAGCATATGGAGGCACATCCAAGTATTCGTGCCTATCGTAATTTTGAAACCGGCTTCTTTGGTGTTTTTAAATTCGGCACCGAAAATCGCGCGATTCTTTTAATCTTTATGGTGGTTCTGGCTGCAATTAGTGCCACATTAAAAATCCATCATATTGGCTTACGTGGTCCTTCCACCAAGATGGATTATCGAGTTTATAGCCTATTAATGAGCTTCGGTAATGGACTATTAACCTATTCCAGTATGAGCCAATTTAATTCAGTGAAAAATTCGGGTGTACCTATGTCAGCCGAAACCGAATTGATTTATTGGATGTGGATGATTTTATTTTCAGTGCTGACCTTGATCAGTATTTGGCAATTGTTGAGTCCACCGAAAAATGCAAAAGCGGGTGGGAGTATTGGTTTTGCTTTCCTGAGTGTGCCTTTGTATGCCTATATGGCGTTGATTACAGGTATCGCCTTTATTTTCTTCATGGATTATCCAATGGGGCAAGGCATTTACTTGGGGCAGTTGGTCGAATTCTCGAGTATTTTCCTCAATTTAGCCCTCTTTATTTGGGCAGGGATGTTGCTGAAGCAGACTCGGGTTGTGGATCTGTTTTTAAATATTTTACGTCCATGGAACTTGGCACCTGAAACACTCACGTGGCTGATTCTAATTGCAGCTGCGTTGCCAACAGCCTATACCGGTGCGTCAGGGATTTTTGTCATTGCGGCAGGGGCGATTATTTATAAAGAAGTGTGGAATGCCGGTGGACGTCGTCAATTTGCTTTGGCGGCAACAGCCATGTCGGGTTCGCTTGGGGTGGTTTTACGTCCATGTCTCTTGATTGTGGTGGTGGCGTCCTTAAACAAAGAAGTGACCACGGATTTACTCTATCAATATGGTATTTATACCTTCCTGCTGACCTCAACCTTATTTTTAATTGTGTCCTTGTTCTTTGCAGAACATAAATTTCGTATTGCAGCACCAAATGTCGCGGCACCAAAATCAGGGCGTGCTTTCCTTGCGGTTGTTCCTTATATTGCAATTTTTGTACTGATTTGGATGTTCTATAAATACTTATTAGACACCGATTTAAATGAATTTACGGCACCGGTAATGATGCCAGTTATTTTATTGATGATTGTGTTGTTTGATAAATTACGTCATCAGCCTGCTCCTTTGCCAGCAGTGGGGCATTGGGATGAAACACTGACAGCAAATTATGGTGCCAATGGCGAACTGGCTTTAGCCGGAGCGCAGGTTGCGCATGTCGAATACCGCGAAGGATTACATGGCAATAGCACAGATGATGGACAGTCTGCGAATCATACGGTGGCTCAATCCAGTTCTATGCAGATCTTACGTCAAGTTGGCTTTTGGAAGTCGATGCATATTTCGACCAGTGAAACGGTGGGGCATATTGGTGCCTTAGTCATCTTGATGGCATTGTCGGTGAGCGTGGGTGGATTACTAGAACGTACCGAGGTGATGAGCTTCTTCCCAACGGATATTAGCAGTACCTTCTTGGTGATCACCTTGATTGTCGGGCTTATGGTGTTTGTTGGGATGATTATGGACCCATTTGGTGCGGTGATTTTAATTTCTGCGACGGTTGCCCCTGTGGCCTATCAATATGGTATCCATCCTGTACATTTCTGGATGATTACCCTGATTGGTTTTGAGTTGGGCTATGTTACACCTCCTGTGGCACTGAATCATCTCTTAGCCAGACAGTCGATTGGAGATGCGGAAGTGAATGAGGCCGATGCGGAAGTTCGCCATCTTTCATTCTATTACCGTTATGAACGTTGGATTTTGCCTTTAATCGTGCTGTTCCCAGCGATGTTGATTATTGCCTATGTCCCGTACTTCTTTAAATTATTTGGTTGGTATCAGTAAGTTTTAACTTGCCGCCAAACCATAAAAAGCATCTTCGGGTGCTTTTTATTTTCGCTCAATTCTAAGTTTTCACTTAGTCCTTTTTCTTAAATTTGGATTGCAACCGTGGACTACACAACAAGATGGCAATAAAAATAAATACGAAACCTAATATGCTATAAAAGTCCGGTGTTTCATGCCACAGCAGAAAACCCCAAATACCAGCGAAAATAATGGCCACATAATTGACGGGACCAATTTGTCCGGCAGGGGCAAGTTTATAGGCATTTGACATGAAAATTTGGCTGATATTGGCCAGTAGGCCCGCACTGATTAAAAAGACTAATTCTTGTGCATTGTAGGGACGCCAAAGCCAAAACATAGGAACCATCGAAATCAGTGTGCCAAAAAAGCAGAAATAAAACACGATACGTTCGGGCGGTTCAGTTGATGTGAGTGCACGTACGGTGACAAAGGCCATCGCAGCAAGGAAACTGGCCGTCAACCCAATCAAGGACAGTTGGTTAAACATTCCTGCATCAGGTTTCGCCACACATAACACACCGAATAAACCGACAATTGCTGCGAGTAACATACTTGCCGTCATTTTTTCTTTTAAAAATAACCATGCAATCAGTGGAATAAAAATGGGCGAAGAATAGGTAAAGACCATGGCATTGGATAAGTTTAAATGGGCAATGGCATAGAAAAAGCCATACATTGCCATCAATCCAACCATTGAGCGCCACGTATGCATCCACAATTTTTCAGTTTTAAAAAATGCTGTCCCTTTTTGGAAAATAAATGGCAAGAAAATAAATAAGCCCACTACATTTCTGAAAAATACGATCGTAGCATTATCCACAGTATGTGACGCATAGCGTATGCACACACTCATCATGGAAAATAGCAGGGCAGACAGCATGAGTAAGCCAATCGCTTTAGCGATGTGATGTGTGGTAGGTAGAAACATAAAATAAAGGCCAGAAAATCCGTAGATATTCTAGCCTATATTCGGTTTGGGAAGGTTAAAGTGACTTTATGCTTAATTGATCTATGCAGTAATGATCTATTATTTCACTTGTTGTGCCAATTGTGCTTCAAGTAATTTGATTTGTTCTTCTTTGAGTTGAATCAGTTCATCAGCGTCCTGATGTTGCTGTGTTAAAGTTTTTTCCTGATCATTCAATTGTTGTTGAATATCATCCAATTTTGCAATTTCTTCTTTGGCCAAAGAGGCATTTTCAGGAACAGCACTATCTAAAATGTCTTCTTCAACGAGTTTGATTGTTTCCGTTTCTGCTACAGGTGTAGATTCAGTTTGAATCGGCACAGCCACAGGTGGTTTTACAGGTGCGGCCATCATTTCTTCCTGATGTACCGATTTTCCATCTGTACTGCTGCTCAACCATTGATATGCGAAAAAAAGTGCAATCAGTACGGTCAAACCCCCAATGATTCCCATTAAAAGTTTGGGATTATTTCTTTGATCTACTTGCATTATGTGACCTTAAGCTTTATTTAGGCTGGCGCGGCTTAAATTGAATCACACCGATATCGTCTGGTACGGCCGGCTGCTCAGGTTGATCGACATGTGTTGGTCGATTTTCACTGTAGCCACAATCAATGCATTCAATCCACTCATCGTCACCTGAGGTCAGCATGACAACCCGATCCATGGCCTGGCATTTAGGACATTTTGCACCTGCAATGAATCGTCGTTTAATGGTCATCATACTTACCTTGAATCTAACTAAGGCCCTTAGTTTAAGCGTTTTTAGATGCGTTCGTCCAACCTTGATGACGTAGCAAAGCATCTATTTTTGGCTCGCGTCCGCGGAAATTGATAAATGCGTCAAGTGCTGTATCTTTTCCGCCAACTGCTAGAATAAATTGTCTAAACGACTCGCCAGTCGCGGTATTAAAAATACCCTCAGTTTCGAAACGATCAAAGGCATCACTTGCCAAAACTTCCGCCCATTTGTATGAATAATAACCAGCAGCGTAGCCGCCAGCAAAAATATGACTGAAGCCATGTTGGAATCGGTTATCGCTGGTGGTCGGTGTAACGGCATATTTTTGGCGAATTTCATCTAAGGTTTTTTGAATGCCAGCAGCATCTAAAGCAGGATTGGCTTTGTGAATATTTAAGTCAAACATCGCAAATTCAATTTGACGTAACGTTTGCATACCCGATTGGAAGAAACGTGCATCTTGCAGCGCTTTAAGTAAATCTGCGGGCAAAGTTTGTTTCGACTCAATATGTTCACTGAGTAGATCTAGACTTTCTTGATCCCAAGTCCAGAATTCCATGAATTGACTTGGTAATTCCACAGCATCCCATGCCACGCCATGTGTGCCTGCTACAGCAATATTATCCACTTCAGTTAACATGTGATGCAGGCCATGACCAAATTCGTGGAATAAGGTCGTCACTTCATCATGGGTGAGGAGTGCAGGTTGATCGCCTACAGGTGGAGTAAAGTTGCAGACCATATAGCAAATGGGTTTTTGTAAGCCGCTCTCTGTTTGCATACGTGAGCGGAAACCACTCATCCATGCGCTGCCACGTTTGCCGCTACGTGCGTAGAGGTCAAAGTAGAAGCCACCAATGACTGTGCTGTGATCTTCAAGTTCAAAATAGCGTGCATCGGGATGCCAAACCGGAGCCTCACGTTCCACAATTTGAATGCCATACAGACGATTCACGATACTGAACAAACCTTGAATAATTTTTGGCGCAGGGAAATAGGGTTTCAGGTCTTCTTGCGAAAGATTGAATTGTTGAACTTTAAGTTTTTCAGAATAAAACGTGGTATCCCAAGGCTGTAATTCGGTGACGCCATCTTGGGCAGCAATGGCTTTGAGTTCCGCAATTTCTTTTTCTGCAGGTTGACGCGCATGTTCAGCCAATTCAATTAGGAATTGATCGACGGTTTCAACATTCGGTGCCATTTTGCTGGCCAATGACAATTCGGCATAGTTGTTAAAGCCAAGTAAGCTGGCCATTTCCTGACGCAGTTTTAGAATTTCTTCCATCACCGCAGTATTGTCAAACTCAGGTTGATTGGATTGATCGGAAGCGCGGGTGGTATAGGCTTTATACAGAGCTGAGCGAACTTCGCGATCTTCGGCATAAGTCATAATGGCGATATACGAAGGAAAATCCAGAGTCGCCACGGCTTGATCCAATTCACGTTGCTGACCATATTGTTTTAGTAATTCAACACTGCCTTGTGGCAGGCCTTTGAGCTGCGCTTCATTTAAAGGTTTGAAATAAACTTGCGTTGCATCCAGTACATGGTTGGAGAAATCGGAAGAAAGCTGAGATAAACGTGCAGAAATTTCAGCATAGCGTTTTTTGGCATCCCCTTCGAGTGCCACACCTGAAAGTTTGAAGTCACGCAAAGCCAGTTTAATCGCACTTTGCTGTGCAGCAGGTAGGGTCGTGAATACACTATGATCATGGATGTGTTGATAGGTTTGGTACAGCGCGGTATGTTGACCCAGCTCGGTATAGTATTCGCTTAAGCTCGGTAATAAAGATTGGTACAATTCGCGAGTTTCGGTATTGTTCATTACCGCATTCAGGTGAGAGAGCACACCCCATGCTTCACTCATATTATTTTCGAGGGTATCGACTTGTTCTAGAGTGTCGAGCTGCTGTTGAATCGATGTAGGAAGCTCAGTCAGTTCATTGAGGAACTGTTGTCCTTGGCGAATGGCAGTTTGGATTTTTTCTTTCAGTTGATCTAAGGTAATTTGATCAAACTGTGGAACGGGTAAAGTTGCCTTTTCGAAAGTCATATTTTCTACTGCATAAATATCCTGTGTTAAGTATAGAAGTAAGGCTTGAGGGCGGGGAAATCAAGGTTTCGTTGAGATTTATTGCGCTGAGGATTAAATAAGTAGCTTTTATCGATTAATCACGAAATAAAAGAGCGCCGAAGCGCTCTTTTCTCTAAACCTTAATCCGCAGACGATTTGGCATTGGATTTTTTCTTTTTCGGTTTGGATTTTCTCTTCACTTTATCTTTAGCCTTTGTTTCAGATTTTCCTGCAGATTTTTTAGCAGGCTTTTTGCTGAAAGAGCTGGGTTTGGCTTTACCTTTTTTACGTCGTATGGGCTGTTCCCCATCTTCACTGGGATTGGTTTGGCTGCGCTCAGAAAAGACCTCTTCTTTGGTTTCGGGTTTTGCTACACGTGGCGCACGGCTACGAATGGCACGACCTGCATGACTGAGCTGCTGAACCAATTCGAAGTCGATTTTACGTTCTTCTAAATTCACACCCGCAACTTTAATTTTAACCTCATCACCTAAGCTAAAGACTTGGCCACGTGATTGACCAATTAAGCTTTGGCTTGGTTGATCATACACAAAGAAGTCATCACCCAATTGGCTCACATGAATCATGCCATCAACATACAGGTCTTTTAAGGTCACGAATAAACCAAATTCAGCGGTCGCACTAATGGTACCAACAAATTCTTCGCCCAAATGTTGCTGCATATAATGACATTTCAACCACGTGGTCACAGAGCGAGACGCTTCATCGGCACGACGTTCAGTCGCTGAGAAGTGCTCGCCAGCATCATCTAGTGATGCGCCTGAAATTGGATACGGTTTTTTCTTCAATTGTGCTTTGATGGCACGATGTAGCAAGAGGTCAGGGTAGCGACGAATTGGAGAAGTGAAGTGCGTATACGCTTCATAAGCCAGGCCAAAGTGACCTGAATTATTGGCCCCATAATAGGCTTGCATCATTGAACGTAATAACACGGCATGAATACTTGGTGCATCAATACGGTCTTTGGTTGCCTCGATTACGGCTTGGTAGTCAGCTTGTGTCGGTTGCTCAGGGAAGGGCAAGCCCAATAACTTAACAAAGTCACGAACTTTTTGGATACGCGAAAACTCTGGTGGCTCATGCACACGGTACAGCATTGGAATTTCATGTTTCAATGCATATTCAGCGGCTGCAACGTTGGCCAATAACATACATTCTTCAATCAGCTTATGTGCATCATTACGTGTACGCGGCAGAATTTCCTTAATGCCACCCAGCTCATCAAAGGTCATGTAGGTTTCAATGGTTTCAAATTCCATGGCATTACGTTCGGCACGTAAACCTTTTAACACTTGATATAACTGGAATAAGGTATTTACCGATTTACGTACATCACGATTTTCGGGAATAGCCTGACTATCGCCCTCGAAGTATTCAGCCACTTGGGTATAAGTTAAACGCGCTTTGGAGTGCATCACACCCGGATAGAATTCAAACTTCGTTACACGACCCGCACGAGATAAATTCAAATCGCAGACCATACATAAACGGTCGACATCTGGATTCAATGAACATAAGCCATTCGAGAGTGCTTCAGGCAGCATCGGTAACACGAAGTGCGGGAAGTACACCGAAGTTCCGCGTTCTTGTGCTTCATCATCCAGCGGTTTGCCGGTACGGACATAATGACTGACATCGGCAATCGCCACCACCACGCGATAACCACCGCCGGGGCGTTTTTCAGCATACACCGCATCGTCAAAGTCACGTGCATCTTCACCATCAATGGTGACTAAAGCTAAATCGCGTAAATCCACACGGCCTTCACGTTCTTGTTCCGAAGGTTCTTTAAAGCTATCGGCTTCTTTTTGGACTTCTTCTGGAAACTCATACGGCAGACCATATTCCAAAATGGTTTGTGGAATAATAATTTCAGTGTCCGCTTTATCCGCCATCGATTGGACAATATGACCAGTAGCAAATTCTTCTTTGGTTGGATAACTGTCAATGGCGATACGCACAGAGTCGCCCAATTTTACCTTGGCATGTTCAATCAGCTCTTTTTCTAAGGTAATGGGCTGATGCGCATTTGGATTGGCGGGTTGAATAAAATATTCACCTTCGTATTCTGAAACTTTACCAATAATTTCTTTTACGCGGTGCTGGAGTACTTCAGTTACAAAGCCCCACGCTTTACCTTTACGGTCAACTGAGGTTTGACGTACCTTAACGCGGTCACCATTAAAGACCTGACGTAACTCGCGCTCAGGCAATAATAAGTCATCTTCACCGCTGATGTTGGCTGTACCCAGACCTTTAGAATTGATATAGACCGTTGCTTCATGAGTCGGTTGTTCAGCGGCAAGCTGGAACTTAAATCCATCTTTCATCAACTGACCATCTCGAACCATCGCAATCAGACGATGGCTCAGGGCATCAATACTTTTTTGATCGGCAATTTCGAAATGTTCCACAAAGTCAGCATGTGACAAGGGGGTTTTGAGTTGTTCAATCGTCTCCTGGATCAGAGTACGACTAGGAATAGGATTTTCATAACGTTCGGCTTCAGCTTTCGCTTCAGGATCGACCCAGTTTTTCATAATGTTTTTGACTTCAAATCAGAAGATTAGGATTAGCATAAGTCATGCACGTAGATACTGCACGTACTTGATTGCAATAAAGTGTTTTAAGTCGACATTTTACGATGTTTAGGCTGTAAAAGTCTGAGAGGAAAGTTGGAAATTTAGTGCTTTAGCCTAGAAAATTTGAAAAATCGTTTAAAAAACATCTAATCGAGTAAAAATATGCAAAAAATATAACGACTGTGCTTGCAGTCATACCCTGATCTTTGTATTATGGCCGCACGTTACGGTGAGATGGGTGAGTGGCTGAAACCACATCCCTGCTAAGGATGCATACGGGCAACTGTATCGAGGGTTCGAATCCCTCTCTCACCGCCACGATTTACTTATGTCGCGCTCATAGCTCAGCTGGATAGAGCACTTGGCTACGAACTAAGGGGTCGGGAGTTCGAATCTCT
>NZ_JBLZXR010000008.1:0-20784 GCF_050285345.1 Acinetobacter sp.
TTTCAGTCGTTTTAAATTCTCAATTAGGTAATCCTCCTTTACAGTTGGAAAACTTAATTAAAAGTTGAGATTGGCGTGTTGAATATGAAAATAATGTATGTGTACACATAAAATGAATACCAAGCTGATGATGTAATCACAATAAATTAGAGTGAATCAGTCAACTTATTGGTGAAATTTTGCTATAATCTTTCGTCATTCTTTTTATTCTCCTTTACCACTATGCATTATCCTAAAGTTTACGATGTCATTGTTATCGGCGGCGGTCACGCGGGTACAGAAGCAGCATTAGCTGCGGCACGTATGGGTCGACAGACTTTGCTCTTAACTCATAATATTGAGACTTTAGGGCAGATGAGCTGTAACCCGGCCATTGGTGGTATTGGTAAATCACATTTAGTACGTGAAATTGATGCCTTGGGCGGTGCGATGGCATTGGCTGCCGATAAAGGTGGTATTCAATTCCGTATTTTGAACTCACGTAAAGGTGCAGCAGTACGTGCAACACGTGCGCAAGCTGATCGTGTACGTTTTAAGGCTGCCATTCGCCATACGCTAGAAAATCAAGCCAACTTGGATATTTTCCAACAAGCAGCGGATGACTTAATTGTCGAAGGCGATACCGTAAAAGGTGTGGTGACACAAATGGGTATTCGCTTTGATGCGAAAACAGTTGTGTTAACCACAGGTACATTCTTGGGCGGTGTGATTCACATTGGCCTAAATAATGCTTCAGGCGGCCGTGCAGGTGATCCTCCTTCAATTTCATTGGCTGCGCGCCTACGTGAATTGAACCTACCGGTTGGTCGTTTAAAAACCGGTACGCCACCACGTATTGATGCGCGTTCAGTTGATTTCTCTGTGATGACCGCACAACCGGGTGATTTTCCATCGCCGACCATGTCGTTCATGGGGGATGCGTCTATGCATCCTGAGCAAATTAATTGCTACATCACACACACCAATGAACGTACCCATGAGATCATTCGTGGCGGGTTAGACCGTTCACCGATGTATACTGGTATGATTGAAGGTGTTGGTCCGCGTTACTGCCCATCGATTGAAGATAAAATTCATAAATTTGCCGATAAAGACTCGCATCAAGTGTTCTTGGAACCCGAAGGTTTAGACACCCATGAGCTTTATCCAAATGGTATTTCAACATCTTTACCATTCGATGTGCAGTTTGAATTGGTGCGTTCAATCCGTGGTATGGAAAATGCGCATATTCTGCGTCCGGGTTATGCGATTGAATATGACTATTTTAACCCACAAGCCTTGAAGTTCTCTTTAGAAACCAAAGCAATTAATAACCTGTACTTTGCTGGCCAAATCAACGGTACAACCGGTTATGAAGAAGCAGGTGCGCAAGGCTTGCTTGCTGGTTTGAATGCAGCGCGTCGTGCGTGGGATCAAGAGCAATGGACACCAAAACGTGATGAAGCATATATGGGTGTTCTTGTAGATGACTTGATTACACTTGGTACAAAAGAACCGTACCGTATGTTTACCTCACGCGCTGAATACCGTTTGATGTTGCGTGAAGACAATGCAGATCAACGCTTAACAGCTATTGGTCGTGAACTTGGTCTTGTAGATGATGCGCGCTGGGATTCTTTCTGTGCAAAAATGGAAGCGATTGAAACTGAAACAGGTCGCTTGCAACACCTTTGGGCTGCACCAAATAACCCAATGGGTAAAAAGTTCGTTGAAATGACAGGTGATGATCTGTCTAAAGAAACCAATGCCATTGATTTGCTGAAACGCCCAAATATCAATTTCTCTCAAATTGCTGAATTGACAGGTTCAGAAGTATCTGCATTTGTGGGTGAGCAAATTGAAATTGCGGTGAAATATGCGGGTTATATTAACCGTCAGCAAGAAGACGTTGCGCAAATGAAGCGTCTGGAAGAAACACGTATTCCTGCTGATTTTGACTATGATGTTGTTTCTGGTTTATCACGTGAAATTACTTTAAAGCTGAAAGATGTTCGTCCTGAAACATTGGCTCAAGCCAGTCGTATTCCGGGTGTGACACCAGCAGCAGTGCAATTGGTGATGATTACGATTCGTAAGAATAACCAAGCTAAAAAATCTGCATAATAATCAAATATATAAAAAAGTCCGCTAAATGCGGGCTTTTTTGTATTTGGAGTTTATGTGGTGGATGGAATATGGCATTGCATCCATTAGAGGAGGCAAAAATATAGGCATGATTAGTTTTAACTATGGTTTGATTAGTAAAAACTTAGGTTGTGGTAAGTGTTTGTATTTTAATTAAATTAAAAATTATTAAGACTTGTAAGATCTTGTTATACAAAGTTTTGAGTCTTAGTCGAACCCGTGTAGGAAAGTAATTCCGACCATTGTCGTGGTATTTATTCAACAGAATAAAGCAGACACTTCATGTCATGACCTATGAGTGCATTTACGCTCAATGAATGGAGTTCGATTATGGCAAATCAACAATCGGGAAAAATGCAAAAATTTCTAACGGTATTTTTGTGTTTTTGGGTGGCATTTTTTGAAGGTTTTGACCTGCAAGCACCCGGTATTGCTGCAAAAGGAATTGCAGCCACATTTTCCCTAGACCAAGTTCAAATGGGCTATGTATTCAGCCTAGGCGTATTTGGTATGCTGTTTGGTGCATTTTTTGGCGGCCGTATCGCAGATTATTTAGGGCAGAAGAAAGTCCTGATGCTGTCTATTTTTATTTTTGGTGTATTTATGTCGATTACGGCATTTGCTCCAAGTATAGAAGTTTTATATATCGCACGTTTCTTTACTGGTCTTGGTTTAGGCGCTGCGATGCCAACCATGATTTCTGTTGTAGGGGATGAAGCAACCGAAGCCAATCGTGGTCGTTTAAATAGTTTGATGTATTGTGGTTTGCCAGTCGGCGCAATCTTTGTTGCAGGATTAGGTATCTTATTTAAAGATATCTCATGGCATACCTTGTTCTTGATTGGTGGTTTAGCACCATTGTTACTGCTTCCATTGATGGCACTTATTCTGAAAGATAAACGTCAGGAAAAAGTTCAAGCAGCATCAACTGAAGCTGTGCCAAGTATGGGGCAAATCCTTTTTGCTGAGCAGCGCTATAAATATACATTGCCGCTCTGGTTAGGGTTTTTCTTTACCTTGATGGTGAATTATATCCTGATTAGTTGGTTGCCGAACTTGTTGATGGAACAAGGTTTGGAGAAACAACAAGCTTTTATGATCATGTTGGTATTCCAAGTGGGTGCTGTAATTGGGACTCTGGGTCTGGGCTATTTATTTGATCGTCTTAAACTTTGGCAAATGGCTGTGATTATTTATACTGGCTTGTTTGTTGCACTGTTTGTATTATTTACGACAAGTTCGATTCCATTGCTCATTGCGGCAGGTGTGATGGGCGGTATCTTCTCTACAGGTGGTCAATCTATTTTGTACGGTATTTCCCCAATTTTCTATTCACCAGCAGGTAAGGTGACGGGTGTAGGAAGTGCGATTTCATGGGGGCGTTTGGGGGCAATGACTGGGCCATTATTAACAGGTAAGATTTTAGCCCTTGGTTTAGGAACCACAGGAATTTTAATTGCAAGTGCGCCGGGGATTGTATTGTCAGCAGTTGCAGTCGCAACACTTTCAGCCTATAAGGCTGCACAAAAGAAGGAATAAAATAAAAGATTCCAAAAGGAGTTACGGCTCCTTTTTTATGCAACAAATATGATTTCAGATTCAGATCATTTGATAGAATGAGGGGAATTACTCATGAAATTTTACTTTTATGTCTTATCAATTGATTGAACTCGATATTTCGCCATCAGATAATATTCAGTGCCCACATTGCAAACAACAAGTGATTGATTGGTCACAAGAACAATATGTGCAGCCATGTGAGCATATTTTATTTATTGCGATGGATATTGGTTTTGAATATATCACCGATGAATTTGAGCAAACTATGCAACATAGTGTCGATGACTTACATGCCAACGATGACCAATATCATATGTTTACTGAGATTGCTGCATCGACTTATCCTGAATTTTTGATTTATAAATCAGACTTAGGAGTGGAAGGTTATTCACGCTATGTAGGTTTTACTGCTTAATCGTAAACTTATATTTAATTGTTTAGCTGCAAAGTTAAAAATATAAAAGCCAGTTATGTAACTGGCTTTTTTAATGCTTGAAGTTGAAAAAATTAGCTTTCAATTTCTTCTTCAATGTCATCTTCAGCACTGTCCATGCCAAGCTCTTTAAGCTTACGTGTCAGTGTATTACGACCCCAACCGAGAAGTTCAGCAGCGTGACGTTTGCGGCCACGAGTTTGTTGTAGTGCAGCATTAATTAATGTGCGTTCAAACATTGGTGTGGCAATATCGAGAATTTTCATTTCGCCATTTTTAAGTTTTTGTACTGCCCATTGACCGAGTAACTCATCCCAATGATGTACACCAATGCGGTCAATCCCTTGATTGGCTGGTTCACCATCACTGCCTTGGATTGGAATTTGCTTCAGCTCTGAAGGTAGGTCTTCAGGGTAAACTTCACGACCTGTGATCATGACGGTTAACCATCGGCAGGTGTTTTCCAGTTGACGCACGTTACCTTGCCACGGGAGTTTTTGCATATATTCTTGCGTTTCAGGACGCAGGATCTTTGGGCTGACGCCTAACTCTTTACCTGCACTTGCCAAGAAATGCTGCGCGAGCATGGGAATGTCTTCGCTGCGATGTGCAAGTTTTGGAATGTGAATGCGAATCACATTAAGACGGTGATATAAGTCTTCACGGAAACGGCCTTCGTGTACCAGTTTTTCAAGGTCTTGGTGTGTGGCTGCGACAATACGAACATCGACTTTCACAGGGATGTGACCACCCACACGATAGAATTCACCATCGGCCAAAACACGCAGTAAACGAGTTTGGGTTTCAAATGGCATATCACCGATTTCATCTAGGAATAGCGTGCCGCCATTGGCTTGCTCAAAACGCCCTTGACGCTGGGTGTTAGCGCCAGTAAAAGCGCCTTTTTCATGGCCGAATAATTCAGTTTCAATCAAATCTTTTGGAATTGCCGCCATATTAAGTGCAATAAAAGGTTTGTTACCACGCGGTGAGTGTTTGTGTAAGGCATGCGCAACCAGTTCTTTGCCTGTACCGGATTCACCATTAATCAACACGGTAATGTGTGATTGAGATAAACGTCCGATTGCACGAAATACTTCCTGCATCGCAGGAGATTCACCAATAATTTCAGCAGACCGAATGGGTTGAACTGTTTTGGTGGATTCTTGTTGTTGTAGTTTGGCAATATGTAAAATGGCGCGATTCACCAATGCCAGCGCTTCATCAATATCAAATGGTTTTGGTAGGTACTCAAAAGCACCAGTTTGATAACTTGAAACTGCCGACTCTAAGTCTGAATGCGCTGTCATAATAATGACAGGAAGGTCAGGGTAATTGCCTTTTACTTTGCTTAAGAAAGTGAGACCATCAATGCCGGGCATACGGATGTCGGTTAAAATCACATCAGGTGTATCGACATTTAATTGATCTAAAGCAGATTGTGCTTCTTCAAAGCTGGTGACATCGAATCCTTCTTCTTTAAAGGTCTTTTCTAACACCCAACGCATGGCGCGGTCATCATCAATGACCCAAATCTTATTACGCGACATGATCTGACTCCCAAGGTAAATATAAGCTAAATACTGTTTTTCCAGGAATGGATTGGCATTCAATCATTCCGTTATGTTGATGCATAATATTTTGAGCAATGCTTAGTCCAAGTCCAGTGCCTTTGGCGCGACCTGTTACAAGTGGATAAAATACTGATTCTAAAATGTCTTGAGGGACACCCGGACCATTGTCTTCGATATCAATACGTACGGCTGAACGCTTTAATACCCCATTGATGGTAATAAGGCGTTGAATTCGAGTTCTGAGAATCAGTTCGGGTTGGTGGTCGACAAAAAACTCTTTATTTTCAGTCATCGCTTGTACTGCATTGACGCTGATATTCAACATGACTTGAATTAGTTGATCTCGATCGGCCAAGACATTCGGCAAGGACAAATCATAATCACGAGTAATTTTGATTTTCTTTTTGGTTTGATTGACGATTAACGTGCGGACACGCTCAAGCGGCTCATGCACATTTACAGGTTCATAGCTCGGAAGTTGGCGTGAACCCAGCAAGGTATCGGCAAGATTTCTTAAACGATCGACTTCGCTAATAATAATGTCGGTAAATTCACTATATTTCGGATCATTTAAACTGCGCGCGAGCAATTGCGTTGCACCACGGATGCCACCGAGGGGATTTTTAATTTCATGCGCAACCCCACGAATTAATTGACGCGCGACTTGATGTTGTTGAATCAGGTTTTCTTCTTTGGAAATTTTCAACATACGATCAATTTGATTTAACTCAATAATCAGTAGAGGGTGATAAGGTTTGCCTGAGTTGAGCTGTGAAACGGTGTAATCCACATGAATGTCTTTAAAATTGACATTAATCGTGGCTTCACGACGCGTGTAGTGCTGACCTGTAGTTAGTGTATTGATTAATGCGTCATGCGTATTAAATTCATCATTAGACATATGCAGTAGATTTAGTACAGGTTGGCCCGATGCACGTAATAAGCTGATGTCAAAAAGCGCTTCACAAGATGAATTTAAATAAAAAATATTAAGGTTGCTATCGACCAATAAAATGGCAGTGGTTAAGTTATCCACTAAAAGCCGGTAATCAATCGTCATAGTCTGATCCATTAGCGAAAGGTTCCTGTCTTAAAATGGCGCAATGGCATCTTCATAAAGTAAATTGCTAACTGTATTAAGTTTTGAATTGATGCAAGTTATGCAAGATATAAGCCAACTATTAAAAAACGCGAAGTTATGATGCTTATTTGAATGAATGCGCAAGTTTAAGACTTTAAATAAAATGTATAGCGGATTCAAAAGGGGCTGTAAATCGAAAATGTATCAAAATAGTGCAAAATAAATTATATGGATAAATTTATAGCATTATTTTGGTGCGTGATATAAAGAGTGGCCTTTTTACCTGTTTTTATGAATTGAAAAGACATACAATACGCGGATTATAGTGGAGCGCAGATTCATGAAATCCCCCAAAGTCGGTTTTGTTTCTTTAGGTTGTCCTAAGGCATTGGTAGATTCCGAACGAATTTTAACTCAGTTAAAGACTGAAGGTTATGATGTAGCATCGGATTATGATGGTGCTGATCTAGTTGTTGTAAATACTTGTGGTTTTATTGAATCTGCAGTACAAGAGTCTTTAGATGCCATCGGCGAAGCGATGAATTCTAATGGTCGCGTTATTGTGACTGGCTGTTTAGGTAAAGACGAAGACAAAATTCGCCAAATGCACCCAAATGTCTTAAAAGTGACAGGTGCTGCGGCATATCAAGAAGTGATGGAAGCAGTGCACGAATATGTGCCTGAGCCACCAAAACACAATCCATTTGTTGATCTTGTTCCTGAGCAAGGGATTCGATTAACGCCAAAGCATTATGCATATTTGAAAATTTCAGAAGGCTGTAACCACCGTTGCACATTCTGCATTATTCCAAGCATGCGTGGTGATCTGGTTTCACGTCCTGTGGGCTCAGTGTTAAGCGAAGCGCAAGCCTTGAAAAAAGCAGGTGTTAAAGAAGTACTCGTGATCTCCCAAGATACTTCGGCTTATGGTGTGGATACCAAGTATAAACTTGATTTTTGGAACGGTCAGCCAGTCAAAACTAAATTCTTTGACATGTGTGAGGCACTTGGACAATTGGGAATTTGGGTGCGTTTACATTACGTCTATCCATATCCACATGTCGATGCCGTGATTGACTTGATGGCGCAAGGCAAAATTTTACCTTATTTGGATATTCCATTTCAGCACGCAAGTCCAAAAATTCTGAAGTTGATGAAGCGTCCTGCGCACAGTGAAAATACCCTAGAGCGTTTAAAAGTTTGGCGTGAAAAATGCCCTGATCTTGTCATTCGTTCGACATTTGTGGTGGGCTTCCCTGGTGAAACTGAAGAAGACTTCCAAATGTTATTGGAATGGTTAAAAGAAGCGCAGCTTGATCGTGTTGGTTGTTTTACCTATTCACCGGTTGAAGGTGCGACTGCAAATGATTTACCAGATCACGTGCCTGAAGAAATTAAACAAGAACGTTATGAACGTTTCATGCAGGTTCAGCAAGAAATTTCTGCAGCGAAATTGCAAAAGCGCATTGGTCAGAAAATGATAGTGCTTGTTGATGACTTGGAAGAAGAATTCCCGGTTGCTGTTGCACGTTCTTATGCGGATGCCCCTGAAATTGATGGCAATGTTTTTGTTGAAGATATTGATAAATCACTCATCAAAGCCGGTGATTTGCTCGAAGTCGAAATTACCGATGCAGACGAATATGATCTGTATGCAAAATTGATTTCGGTGAAATCAAACTAAGACACAAATAAAATTTTAAAGTTTAATTAATATTGGAGTTACGATGTTGGATTCTAAAAAACCACGTTTTGAACGCATCTTATTAAAACTTTCTGGTGAAGCGCTTGCTGGAAATAAAGACATGGGAATCGATGCACCTGTGCTTGATCAAATGTCTCTAGCAATTGCGCACTTGGTAGGTTTGGGTGTACAAGTTGGAATTGTTGTTGGTGGTGGTAACTTGTACCGTGGTAGCCAATTGCAAAAAGATGGTTTAGTTGGCCGTGTAACAGGTGACCAAATGGGTATGCTCGCAACGGTTATGAACGGTTTGGCATTACGTGATGCGTTGGTACGCCGTAATATCAAAACACGTTTGATGTCTGCACTTCCAATTGGTGCCGTAGTTGAATCATATTCAAGCCGTGATGCGATTCGTCACCTAACTCAAGGTGAAGTGTGTGTATTTGTTGCGGGTACAGGGAATCCATTCTTTACTACAGATACAGCAGCTTGCTTACGCGGTATTGAAATCGAAGCAGATTTGATTTTGAAAGCAACCAAAGTTGATGGTGTTTACAACAAAGATCCAAGTAAATTTGAAGATGCAGTGAAATATGACGCATTAACATTTGATCAAGTGCTTGATGAAAAATTGGGTGTGATGGATTTAACCGCAATTTGCTTGTGTCGTGATCACAATGTTCCACTTCAAGTGTTCGATATGAACAAGTCGGGTTCATTGCTTTCGGTTGTAATGGGCGAAAAAGAAGGTACTCACGTTACTAACTAATGTACGTGAGCCAGAAAGCTCTTTATACTACACTCTATTTTAAAATTAACATCTTTTCGAATTCAGTAAGGAAGATCACATGATTAACGATCTTAAAAAAGACGCGGAAGACCGTATGAGCAAGTCTCTAGACTCACTAGAGCATGGTTTTGCTAAAGTTCGTACGGGACGTGCGCATCCATCTATTTTGAATGGTGTTATGGTTCCTTACTATGGCTCTGATGTGCCATTAAACCAAGTTGCAAACGTGGGTGTTGAAGACTCGCGTACTTTACTTGTACAACCTTTTGAACGTTCAATGGTTGCTGCAATCGATAAAGCGATTCGTGAATCAGACTTGGGTTTAAACCCAATCACAGCTGATGCAATTCGTGTTCCAATGGCAGCATTAACTGAAGAAACACGTAAAGACATGCAAAAAGTTGCACGTAACGAAGCAGAAAATGCCAAAGTTGCGATTCGTAATATTCGCCGTGATGTATTGGGTGATATAAAAGCATTATTGAAAGAAAAAGAAATTTCTGAAGATGATGAGCGCCGTGCAGGTGATGATATCCAAAAAATCACAGACAAATTCGTTGCTGAAGTTGAAAAACGTCTGGCTGCAAAAGAAGCTGAATTGATGAAGGTCTAAGTTTTAATGACCTCATCTGAAGAAAATTCCCGTCTTCCAAAACATGTTGCCATTATTATGGATGGCAACAATCGTTTTGCCAAAAAGAATCAAATGCAAAAAGGTGAAGGGCATCGTTCTGGTAAGGACATCCTAGATCCGATCGTTGAACATTGTCGTAAAAGAAATATCCAAGCACTGACTGTTTTTGCTTTTTCGAGTGAAAACTGGAATCGACCGCAATTTGAAGTTGATTTACTCATGGCGCTCCTTGAAGAGACCATTCATGAGCAGTTGCCGCGTATGGAAAAATTTAATATTTCCTTACGTTTTATTGGTGATCGTTCTCGTTTATCTCCAACGTTACGTGACTTAATGTTGCATGCGGAACAAAGGACTGCTAATTTCGACAGCATGACCTTGACCATTGCGATTAGTTACGGTGGTATGTGGGATATGGCTCAGGCTGCAAAACACATTGCAGCAGATGTTCTAGCAAATAAAATAGATCTTGAAACAGTGGATGCTGATGTTTTTGGTCAGTATGTCAGTCTGAGTGATTTGCCACCAGTAGATTTGTTAATTCGTACAGGTGGAGATTTCCGTCTTTCGAATTTTTTACTTTGGCAGGCTGCCTATGCAGAGCTTTATTTCACCAAGACCTTATGGCCTGAATTTACCATAGAAGAGTTTGATGATGCACTGGCTGTATTTGGTGGTCGTGAACGTCGCTTTGGTAAAACGTCAGAGCAGATTCAACAAGAGCAACTTGAGAATAAATAAATGTTAGAGCGGATAATAACCGCATTGGTACTGGTTTCAGTTGTACTGAGTTGTATGTTTGCAACCGAGTCTAAATATCCAATGCTTGTGCTGATGATTATTGCATCAGCTGTTGCAGGTTATGAGTGGTTTAAGCTCATGCCTCGTAACACTAAAAATGTGATTAAGCCATTTGCTTGGGGCTATGGTTTAGTGACTGCAATTCTTTCAGCATTGGCATTGCATTATAGCGATGTGGCTTTATTGCTTTGGGCTGCATCAATTTTTACTTGGATTTTAAGTGTTTACTGGGTGAAGTCTTATCCAGAGTATGACAACTGGTATAACCCAAGTTTAAACGGTATTGGTTTAGTTCTCATTTCAGCAGCCGTCACTGCAATTTTTTCTGTATGGGATAGTTCACCTTGGTGGCTCATGTATCTCTTCCTCTTGGTTTGGGGGGCAGATAGTGGTGCGTATTTTGTTGGACGTAAATTAGGTAAGCGAAAACTTGCTGCCGATGTCAGTCCAAATAAATCGATTGAAGGTTTATATGGTGGCTTATTCACTGCAATGTTGATTGTGGTGGTGGTTGAAGTTATTTATCTAGACTTAAGCCTTGCTGAACATCTTCTATTTTTAATTCTTTCTGTCGTGACTGTCTTTAGTTCGGTGCTCGGCGACCTATTTGAATCGATGATTAAGCGTCGTGCAGGAATCAAAGATTCGGGTCGTATTTTGCCTGGACACGGTGGCGTATTGGATCGTATTGACTCGTTACTTGCTGCAGCTCCGATTTTTGCAGCTGGTATGTATGTTTTAAAACTTATTGGCGTAGATTTATAGATGTCACAATCTGTTTGTATATTGGGTGTTACAGGATCAATTGGTCAAAGTACTTTAAAGATTCTGCAAAAACACCCTGAGGCGTATTCTGTTTTTGCTGTAACCGCACATAGCCGAATTGTAGAACTTGTAAAAATTTGCAAACAGTATCGACCGAAAATCGCAGTGGTTCCACAAAATAAAGTGGATGAGCTGCGCCAATTATTGATTCAAGAACAGCTTGCCGATATTGAAATCCTGCATGATGAAGCAGGATTAATCGCTGTTGCAGAACATCCAGAAGTGGATGTGGTGATGGCTGCGATTGTTGGTGCTGCAGGTTTGTTGCCTACATTAGCTGCTGCAAAAGCAGGTAAGCGTGTGTTGCTGGCAAATAAAGAAGCATTGGTGATGTCGGGTGACATCATGATTCAAACTGCACGTGAAAATAATGCCTTACTACTTCCTGTAGACTCGGAACACAACGCAATCTTTCAGTGTTTGCCGCAAACGTATTTACAGAAAGAACGTAATGGGCAACCTAAAATGGGGGTACAGCAAATTTTGCTCACTGCCTCAGGCGGTCCATTTTTGAAACATAGCTTGGAGCAGTTGGAAACCGTTACTCCAGCTCAAGCGTGTAAGCATCCAAACTGGTCGATGGGGCGGAAAATTTCGGTTGATTCTGCGACCTTGATGAATAAAGGTTTGGAGTTGATTGAAGCCTGTCATTTATTTGCAGTTGAAGAACAATTTGTAACAGTTGTTGTGCATCCACAGAGTATCATTCATTCAATGGTTCAATATGTTGATGGTTCAACCTTGGCGCAAATGGGTAATCCTGATATGTGTACGCCAATTGCGCATGCACTCGCATGGCCTGAGCGTATACAGACACATGTTCCACCTTTGGATTTATTTTGTCATTCACAGCTTAATTTTGAAGAACCAGATATCAAACGATTCCCTGCTTTAAAATTAGCGCGTCAAGCAATGAAAGCAGGTGGTTTGGCACCTGCGGTATTGAATGCAGCAAATGAAGTCGCGGTTGCTGCATTTTTGAATGAACAAATTGGTTTTACTCAAATTCCACAAATTGTTGAACATACATTAGGTCAAATTGAAAATAGTGCAGCAAGTAGTATTGAAGTGATCTTACAAGCAGATCAAGCTGCACGCATAGTTGCAGAGAAAGCCGTATTGAATTCAGGAAGTTAAAACATGAATGCCTTATTTATGATTGTTGCAGCAATATTGCTTCTCGGACCGCTTATTGCGATCCATGAATTTGGGCATTATTTTGTTGCGCGTAAATTGGGTGTGAAAGTCCTAGTCTATTCAATTGGTTTTGGTCCAACGGTGTTGAAATGGACCTCCAAAAAATCAGGCATTCAGTATCAGCTTTCAGCATTGCCTCTTGGCGGCTATGTCAAAATGCTGGATGAGCGTGAGGGTAATGTTGCTGAAGAGGATTTACCGAAAGCGTTCAATCGCCAACATCCTTGGAAACGTATTGCAATTGTTGCCGCAGGCCCACTGATCAATCTGGCATTTGCTATTGTTCTATTTTGGATTTTATTTTTACCTGCTCAAGAGCAACTCAATACGCGCGTTGGTAAGGTATTGCCCAATACACCTGCCGCTGCGGTTCAAATGCAAGCAGGTGATAAAATTACAGCCGTGGATGGTACACAAGTTTCAACATGGGAGCGTTTAAATTACGCCTTAGTTGACCGTGTGGGTGAGACTGGCAATATTCAGATTCAAGCTGAACGTGATGGACAGTTTAAAAATTTTAGTTTACCGATTCAGAGTTTTTTACGCGATCAATCTCAATCACCTTTAGATGTGTTGGGCTTTACGCCTTATCGCCCAGAAATTCCTGCAGTGGTTTCTAAGTTGAGTGAAGATGGTGCTGCTATTCGTCAGGGGATGAAGCAGGGCGACCGTATTGTGTCGATTGATGGCGTAAAAATGAAAGACTGGTTTGATGTTGTACAAGTTGTACAAGCCTCACCAGAAAAGTTACTTAAAATTGAAGTTTTACGACAAAATAAAATTGTACATTTGGAAGTAATGCCGCAAGGTAAGCGGGACCAAATGGGTAAAGTTACAGGAATACTTGGTGTCCAAAGCGACCCCGGAAAAGTAACAGTTCCAGCGGAATATAAACAAACAATTCAATATACCCCTGTTGAAGCAGCAGGTAAGGCGGTAGAAAAAACAGGTCAAATTTCTGGCATGATTTTAAATTCTATTGTAAAAATGGTACGTGGTTTAGTGGGTCTAGATAACCTTTCAGGGCCAATTACCATTGCAAAAGTGGCAGGTCAAAGTGCGGAAATGGGCTGGCAAACCTTTATTTCCTTTATGGCACTCATGAGTGTGAGCCTCGGGATTTTGAATTTATTACCAATTCCAATGCTTGATGGCGGTCATTTAATTTACTATTTTATTGAATTAATTCGTGGTAAACCTGTTTCTGAACAAATACAATTGGTTGGATTAAAAATTGGTATGGTATTGCTCGGTAGTATGATGCTACTGGCTCTATTCAATGACATTATGCGTTTATAAGAACGTAATACGGAATAAATTAACAGCGGAAAAACTGGCATGCAGCACAAACATTTATTTATGCCATTGGCACTGGTTAGTGCTATGGCTGTAGCACAACAAGTATATGCAGCCGATGATTTTGTAGTACAAGATATTCGAGTTGATGGTTTGGTGCGTTTAACACCTGACAATGTAGCAGGAATGATCCCATTCACCGCTGGCGATCGTGTAAATGATCAAATCATTTCAAGTTCTATTCGTAGTCTATTTGCGTCAGGCTTGTTTGATGATGTGAAGTCATCACAAGTTGGCAATACATTGGTCTATACCGTTGTTGAGCGTCCGGTCATTTCTAAAGTTGAGCTGAAAGGCAATAAACTTATTCCAAAAGAAGCACTGGAAGAAGGCCTGAAAAAAATGGGTCTTTCAGAAGGTGAAGTTCTGAAGAAATCATCTTTACAAACGGTCGAAACCGAACTTGAACAGCAATATATGCAACAAGGTCGTTACGATGCGGATGTCAAAGTTACAACGACTGCGCAGCCCAATAACCGCGTTAATGTATTAATTGAATTTGTTGAAGGTCAGTCTGCAAAAGTTTTTGACATCAATATTATTGGTAATACCGTCTTTAAAGAAAGTGAAATTAAACAAGTCTTTGCTTTAAAAGAAAGTGGTTGGAACTCTATTGTTTCACGTAATGACCGTTATGCACGTGAAAAAATGGCGGCAAGCCTTGAGTCTTTACGTGCGCTTTATCTGAATAAAGGCTATATCAATTTTAATGTCACCAACTCGAGCCTGAACTTAAGTGAAGATAAAAAACACGTCTTCATTGAAGTTTCTGTCGAAGAGGGTGAACAATTTAAATTTGGTGAAACGCATTTCTTGGGTGACACCTTATATACACAAGCAGATTTAAATGCCCTAAAACTATATAAAGATGGCGATTTATATTCACAAGAAAAAGTCAATGCAGTAAAACAGCTATTGCTTCGTAAATATGGTAATGCAGGTTATTACTTTGCTGAAGTCAATATTGTTCCTGAAATTAACAAAGAAACCAAACTTGTAGACTTAAATTACTATGTGAATCCGGGTCAGCAAGTCACTGTACGCCGTATTAACTTTACCGGTAACTCAAAGACCGCTGATGAAGTTTTACGTCGTGAAATGCGTCAAATGGAAGGCGCTTTAGCAAGTAATGAAAAAATTGACTTGTCTAAAGTGCGTTTAGAACGTACAGGTTTCTTTAAAACTGTAGATGTTAAACCTGCACGTATTCCAGGTACACCGGATCAAATTGACTTAAATGTCGCAGTGGAAGAACAACATTCTGGTACTAGTACTTTGGCTGTGGGTTTCTCGCAAAGTGGTGGTGTGACATTCCAAGCGGGTTTAAGTCAAACCAACTTCTTGGGTACGGGGAATGCGGTATCGATCGATTTGTCACGTTCAGAGACTCAAGATTACTACAACTTAAGTGTGACCGATCCATACTTCACCATTGATGGTGTGCGTCGTGGTTATAACATGTACTACCGTAAAACCAAGTTAGATGATGACTATAACGTTAACAACTATGTAACGGATAGTTTTGGTGGAGGTGTTAACTTTGGTTATCCAATCGATGAAAACCAAAGTGTAAGTTTAGGTTTAAATATTGATAATACTGAGGTGACCACAGGGCCATATGTTTCTACATATGTTCGTGATTATTTGTTGACACATGGTGGTAAAGCTAAAGGACAAGGTGAGTATTGTTCATCAGGGAATATATCTTCAGACTGGGACCTTGCCTTAGCTGCAAACCCAGATCTTGAAAAACCTACTGATAAAGATGATGAGTATTTTAAAGCATTATGTAGAGACTCAGCAAATAAGGATATTGGCTTTACCGCATTTGATGATGAATTCTCGGGTGATTTCTTAACTTATAATTTAAATCTTGGTTGGTCATATAATACCTTAAACCGTCCGATATTCCCAACTTCAGGCATGTCGCATCGTGTGAATGCGGAAGTGGCACTTCCGGGTAGTGATGTTGAGTATCAAAAAGCAACTTATGATGCTCAGGCTTTCTTCCCATTGGGCAAAGACTTCGTACTTCGTGGTTATGGTAAGTTAGGTTATGGTAATGATTTGCCATTCTATAAAAACTTCTATGCTGGCGGTTTTGGCTCAGTCCGTGGTTATGACAACAGCACTTTAGGTCCGAAATATCCTGGTGTAACTTATAATGAATCTCGTAAAATCGATTATGACCCTGAAGAAGTGGGTGGTAATGCTTTAATTCAGTTTGGTGCTGAATTGGTGCTTCCAGTGCCATTTAAAGGGGATTGGGCACGTCAAGTGCGTCCAGTATTGTTTGCCGAAGGTGCACAAGTTTTTGATACGCAATGTGACGTTCCATCTGGAAAATTGTATCTTAATGGTAAATTGGATGATGAGGGTGTAGACGCTAAGCAATATTGTAAAGATAACTTCGGTTTTGAGACAGACAATATGCGTTATAGCGTTGGTGCAGGCTTTACTTGGATTACCATGATTGGTCCAATTTCATTAAGTTATGCATTCCCACTGAATGACAAAGCTGGTGATGAAACCAAGGAAATTCAATTCGAAATCGGTCGTACTTTCTAAGTACGGCCCGTTTTGGGTAAATAAATTAAAAGGATAGGCAATGAAAAAAATAGTCGCAAGTTTGGCTTTGGTGGGTATGTCGTGTACAGCAATGGTGCATGCTGCTGGTTATGGTGTTGTAGATTTAGAAAAAGTGGTTGAACAAAGTGCTTTTATTAAACAGCAAAATGCCTCAATTCAGCAGCAAGTAAAACCTCAAACGACTAAGATTGAGAGCTTGGCGAAAGAGTTGGAAGCATTGCAACAAAAAGCACAACAAGGCGGCGATAAATTCACTGCTGCTCAAAAACAGCAGATGAGTCAGCAATATCAAGCGAAGTTAAAAGAGTTAAATGATCTGCAACAAAAAGTGCAAACTTCAGTTCAAAGCAATATTCAAACTTTGAATCGCACAATGGACACAAGAATTAAGCAAGTTGCGGAACAATTACGTACAGAAAACAACTTAGAAGTTGTTTTGAATAAAAATTCAGCACTTGCTTATGACCCTAAGTTTGATTTAACTGATAAAATGATTCAAAAGGTTAATGCAATTAAATAATCAATGAATTCTCAAAAATTCAGTTTAGAAAAGCTTGCTCAACTTGTACATGGTCAATGTACAGGTCAGGCAGATTTACAACTGAGTGGTATGGCAAGTATTGAACATGCCCAATCCCACCATCTCGCATTTGTAAATGCAGAAAAATACCTGACTGAGGCACGGCATTCTCAGGCAGGCGCACTGATTGTGACTGCTGAAATGCAGTCACAAATTTCTTCGCAACAAAATTTTATTGTTGTCCCAAATCCCTATCTTGCCTTTGCAATTTTGACGCATGTTTTTGAAAAGAAACATGTGAATACGGGTATTGAAAGTACCGCTCAAATTCATCCTTCTGCAATCGTTGCTGAAAGCGCTTACATCGGGCATTACACGGTAATCGGTGCGCATTGTGTAGTCGGTGAGGGAAGTCGGATTGAATCCCAAGTTAAGCTAGATGATGGTGTTGAAATTGGTAAAGAATGTTTTATTGATTCACATGTCACCATCACAGGCGAAGCAAAACTGGGTGATCGCGTACGTATTCATGCGAATACGGTCATTGGTGGTGAAGGATTTGGTTTTGCACCTTATCAAGGGAAATGGCACCGTATCGCACAATTAGGTTCTGTTTGTATTGGTAATGATGTCCGAATCGGCTCAAATTGTAGTATTGATCGGGGTGCTTTGGATGACACAATTCTTGAAGACGGTGTCATTATTGATAACCTTGTGCAAATTGCACATAACGTCAAAGTTGGTGCCAATACAGCAATGGCAGCGAAGTGTGGTATTGCTGGTAGTACCACGATTGGCAAAAATTGTATATTGGCAGGTGCTGTAGGTATCGTAGGTCATATTAATATCACCGATAATGTAACAATTACGGGGATGTCAATGGTCACAAAAAGTATTTCCGAACCTGGAAGTTATTCATCGGGTACGCCAATGCTGGAAAGTGGTTCATGGAAGAAAGCGGCGATTCGCTTTAAACAATTAGCAGATGTGCCATTGACCCAATTGGTCAAACGACTTGATCATATGCAGGCTCAAATAGAGTCCCTTGAATCAACATTTAAATTGCGTAAATAATTATGATGACAGAGTCGAATACCCCAGCATTCACAAAACCTGAATTACCAATGTCTATTCAGACTATCCGTGAATATTTGCCGCATCGTTATCCGTTTTTATTGGTTGATCGTGTTGTTGAAGTGACCGATAACGGGATTGTAGGCTATAAAAATGTAACGATTAACGAAGAATTCTTACAAGGCCATTTCCCAGAATATCCAATTATGCCGGGTGTTTTGATTGTTGAAGCACTCGCACAAGTTTCTGGTATTTTAGGTTTTATCATGAATGATGAGAAACCTTCTGCTGGTTCTTTGTTCCTATTTGCTGGTGCAGAAAAGGTTAGATTTAAAAAACAAGTGGTTGCAGGCGATCAACTTGTTTTAAAATCTGAATTAGTGATGCAAAAACGTGGCATTTACAAATATAATTGTATTGCTACCGTTGATGGTATTGTCGCAGCAACCGCGGAAATTATGGTTTCGCATCAGAAAATAGAGAAAGCATGAGCAATAACGAATTAATTCATCCTACCGCTATCATTGACGCATCTGCAGTAATTGCTCCAGATGTGCAGATTGGTCCGTATTGTATTATTGGACCAAATGTCACAATTGGGGCAGGTAGTAAACTACATTCACATGTTGTGGTGGGTGGATATACCCGTATTGGTCAATATAATGAAATATTTCAATTTGCAAGTGTGGGTGAAGTTTGCCAAGACCTGAAATATGCAGGTGAGGAAACTTGGTTGGAAATTGGTGATCACAATTCAATTCGTGAGCACTGTAGTTTGCACCGTGGTACAGTTCAAGATCATAGCTTAACAAAAGTGGGCAGCCATAATTTACTGATGGTTAATACGCACATTGCACATGACTGCATGGTTGGTGATCACAATATTTTTGCCAATAATGTCGGCGTTGCAGGTCACGTTCACATTGGCGACTATGTTATTGTAGGTGGTAACTCTGGGATTCATCAGTTCTGTAAGATTGACTCTTTCAGTATGATTGGTGGAGCATCCTTGATTCTTAAAGATGTGCCTGCTTATGTGATGGTTTCTGGCAATCCAGCCCATGCATTTGCGATGAATATTGAGGGTATGCGCCGTAAGGGTTGGTCTAAAAATGTGATTCAAGGCTTACGTGAATGCTTTAAACTCATCTATAAAGATGGTTTAACAACTAACGAAGCGATTGAGCGAATTCGTAATGAAATTTTGCCTGAAGTTGCAGAAGCGCAATTATTGATTGATTCTCTTGAACAATCAAAACGCGGTATTGTGCGTTAAGTGAAACTCAGTAAAAAAATAAGCAATAAAAAAAGACACTTTGTAGTGTCTTTTTTTATTGCTTAGAATGGAGATAGCTTATTTTTTAACATAACCTGCTTCTTCAGATTTTGGATATTTTTGCAGAAGTTTATTTTTTAATTGCGTTGCTAAAACGGTATTACGATCTACATCTTTTGCAATGCTATAAAGTTGATATAAAGCCCGTGGTGCACGACTTGAATCTGGGTACTTGTCAGCCACTATCCCGTAGTTCTTTTTTGCTTCTGCATAGTTGGTGGGTTCAATCGCGAGATTGAATTCAGCCAACCAAAAATAAGCATTGCCAATATAAACACTGTTTGGATTATTTTTAATAAAATTTTGCATTGGTGCGATGGCTTTTTTCGCACCACCTTGTTTATACGCATCTAAGGCAACAGTGTAGGCTGCTTTTTCAAGTTCTAGCGTATCTCCACCAGCATTTACAGGTGTTGTTGATACAGATGATGAGCTAATAGCAGGTTGTACAGCTGCTGCTTTTACACTATTAGGTGCTGGGAGATATACCTTGTTGGTTATCCTCCGTTGCGCCAGTATCTTCAGCAGGATCTATTTTTTGTTGTAGAAGTTCCAGACGTTGGTCTAAATCAGCATAACGATTGGTCAGTTCACTTTTCAGTTTTTCAATTTCATTATCTTGTTCTTCCATTTTGCCGCGTAGCGTACGTAATTCACTTTCTAATTGCTGATTTTTTTGCATCAGTTGCCAATTGAGATTGGTCGATGTTGGTGTTGCCGCACCGCCAGTCTGCATGGCAGTGCTATTTGCGGTATATACCGTTCCGTTATTTGCGCCACTGAGCCCTTTAGATTCGATTGGAATATTGGCATAGAGCGCACCAGAGCAAGAAAGGGTGAGGGCACAGAGCATATGCTTTTTGAGCATCATAAAATTTCCATTTAGTTCCGAACTGAGCTGCTTTGAATATTTTTATCACAGACAGCCAATTGATAAAGCGATAACACATTAAAAACGCCAAACTTATGAATTGCAATAAGCTTTTACAATCTTGTTGTGTATTAAAGTAAATAACGGGTCAAGAATTTTCATGCTTTCTACATAATCTAAATAGACATTGATTTATAAATAATCAAATGGTTAAAGACTTGATGTAAAACCAAGTTTTTGGCTTGCAACTTTATTAAAAATCTCTATACTCTGTTCTTGCAATGGTAGCCCTGCCGGTTACTTCGCAATTGTACTCTACGAACCCCGCCAGG
>NZ_JBLZXR010000009.1:0-4253 GCF_050285345.1 Acinetobacter sp.
AATGCAACCAAAGCCATTAACCACTTGATCAAAGTCAGCGATTCAATTGAACTTCTAACGGCGGAGCTGCAAGCATGAAAAGAGCATCTCGTAATGACCGTTTAGCCACGATTCATGTCGGTAAAAAAACATTGAATCTGGATGAAGATACTTACCGTGACATGCTTGAGCATGTCACTGGCAAGCGATCTGCTAAAGATATGAATATGGATGACTTGCTAAAAGTCATTCAGCATCTAGATCAACTTGGTTTTTCCAAACGCAATTTTGGTAAGAAACCAAAAGTGAAACTGTCTAAAGAAGCCTTGATCGGAAAAATTGAGGCGCATTTAGCGGAACATAAACTACATTGGAATTATGCAAAAGGTATTGCAAAACAAATGTTTCAAAAGGAAGCGTTAGAATTTTGTGCAGAAAACGAACTCTGGCGTATAGTGGCAGCATTGGAGTACAAAGCTAAGCGGGCCACTAATGAAACAAGACGAGTACCTAAACAAACTACCAGAAAACCTTCGGCTGATCATTCAGCTGACTGACTATCGAACTGCCATGATTCTGACTAAGCATTATGGCGGTTTTGATTATAATTTCCCTCCTCTTAAAACCATTTCTGAAAGCCATGAACTCGCTGAGCTTCTTGGCTTCAATAACTTAAAAAAGCTTTGCCAGTATTGGAATGGGGTTCCTGTATATATTCCTAAATCTGATCGTTACCTTGGCCTTTTGCGTGATAAACGTATTGAGCAAGATTTAGAAGAATTGGGGGCAACGACCCAAGTACAACGTGAATTGGCAAAAAAATATAACGTTACTCCGCGCTGGATACGTTCAGTTCGTAAGAAACAAGTTGATAAACCAGCCACTACAATCAAACAGGATCGGCAATTAGATATGTTTGCCTGCTAATTAAACCTTTGTTCTCCACAGACCGCCTTCATTTAGGCGGTTTTTTTATGGAAGCATTTCCGCAAGGAATAGATCGCAAAATCATCAAAACTTACAAGACGTTAAATAAGAGTTTATTTAAATGTCTGAAGATCAAAAAAAGAAGTTTGTGCTATCGAAACTGAGCTTAGGCCGTCTTGAGGGTGTACATGCTGACTTGGTTAAAGTCGTTAAACGTGCAATTGAAATCACTCCACAGGATTTCATGGTTACTGAAGGCGTGCGTACCAAAGAGCAGTGCTACATCAACTATGGTAAAGGCCGAACCGCAGCCCAATGCACTGCAAAAGGTGTCCCTGCAAAGTATGCCCAACCTAAAGCTGCCAAAGTCACTTGGTTGAATAATCCACTCTCTAGTAAACACGTAACAGGTAAAGCTGTTGATTTGGTGCCTTACCCTGTTGATTGGAATGATTTATCTAAGTTTGACCAAATGGCTCAGGCTATGTTTGCTGCTGCCAAAGAGTTAGGTGTTTCAATTCGTTGGGGTGCAGATTGGGACAATGACGGTAATTACCGCGAAAAAGGTGAATATGATTCACCGCATTTTGAACTTTGAGGAATCAGATCATGAGCCATAAAAAATCTAAAGTTCCTCATTCATTGATTCAAACACGTATTCAGCAAGGCATTCGGGCACAAATTGAAAAACGTGGCAATGCTGATTATCAGCATGGATATGAAACTGGGCAAAAAGACCTTCAGTTGATTGTAAATGCCAATGAGTCGGACAAGATCCAAAAGTTACGTTTGAATATCTCGAACCTTGAAAGTCAGCTAGATCAGTCAATGCTGACGCTCAGCGAAAAAGATGCTTTGTTGATTAACCAAGGTCAAGCCAACAATGCCAAAACCCAACAGATTCTTGACCTTAAACATAAGCTAAAGCAGAGCGAAGCCAACCTACAAACTGTTCGTCAAGAATACGTCATGGGAGTTACTGGCACTGTAAATAATGGGTTCTTTGTCCATAACTGGCGTGATGGTGGTAAATGGCTAAGCAACATGTTTTTTAGTCTGATTGCATTCTTTGCTGTTACGCCAATTCCACCAGAAGTACTTACAGTACTACCCGACAATATTCGCCTGTACGTTATTGCGTTCTGTGCATTCTGCGGATGTTTCAGCCGGTTTATTAATCAAAGCAAAGGCATTACGCAATGGTCCTCAAAGTCTTAGTGCGTAAAAGTCCTGTAGTCGTGATGGTGTATGCAGTCATGGATATTTATGACTGTATGCGCCATCCGATCCAAAGCTTTCAATATTTAAAAAAGAGAATCCGACATGCAAAAAAAAATTACGTTCTCCCCCAAAGCGATCATTAGTCTAGCGGACTTCGTTCTAAAAAATTATGGACACATATACGAGACAGTCGAAAAAGGCATTGAAATTACCAAGAAGACCTATGGAAATATCATGCTGACTACTGAAGCTGTCTATAACCTGCTTCGTACTACAGCCGACTATATGCAGGCTGTTGAAAATGAAGGTGTACTCAAAGGTGTAGCGAAGAAAGAAGCTGTGCTGGATTTTATTGTTAAAGAATATCTTGAAACAACGGCTGAAATTAAAGCCATTTGGGCTGGTTGGCGGACGACTGTGTCCTGGTTTATTGATCAGTTGATTGCCATGCTGAATAGTGGCCGCTCTGTGCTTCAAACCTTTGTGGGTTAAGGGGGAAATGTGGCGATTCAATTAGAGGCTTATCAATGGATCATGATTCTAATCACGATCATTGGTACCGTCATTGCGACCATTAAGATCTTATGGGGCCGCATTGAAGAAAATCTGAATAACAACTTTCAAGTCATGCAAACCAAACTTGAAGATGTTGCTAAGCAATCTGCTCAAAACTCGGATGACATTCGTGATCTGGAACGTAAGTTCTATAAGTTTCAGATTGATTTGCCGCACACCTATGTTGCCCGTGAGGACTACATCCGCGGCCAAACTGTGATTGAAGCCAAGCTTGATGCTTTGGCTTCAAAAATTGAAAACGTTCAAATACGCCAAGGAATGAATAAACCATGACAGATATTGTAAAAGCCCGCCGGGAAAATATGCGCTGGCTATTGCTGAATGCCTTAAATAATGCACGTCCTTTAGGTGCTATGGACGTACTCGCTCTAACGGTTGTGCAAGCCATTTATCCAGATGCTACCGCCAATGAATTACATGCTCAATTAGCCTATTTAGAAAATAAAGAACTAGTTGATATTCAACGGAAGCCAGATGGACATTGGCATTCTCTCCTTAATTCTAACGGAATTGATGTAGTGGAATATACCGTGAATTGTCCTGCTGGTATTGCTCGCCCGACGAAGTACTGGGGGTAATTATGGCGAAGCCCTCTGCAATTGATCAGCTCAATCCTGATGATAAGTTTTGGTTAGATACCTGGTTCAAAGATAAAGGCTTTTGTGGCTATGTCGAGATTGCCGAAATCTTGATGGAGCGTGGTTATAGCATCAGTAAGTCTAGCGTCCACCGTTATGGGCAAAAGCTTGAACAGAAGCTTGCAGCGGTCCAAGCCTCTACCCAAGCTGCCATACTGATTGCTGATGCTGCACCAGATGATGGAGATGTCCGATCTCAAGCAGTGTTATCCCTGATTCAAACAGAACTTTTTAATGCCTTAATTGCATTGCAAGAGTCGAATGACCCTGATGCTGATCCTGCTGACCGCTTAGCCCTTATTGCAAAATGCGGTAAAGGTATTGCTGAAATTACCAAGGCATCTGTGAATCAGAAAAAATGGATGTTGGACGTTCGTGACCGTGCTGAGAAAGCAGCTCAAGCGGTTGAAAGTATCGTTAAAAAAGGTGGTTTATCTGCTGAAGTTGCTGCTGATATTCGTGCTCAAATTCTAGGAATTGCCAAATCATGACAAATAGCCCAGTTGATCTTTTACAACCTGACTTTGACAGTAAGATTCCAGCAGTACTGCTACCTTATCAGCAAGAATGGATTGCAGATAAAAGTCCGTTAAAAATTGGTGAAAAGTCTCGTCGTATTGGTTTGACTTGGGCAGAAGCTGCTGATGCTGCGTTAGAAGTTGCAAGTGATAGATCCGCTGGTGGTCAGAACTGTTATTACCTTGGTTATAACAAGGATATGACTGTTGAATTTATTCAAGCCTGTGCAATGTGGGCACGTGCCTATAATCTGGCTGCTGCTGAAATGGAGGAAGGTATTTGGGAAGATGGTGATAAGGAAATTAAAACTTATATTATTCGATTCCCAAATTCAGGCTTTCGTATTGAAGCCCTCACCAGTCGTCCTTCCAACTTACGTGGTCGTCAAGGTCG
>NZ_JBLZXR010000010.1:0-2774 GCF_050285345.1 Acinetobacter sp.
AGCGATACTCAAACCATTACCGTGCTATTCAATAACCCGGACACGACCCCAGCGAAGCTTTCCGGCACCGATATTTTGACAAGCTGGAAGTGGATTTTAAACAAACGTGACGTGACCGCTATTTTGCAGCCCCGCGCCGTGGATGCGCGTAAATACCCGCAATTGGCTACACGTATGCTGAAGGTTTTGGCGAAAAACCATGACCGTTTTAAACGCGCTCAATTGGCCCGTAGCAAAGAAGAGCTATTGCTTGAAGAATTGACCAATCAGCTTGAAGCATCACAGTCTGAATTGCGTTCATTGCAACAACAGGCATTGATCTACAAACCCAGATTGATGAAGAAACCACGCGCAAGCAGCAGCAAACTGAAGTGATTGCAGCAGCCGTAAATACTGCCAAACCGACAAAATCGGAAGTGATCGAAAAATTTAAAGCAATTATCGATATTTTGACCGGGCAGCATGGCTTTAAGGTGATATTTCAAGATAAAAAATATGATGAAGAATATGGGCAACTTCATGTATCTATTGAGGATAAAAACCAAAGAGATATTCTTTTTCTTGTTACTGATGGGGTTCAGGGTGCAGGGCTTGAATATCGTATTTCTACAAACGCTTATAGCTTTTCATGGGATATTAAAGACAGTGCAGAACAAACGGCGCAGGCCATTGCTGATGCCAGTGCAGAATTTAATAAGAGCCTTCTTGAAGGTAGCGCCGTTAAATGCCCTTATACCGTTGAACAGATTACTGCCAGCATTCGCAATTTAGGCAAGCAAGATGCCAAGTCAATGCGTGTGGCTTATAAGACTTTCAATCAAGAACGTGATGATAAAAACATTGCTTTGGTTGAAGCTAATCCTGAAATGATTGATCAGGTATATGCCATTTTCGCAAAGGAAGGCAATCAAGAAAAAATGCCGGGCCATATTCCTGAATTGCTGGAATTGGAAAAAACAACAGACTTCCCGGTATTGCTTGTATATAACGTGATTCGCAACTTAGATTTTGCTAAAGCTTTTTCTGAAGGTGCGCAAGACCTGATTAAACAAAAGCAGCTTGCAGATGAAGCGCAAAATACAGGGATTAAGCTAAGTGCTGGTGACTTTGTTACAGGTAAATTTGCCAATCTAAATAAAAACAATAGCGTGGCTGAATACCGGGATGAGGTAGAGCAAAACGCCTATAAAGAATCAGTTTGTATCGTGCAAAAAGCGATTACCCTATCGCCTGAAGAATACGACAGTTTTGCCAATTCACTGTTAGAGCCTAACGAAAAAATTGCCGGGCTTGGTGGTACTTGGGTAGATGATGATCAAAAACCACGTGAACAACGTAACTATATGAGCATTGTCGTGGCTGTAATGGCGCAAGGCCGTGAAACCTTACTGATTGACCCACAACAATATAGCTATGCCCGCTATGTGGCTTTAGACCCTAAAAAGGTTGAAGCCCCGGAAGCGTTTAAGGATGTTTATATTGATGCCAGCGGTGAAGTTAAAGACCGTGCTGAAGATGGCAATGCAGGTGGTGCAGATGAAATTACAGATGCGACCGATCCCGATCAATATGCCAAAATTATTGACGATGATGCCCGATTAACCGAATGGCAAGACCCGTTAGATTCATTCTTTCAATCCCGCCTGATTGAAACCCGTAACGCATTGCGCGAACTGGGCTGGACAGGTGAACGCTTTAAAGATTTAAGCAAAGATGGTCATACCTTAGTCATGGATTTAAAGCAGGTTGGTGGTGGTGCCAATGTTGTCGGTGTGACTTATAGCGTATCTGATACTGATTTCAGTGTACGTGATGATTTAAAACTTGATGCACAGGCATTAGCAAGCACAATTGATAGCGCCGTACCCGTTCAAGCCGCTGAAATATTAAGCCCGGATGAGCTGGATCAGCTTGTGAATGAGTTTGCCAAGTCTAAGGGTATGCAAGAGTCTAACGGTTATCAGATTTTAGGTAATTTATCGCTGATGAGCCGTCCGGCTATGGGTGATGTAATCTTGCTTGCCGGGAACCCGAATGAAGAAAACAACGGTTTAAGAGAAAGCAAAACCATTGCTGAAGTTACCGGGAATGAAATTTTTGAATTGACCGCTGAAAAATTGGAGTCCGTTTTTGGTCCATTGATTGATCAGGAAATTGAAAGACTGAAAGCGGGTGCGCCAGCTTTAAAACCTTCATCTTATGCAATTAAAAACACAAATCCACGCGCTCGAAAACCACGCGGCACCATTACCCTGAAACCGCTTGAAAGTGATCAATCGGGGAATTATGAAGTGACGATTGTTAAAGACGGTGTTGGTGGTCAATTTGTAGGCACGATTGAGGAAGCTAAAAACTGGCTTATTCAGCGTTTGATGGATATGGGCGAAGCTGTTTCTGATAAAGGGTATAGCTTTGCAGATACGGCGCAAAAGCTTGATTTGATTATCGGTGATGATGTTTTGGGTATTAAAACCCTTCCTGAAAACCCATATCAAAATGCTGCATTGATTGATCTTGCAAAAGGTGTGGTAAAAGAATTGGCGGCACTGGGTTGGGAAAAATCAGGCAGTACCGTAGTAAAAACCATTGATGTGAATGGCGAACCTAGCAGGCTTAAATTTGATTTTAATCCGGCCAAAAAAGGCAAGGAAATTTGGATTAAAAACGATAATGGTGAAAGCATTGGCGAATTTGCTATGCCTGAATTGACTGAAATCGGCGTTAAAGGAAAGGCGCAAGAAATGGACGCCTTTGTAACTGAATTTGCAACCAGT
>NZ_JBLZXR010000011.1:0-11020 GCF_050285345.1 Acinetobacter sp.
TTTAATCTTTTATCATAATTAATTCCAATTAATGACAATGATTGAAGCTGTTGTTCACTTTTTGAAATTTTTTCAAAATCAATATTTCTATAATTCATATATATCTCTATTTTCTAATACCACAAATTGCTGCACCACCTGTATGTCTGACAGCATCATGTATATCTTTTGGAACCAATTGTAAAATACCATCCTTGTCTGTATGGTGCCATACAAAATTATCAGGTGCTTTTTTACCTGCCAAACCTATTTTTGCATTCGCACTTCTAAAGTCTGCATCATCCTTAGTAAAAGAACCAATATTTACTGTCGTTCTAGCATACCTAGAAAAATCTGGAAAGCCCTTCGAATTGAATGGCACTCCATGCGAATATTTTCCTCTAACTCCAACAGGCAAATCTTTCCCCATCATCGTTTTACCAGCAAAGCACGAATTGATAGGCATACGATTATTTACTTTAGTTACTGCTGCTGGACCATGTCTTGGAGCATCACTACCTCTTTTACGACGTAAGCCAAATGGATCTACCCAGCCTATAGGGCTATCAACATATTGATATAAATTTATACCACCGAATAAACTAATAGGGTCTTTACTAACAAATCGTCCCACATAAGGTGAATAATATCTGTAGCGGTTATAATGTAAACCTGTTTCTTGATCGAAATACTGACCTTGGAAACGAATGTTATTACTGATGATTTCTGAGTTTTCAAAGAAATTTGATTTGACTTTTTCAGTTCGACATTCACCCCACGCCTTATATTCAGCTTTCCAAATGATTGCACCTGTATGGTCACTCATTTCTTGTGGTGTGCCTAAATGGTCACAGTGATAGAACCATACATCATCAAAGCCTTTGCTTTGCTTGGTGGTTTTCCAAAGTGGGTCACGATGTACGCTATACGGTTGTTCTGACCAATCAGGTGTTTGGTGCAATTCTATCGGGCTTTGATAGACTGCCTGTAGCATGGGTACAAAACTGTCTTTTTCGTAAATGTAATGTTTGGTGGCGTGTTCCGTTGACTCATAAGCCAGTGTGTCACCATCCCATCCGTAGATGATGTTATGTTCATCACCTGTATGGTGGTGCTTACTACTCTTTTGTATTCTTCGTCCTAAAGCATCGTAACGATACTCTGCGGTGTATTGGTTGTTACGGCTCTTGATCATGCGTCCATACACATCCCAATCAAGATTTAAGTCACCTTGTGTAGATTTTTGTCGAACGAGTTGTCCATACGCATCATATTGGTATTGTTGATCTAGGTATTCTTTGACAACATTATTGACTAAGCGATTGTAGCCATAGCCTTTTTCTTCTGTTTGTTGTTGATGGCTTTGGTCATGATTTTGCGCTTTGTCATCATTGTAACGATCTATAATGTTATTGGCAGGGTCAAAGTTAAAGGTTTCTTTACCGAGTTTACTGCTGGATTCAAGTAAGCGTCCGACTGGATCGTATTTGTAGGCAATGTTGCCACGACGAGTATCTTTGATGGCTGTTAATTCACCTGTTTTATCGTATTGATACAGTCGTTGTACCAATTGACTGGTGTGTTGCAGTGCATTGTTCTGTTGGTTGTTCTTTTCTCTGTACTGGCTTTGGTAGCCATTGTCATGTTCATTGAGCATGATTTGGCTGTGTAAGCGTCCTGCAAGGTCAAACTGTTGTTCTTGACTGATGCCATTGGCGTAGTGTCTTGTGATTTCTCGATGTAAATCATCTCGTTCAAAGCTGACTAAATCCTGTCCATTGACAATCAGGCTTTGTACATGACCTGTACCGTAGGTGAGCCAATCAATGTTTTGTCCATCTGGTCGAATAGTTTTGATTCGATCATTGATTTCATCGTAGCTGTGTTTCCATACCGCTGTTGTGTTGCTCTTATAATCCTGTTGGTGTTCTTTGATCACATTACCCGCAGCATCGTAGAACCATTGTAGGTTACTTTCTGCATTCTTGGCATGCAGAATACGTCCCATGTAATCGTAAGCAAATTCTTCAGTCTGTTTCTCTTCTAGTTCTAAGCCATAGTGCCCATAGCCTGCGGTACGTTGTTCCAAACGTCCCATACTGTCAAAGATGAATTGTTGAATTCGGTCTTTCGGTGCTGCACGGTCTTTTAAATCTTGTCCATAAGCTGACGCAACCTCGATACTTGTGGTGAGTCGACCATTTAACTCATCATAATGATAAATTGTTTCTTTGCCATCGAAATCGATTTCCTTAATTAAACGACCGCCAGCATCGTAAACAAATTTGTAACTTGCACCATTTTCATTCGTCAATCGTTTTAGGCGTCCTAAACGATCCCATTGATATTTTAGCGTATGGTTTAATGCATCGATGCGTTTGGTTATTAAACCTGCTGCATCGTATTCATAGCGTGTCTGCTGTTGCTTTGGATCAATATGGACTAATAAACGTCCTTCAGCATCATGGACAAAATGTTCTTCAGTCCCATCAGCATGTTTGATTTTTTCAAGCTGACCGAAGGCATTTAAAGGTAAGCCTTTGATGATTGACTCACGCTTCTCAATACTAAATTCTGTATAGAAATATTCAACTTTTTGTTTTAGAGCATTTTCTACGGATTTAACACGCCCACGTTCATCATATTGCCATTTTGTTTCTTTGCCTGAACAGTCAGTATAGCTGAGTAAATTGCCCTGATCATCGTATTTCAGGGCTTTAGAGCCACCTTTGGCATCGGTGATTGATGTCACTAAACCCATCCCATTATAGGCATAAGCAGTTTCATGTTTCAGCGGATCAATTTCTTTTATTAAATTTCCTGAACCGTCGTACTCTCTAAACCAACGACCTTGTTCAGCATCGACCATACCAATGAGGTTGTCTTTGTCATCGTATTCAAAATAACTGGTAGCACCATCAGCTTGGGTTGTCGTTAAAACATTACCGCGTTCATCATACGAGTATGTTGTTTCACTTCCATCTGTGGCTACATGAGAGGTAATGTTTTTAGCATCATCCCTAAAGAACCATTCTTGTAAATTATCAGGATAAATAATACGGTAGGTATAACCAGTGATACCGTAATAATGTTCAGTAACATTTCCCTCAACATCCGTTACTGAGGTGACACGTACATTTTCGTCCCACTCCAGTTTTCGAGCTGAACTATAATCATCTGCCCATTCTTCAATCGCTTTTGAGCTTGGTAATTTCCCATCCCATTTCAGATTCATACCACGTTGGGTTAAATCGGTATAACGAGTTAGAAGATGATGCTGATAAGTATATTGGTATGATGCGCCAAATTCATTGGTTGCTTGAATCAAATCGCGTTGATCATTATAAACATAGGCGGAGAGTTGTCGTTTAAGTTGTCCATCTTCGACTAACCATACCGCTTCTACCAAGCCATATTGATTTAATTGTAATGCGAGATGTGCTAAAACTTTTTGGTCTTGTTTAAAAATGATGTCTGACAAATAACTTTGATCGTCAAATACATGGTCATAGCGTAATCCGACACTAAATCCATTTTGTCGCTCTATTGATGTAAGTCGATATTCATTGTTATATTTTTGATAATAACGTGATTCATTTGAACCAAAAGTAATTGCCCGAATTTCATTAGAGACGACCGTGTAAGTAAATGTCTCTACCTCATCATAAAAACTTTGCCCAACCTTTAATTCTTTCAACTTGATTGGACGTCCATCTACACCAATGTATTCCCATCCCTTTAAAACCGTATTCTCTTTAGGGTTCTTTTCATTATATTGGGTACAAGGCACAATTTTACTGCTAAATGGTGTAGTCCAACGTGCACCAAAAATTGAATCATCGTATTGATATAAGTTAGAAACGTAAGAACGCATCAACATTTCAGGAATTAAAGAATGAATCTGAGCATCGGCATGCGTTAAAAATTCTGTACCCATTGCGAAGGTGATAGATTTTGCAGTACTGCCATTACAGTTCTTACATTGATTGGCATTATTTGTTGCCTGATGTTCATTCCTTGATTTTTCTAATTTAGCGTTATTTTTATCATTCTTTGCTTGTGTGGTCTGTGTTGCTTTAACTTGGGCTGACTTATTATTCTTTCTGAAACGTCCTGCACCTACTCTTAGGACTTCAAATAACCAGCCTATCGTTTGCGGTTCTGCTTTATTACCAAGCTTTCTGATTTTTTGATTGGCGGTTACGCCGACTTTACCAATTGTTGCACCTACATTTAAAACAGGTTGTTTTAAATTTTGGGGAACCAACATTGAAACTACTTTTGCATTATTATTTACATTGGATTTAAATAATGCTTTACCCCAATTTTCTGTCATATATACAAGGTTTTTTCCTGCACGAGTCAGGTCTCCGCTTTGCAAACCTTTTGCAATACCTACCGCCTGTTGCTGTGCTCGCGTTAGATTAGAACCTGCGTTGGTAAATACTTTACCTTGTGTTACAACGCGAGTAATACCACCATTAATTTCAGTGGTAGCTCCTTGTATGGTATCCCCACATTTCCCTAAAATTGTATTAAGTTGTGTCAATCCTGTTTTACAAAACTTCTCAATATTTCCTGCAACTTGATCATTAAGATGTTTACCAATGACTGTGATAACAGCTTCAGTTAGTGCAGATTTGCCAACTCTTTTAACTTCTTGGCGGACTAAGAATAAAGCTGGTCGAGCTGAAGTACGAATAGCTGTTGTACCAGGAACAGGAGCAACACCAATTAAATCAATACCCACGGTTGTCCAATCAAAGACATCCGCCTTTTGATAGCCCTTATCATAAATATGAAGAATGTCAGTCACCACATCAATTGCAGCCATGACATTGCCAATAATTGGAACTGTACCCAATACATTACTAACAAGGTCTAATCCCACAAGTTGATGGGTATGATCTTTTAACCACTTATCAATTTTTTGCTTAGAATTATTAATATCTGCAATTGCCACTTCATTAAGTGGTTTTACGACTTCTGTTTTAGCTTGAGCCATTCTATTTATTCTCTATCAATTTTTATCAAAAGGGCTTTTTAAATACTGAGGTAAGTTATTTTGAGCAATACCACTTATACTCGTCAGGTTTGACCCACTAGTTTGTGAGGCGATAAAGCCTCCCCCCATATTTGCCATCAAACCACCTTTTGATTGTGTAATCGGCAATAAACTTGAAATTGTTTCTGAAACTAGCCCTTGAGCTTGGCTATTGATCATCGGAAGCAGCGTTTTTGCACCATCTGATTTAATTTTTTTAGCTAATTCAATATTTTTCATCAAACTTTTAGGATCTTTGAGTTGCTTAGCAAAATCACCTAAAGCAGATTGTGCTTTTCTACTTACACTTTCTAAAATTGAAGCTGTTTCTGCTAAATCAGGATCATTTTTATTTGGCCACTCAACTTCACGTTTAAAATCACTCGCTACATCCCAAGGATCACGTTTATCATCTTCAAAGTTAATTTTAACTGCACCAGCAGCCAATCCAGATACACGGGCAAAACCTTTGTCATCAAGTTTACCCTTGACCACTTTACCTAAAGTATCTGTAACTGTGTATTTACCAGCTTTGACGAACTCGCCATGTGTATAGTCATGAATCAATTCTAAGATACCCTGAGCACGTTTCGGCGGTGGAGGTAAACTAGATTTAGCACTAACACTCGCCCCACCTTGGAATACATGCTGCCCAGCCTTAACTTCAAACTTCCCACCTGTTTTCTGAAATATCCCTGAACCATTTAAAGTGATTTGAGAAGATCCACCTGTGATCTGAACTTCTTTCGGACTGCTAATCACCACTTTATCATCTGTCGAAGAAATGGTAATTCCCATTTTAGCCAATACATTCAAAGCATCCGACTGCGCTTGTATTTCAACTTTACTTTGTGCAGCTACAGCTTTGATCCCACCTTGCGCAGCAAATAAGCTGAGCTTATTTTGTGCTTGTGCTATCCAGTTCTTTTGCGTACTGAAGTTGATACTATCGCCTGCAATCTGGTTGATTTGTGCATCCGCAGAGAGATGAATATCTTCAGGTGTGCTCAATGCAATACCATCAGGTGAACTGAGTAAAAGTATCGCTTTTTTAAATTTCGCGATCTTTTGTTCAAGCTGTTCAGCAAATTCTTTCAGTTGTTCAACTAATTCGATTTCATCGGTTTTTTGGTTTTTGGCAATGTCACTTAAAGCCTTGCTGTTGGTCTGACTGCCTTCCAGTTGTTTCTTGGCAATTTCAGCATCAAGATGTTCACCTTTGGCTTGGTCTTGTTTATAGGTACTTACAAGTAAACCTTGCCCTGCACGGACTGCACCCCATTGATCCGTACGCAGTTCAAAACCTTCACCACGATCTTCGCTTTCAGCTTTGTCTTTAGGATGACTCAACTTACCTAAGTTAAGTTGTGTTGCACCGTGACTGCTTTGCAGTTGGGTGCTGATTTGTCCTGTAGTGTCATCAAAGCGTAGTTGCCCAAAGCCTTCACCTTTGACTTCTTTAGAACGAATACCTGCCAGTTTTTTGGTATCAGGTAGTTTGCCTTTGCTATCGAATTTGGTTGGACTACGTTGTGCTTCGTGAATACGTCCGATGACAAAAGGGCGGTCAATATTGCCATCAAAGAAGTCGATGACAACAATCTCATTCACACGAGGTAGGAATCTTGCTCCATAGCCTTCACCTGCCCATGGCGTCAGTACATCGACCCAAGCGGAATCGGTGTCATTGTCGTTTGAGCCTGCACCACCATCATGAGTATTATCTTCATTTCGGGTGAATAGGAATCGAACTTTGATGCGTCCCCATTCATCGACATGAATTTCTTCTCCACTTAAACCCACAACTTTGGCACGCATGGGATGTACTGTTGGTCTTTGGGTGAGAGGATTATACTCAGGAACGGTGGCAATATTACGTCGTTGCAATACGAGGTTGTTAGCTTGACGTTCATCTTGGTTATTGGTTTGAATATCAACTTGTTGCCAATTACTTTGTTTAAGCAAGGCTGTGACTTGATCGGTTAAGTCTTTGGGAAGATTATTCTGATTATAAAAGGATTTAGCAGTAATTAGGAATTCTTTATCCGCGCCATCATGTTCATCAATTTCTGGGTGTTCATTGAATTCAAACCAGTAACCTACCTGTGCATCACGCACGGTTGAGGTTGCAGTAAATTGTTTGGCTTGTGAGTCGTAGTAGTTGCTCAGGTTTTCATTAAACTTTTCAATCTGACTATTGCCTGATTTGGTTGCACCATCTTCACCTTTGAGGTCTTGTATCCATGCAGGGGAAAAGTGCCATGCCTGTTCTAAGCCAAGGCTTGCGTTGTCTTGGTTTTCACTATGGCTGTGTTTGCTTTGTATTGAGCCTGCGCCTTCTTCGGTTTCGAGTGCATCAGCTTGCCAGCGTTGGATGTGAACCGCAGTCGGTTGAATACTACGCCGTCCAATAAAATTGGTGATCGAATCAGTTTGTTCTACTGCCGAGCTTCTATGGAAGCGAATATTACGTCGATCCAAAGCTTTGTACTGGGCATTATCATCAATCAAACGGAGTTTTTGGGGTTGAATTTGTTCACTTGAACTGGAGACTTTCAGTTGTGCTTCATCAATTAACCAGTTAATACCTTCAGATGCGAGAAGCCGTTGAACAAAGTCTATATCCCGTTCATTCATCTGCATGATGAATGGACGAATATCGTAGTCTTTAGTGAGTCCACTTTTATCCAATGTCAGACTTGAAGCAAATAATGGACTTTTTTGTTGCCACTCAGAGAAGATGGTTTGCACTACGTCAACCACAGACTTATTCATGAACACGCGTGAGTTTCGACGGTGTTTCCAGAGTGCTGTTGGGTCCTCTACGGTTAAGCGATAAATCGTGAGCGATCCATCACTTGCACCAATATCGGCTTTGGTCACAATACCAGAAATACGATTGAGTTCGGATTTGTCGTTGACAATATCAATTGCTGTTTGTGCACCAATGAACTGCTTTAAAGGTATATTCGCTGAGGTCGAAAGGCAGATGAGTTGTAAATGAATACCCCTATTTAATTCATGCGTGCCTTCAATACGCTGAAGGAAGACTTGGTCGTTGAGCGTGCCGTTACTAAACTGTACGTGTATTGCACGTTTTTGTGCGGTAAGTCCAAGTTGCTCTAATTCAGCATAAATATTATTGGGCATTCTATTTAGTTTTTGTAGGTTTAATCTGTGGCCAATTTTACTAAATTCGGTCTTGTTAAGTCTATATTGATTTATATTTAAGCGACACTTTGTGTCTCTTTTTGTTGCAGGCCTTAGTCTAAATTATCTTTAACACTTTTATTTCATTAAGGAGGGACACCGAATAATCTCATTAAGTTCTAAAAATAATAATGAAGGACAAATATCTTATTCCAAAAGCATTGATCCATTCCAATTTGGAGGTGGCGTCAATTGAACTCAAACACTAACTACTTAATTTCAAATATATTTTAATGAATAAAAAAATTCATTGACCCAATTTTGACCCAAATTAGATTTAGTGTATTGATTCACCTTCAAATCTTGTTCAAATCCAAATTCAGGATTTGAAATGGCACACTGAATTATACTAACATTGAGCGCACTATAAAATACTATGTTATAACATATTGTTTTTTTGATGTATTATTCTTTTAGACATATACAGGGACAAGGCAATGTTTGAAATCATTGATGATTTAAAAAATAAATTAAATCAATATCATTCAGTTTATTAAAAGGGTAATACAATTTAATGACGAGTAGAGTCCGTAGTATGAAGGGCTTTTTAAGTGGTATCTGTGCATCTCTATATGCTCTCACAATAAGCCAACCATTCAGATTAAGAAATCATTGGCTTAAATGGGTTTAGGGTTATATATCCTAGATACCGTTATTTTAGGCTGTTTATTACCAATATACGATGCATTAAAAATATTTTCTGTTACTTCCAATTTTTAAGCTTAGATGTCTGTCCAATACCGACATTAAAACTGTTGGTTGGATCAAGTTTTTCATAATGATTTTTCAGCGCAGGCTTAGCCACATATAAATGTCCAACGTTATGCTCTGCTGGATACTCAGCGCCACGGCTATCTAACAAACGCCACATTGCATGTTCCATAGCTAAAGGATCAACATCTTTTTTAACAATGTAATCTTGGTGGAATACATGACATAAAAAATGTCCATAATACAGTTTATGTAAAATCTGCTCATCCATTTCTTTAGGTAAAGTTTCTACCCATTCACGATCATTACGGCGAAGTGCAATATCCAATGCAACAATATCTTCAACTTCTGATCGGTGCGTATCTCGATAACGAATTGCAGCACCTGCGACCGCAAAACGATGTAAAAATGCTTTCCGCCCTTCATCTTCATCACAAAGGAAATAATCACCAGTTTCGTGATGATCAAAGTAGCTTTCTAAAAATGCCTCTACCGCAGCAACATCTTGATCTTCAATACGTAGTACCAAATGATGCTCATATAAATTTCGAAATGCATTCATACGCTTCGGCAAGTGTGACGGTAGAAATTTTGTCAGCAATTGCAGAAATTTATCAGAAAGACCTCGCATTTTCATTTTTTCAAGATAACCATCTATTTTATCTTTCATCGCAAACGCAGCAGGCACTTTGGCTGTACCGAACTTCTCGATAAACATAAAAGTATCCTTACCATATTCAGCACCAATGTCATAAGCAACACGATGAATATACTCACCAGCAATAGGAATACGCGGCAAATCTTTCAGTAAAAAACGACGGATTTTGGTTAAATCTTCTTGGTGATTACTCCCCACATAAAACACTTGGCTTGAAATTCTCTCAAACGTATCTAAACGCACTGCAAACACACAGACTTTACCCGCTGAGCCCGATGCTTCGAATAAACGGGATGGATCAGCATTAAAACGTGCCGGCGTGTTTTCATCAATTTTCGCCACATCTTTAATATAACCATGGTCTGATGCACAGCACTGACTCTCATTTTCGATGTCGGCAATTTGATATTTTTGTTGTTCCAAATTCGATAAGATTTCCTCAGAAGAATGACCCAAATTCACACCTAAATGATTGACTAATTCAAGCGAGCCTTGATCATTCACTCTCGCATATAATGCAAGTTCTGTGTACGCAGGCCCACGACGCACCAATGCTCCACCGGAATTATTACATACGCCGCCTAAAACTGAAGCACCGATACAAGATGAACCAATGACTGAATGAGGTTCACGATTAAAAACTGCTAATTCTTTTTCTAAACGATCCAAAGTCGCACCTGGTAAACAAATGACTTGCTTACCTTCATTGATTACTTGAATTCCCCTTAGACGACGGGTACTCATTAATAATACTGGACGATCATAATCATCGCCAAATGGAGTTGAGCCACCTGTGAGTCCTGTATTAGCGGCTTGCATGATTACGATACAACCAGCATCTACCGCTATTTCAAGCACTTTCCATTGTTCGACCAATGTCCCAGGAACAACGACAGCTAAGACGTTTCCTGTACCGTAACGGCGGCCTTGGCGATACAAACGAGTATCTTTCTCATGAGTCAGCACATTGTTTTTACCAACAATATCAATTAGTTTTTGAATAGTCTGTTGAGAAGAGGATTGAGTGTTTATCATTTTTAAGTCTTCTATTTTATAAATGCCCAAATAATATAATTTTCTCTCCCAGGTATCTTTTAAAACACGGCTTTAAAATTCAGCACAAGTGAAGATTAGAAGAGATTCTTTATAATCCATCGAAGCCCCTTTTTCAAAAGGAAGCTTTGTTTACCTGAATTATTCGGATAAGAATCTCTTTCTTTAAAGGAACGCTGGTAAAGATTTACTAATGTGAGTAATTAAATGGCTTATTCTTTCTCTAACTTGACCAAGCAATCCGATGTAATATCTGCAATGGTTCTTGCGCCAGTCAATGTCATTGCTACACGCATTTCTTTCTCAATCAAATCTAGTAAATTACTTACCCCAGCACCGCCGGCAGCACCAAGTGCGTATACAAA
>NZ_JBLZXR010000012.1:0-3626 GCF_050285345.1 Acinetobacter sp.
CATGTCGTATGGCTTACGCCAGTCGCTTATATCCTCGTGCTGAACCACGAGGTTTTACGCTCCAAGTGATAAAAAATCAAACTTACACAAAATAATTTACAGTTTCTTTTTTATATTATTTCAGCCAACCTCTAGCACTAAATTCCAAAGAGCTTTACTGTTCGAAGGACGAACTATCAAATAAAGACCATCTCCATCAAACAAGCTGTACTCTTTTTCTTTAGGTTTAGCTTTTTCAACTTAAGTTTCTATTAATGGTTTTACTGATTTCGCCATAAAACTCCACCATGAGTATCCAAACAAAATTTAGGTACTCATTCAGGTGCTCATTTTACAAAATGACCACCGGATATATGGCTGATGAAATCAATAAGATCAGTTCAAGAACAACTTAACCCATTAATTTTAGACAATAAAAAACCCCAAGTCTTAATAAGCTTGGGGCTTTTTTATTTAACTGGTCCCGAGGGTCGGACTCGAACCGACACATCATCTCTGATAGTGGATTTTGAATCCACCGCGTCTACCAATTTCACCACCTCGGGAAGGTGTTGAAACGTATAATAAACTTTTTCAAAAACTTGTCAACGCATGTTTTTCTCATTTGCTTAAAAATAAAGCGCCTAAGGTTTTTTAGATGGATAATCCATCAATTTCAGCGTTAAAACCCAAAAAAGCTTATACTACGCCAAATTTCATTATCCCTTTTTCAGATTTCTTGACATGCAACTTTCTGACTTTAACTTCAATCTCCCTGACGAACTCATTGCCCGCTACCCACTCGAAACACGTAGTGCCTCTCGCCTGCTCCATCTCGATACCGAGGGCCAATATCATGACCATCATTTCACTGACATTTTAGACTTACTCAATGAGGGTGATTTATTGGTACTCAACGATACCAAAGTAATGAAAGCCCGCTTGAAAGGCAAACGTGCAACTGGCGGTGCAATTGAGGTTTTGGTTGAACGTATTCTTGATCCCAAAACCGCACATTGTCACATCAAAGCCAGCAACTCACCCAAAGAAGGTGCAGAGCTATTTATTGGCCCAGATGAAGTCAAAGTCACTGTTCAGGGCCGTCATGAAAATTTATTTGTGGTTGAGTTTTCTCAATCGATTTTAGATGTATTGGACAAATACGGTGCATTGCCAATTCCACCTTATTTCAACCGTGAAGCAGAAGCCATTGATACCGAACGCTATCAAACCGTATTTAATGATCCAACCAAACTGGCATCGGTTGCAGCACCAACCGCAAGCCTGCATTTCGATGAAGCGTTACTAAAAAAACTTGCAGACAAAGGCATCAATAAAACTTTTGTGACCTTGCATGTGGGCGCAGGAACCTTTCTCCCTGTCCGTACTGATAATATTGAAAATCATATTATGCATAGCGAATGGTGTGACGTTTCAGAAGAATCGATGGCATTGATTCGTGAAACCAAAGCGCGGGGCAATAAAGTGATTGCGGTAGGTACGACAGCAACACGCGCGACTGAAAGTGCAGCACAAGCCAATGCTGGCGAACTGAAAGCTTGGACTGGTGACACGCAAATCTTTATCTACCCAGGTTATGAGTTCAAAGTGGTAGATCGTTTAATTACCAACTTCCATTTACCTGAATCGACCCTACTGATGTTGGTGTCTGCCCTATCTAACCGAGACAATATTTTAAATGCCTATCATCACGCGGTAGACAGCCAATATCGCTTCTTTAGTTATGGCGATGCGATGTTGATTGATAACATTAACCATAAATAATCCGGATGACCTAAACCCTATGCCGATTGATTCCGTAAAGCACTCCATCCATATTCGTCGTAAAAAGAATGAAGTGGTTTTTCAGAATATCGCTCGGCTGTGGGATATTGGCCGCAAGGCAAAAACCCATCAAGAGCTCCTCGATGGGTTGCATCCATGGAATGCACCCATTACGCTCAAGTTTGAAAATCTGCTGCCGATTTTTTTAGGGCTGATTGGTATCAGTTTTGCACTTTTGATTGTGATTCAGCCCGATCATGGCTGGGCACAACTCTGCTTTGCTGCCGGTCTGGTCATGTTGTTTTGGGCCTATATCAGCTATGAAAAAGATGACCCAATTGAAGATGTGATTTCATATTTAGAAACCGAATGCATCAGTAAAAAATATCAATTGGCATTTAACAAGCAACCTCAATACATCTCAATGCCACTGAATAATTTACAATTTATTGGCAATCTAAAACGTATGTTTCCCGCGTTTAATCAGGGTAGCTTATCGAATGACATTCAAAGCTTTGCCAGTACCGTTTGGGAAGATGAAAATCAACAGCAATATCAAGTTATCGTGTTTCAATATCATTATGTCGATGAAATTCGCACGCGCGACAAAGATGGCAATGAAATCAAAGTTAAAGAAATCCACAAAGACCTCTGGGGTGTTTTTGTCTTTGATATTGCCCTACATGGCCTCGCGGTTTCAGCATCGGGCACTGACTATGCCTACCCCTATAGTTTCCCGTGGCACAGCAGCGACATTCAAACCAATCGCAAACTCAAATTTTATTGCAGCAACCAACTGGAAGCAGCCAAATTATTAACGCCCGGCTTTGTACTACGCCTTTCAGACTTTTTTCAACGTCGTCGTGGCGACCTGTTGTTCCATCCGAGCAATCGAATCATGTGCTATCTTGGTCCAGAAGATTTATTCAAAGTCAGCAGCAAAGCCAAGCGTATTCAAGACATTTCTACATTGCGCGGACATTTAAGAACCTTTAAATTAGTAGCATTAGAAAACTTAAAAAACGATCTCATTCAGTTTTTAAAATAATGTTTGAAATCATTCACCTTTTATCTTGAGGATAAAACTTTATGGGGCTTTTGATTTTTGTTTTGATTATTGTCGCGCTAATTATTGGTGCCATTATCATTCGAAATAATATTGTACGTCATCACAATGCCACGATTCGCGCATGGTCTGATGTAGCAAGCTATGAACGTCAAAAAATCAAAATTTTGGATGGTTTACAACCACTGGTTGAACAATATTCAAGTTTCGAACAAAGTACTTTGGCCAAAGTCACTGAGCTGCGTCAAAACATTATGAATTTGAATGTGAACAGTACCGATGTCAGTCAATTACAGCGAATTGAAGCCTTAAACCAAGACCTGATGCGCAGTCTGAATGTGGTGGTGGAGAATTACCCTGAGCTAAAAGCCAATGAAATTTATCTAAAAATGATGAATGAAATTGAAGAACAAAATGAAAATGTCGGCGCAGCGATTACTATTTTTAACCGCAATGTCGAGTTGTTCAACAATCATATTCAGGTGTTCCCAAACAATATCGTGAATACCCTGCTGTTAAGTAAAAAAGCGGTTCGTCCATTTCGCGACCAAGCAGCCAGCCAAAGTTTTGATTATCGTCCGAACTTTTAAGTTCGGGCTTTATCTCTATGATCACAACTTCAAAGTAGATGTTTATCACAAAGCAAGATGAAATCTTGCTTAGGATGACGCCATTTGCTTATCATCTAGCGAACGTCTCCAATCTTGATAGACTCCCTTCATTGACATCCTCACCTCCCTTAAACGGAGGTGATTCCTACAGCTAGACGCTTATGCCCAAGCGCAAGAATGTTCAT
>NZ_JBLZXR010000013.1:0-4887 GCF_050285345.1 Acinetobacter sp.
GCTTTCAGGTATAAATTAAAGCTGGGATTATTTATCTGTTTTAAAGATAAAAAAAATAAGGATAACTAAAGGATAAATCAAGATAAAGCAACCCACTAATCTGTTTTATATTAGAGATCTCTAAATAACAACAGGCATAATTAAAATGGCAATTACTTCAGTAAATGTGCGTAACCAGTTTAAAGGTATTATTAATGAAATTGTCGAAGGTCCAGTGGTTTCTGAAATTGATGTAGAAACCAAAGCCGGCTTTTTCACTTCAGTCATTACCACACGATCAGTTAAAGACCTTGATTTAAAAATTGGTTCAGAAGTCGTCGTGTTAATTAAATCGACTGAAGTATCTTTGGCAAAACTCTAAGCTTTTGCCAAGCGACATGCAATCTGAATAAAAGAGAATAAAGATGAGCTTACAACATGCCGGTTCGGTTTCTATTCAGCAGTTAAGTAAGCACTATCCCACACAAAAAAATGAGGACTTAACCGTTCTGGATGATATTAATCTGGACATCAAACCGGGTGAGTTCATCAGTATTGTGGGCAGTAGTGGTTGCGGTAAATCCACCTTGTTACGTTTGCTGGTCGGTCTTGAACGCCAGTACAAAGGCAATATCCTGGTTGATGGACAACCGATTCAGGGCACCAGTCTGGAACGTGGAATCGTGTTCCAGGACCACCGACTTTTCCCTTGGCTTACGGTACGTGAAAATGTCCGTATCGCTTTGCATAAAAGTCAGTACACCCGTGCGCAGGAAGATGAACTGATTGACCAGCATCTGGAATTGGTTAACCTAACCAAGTTCAAAGATGCTTATCCATCACAGCTTTCAGGCGGGATGAACCAGCGTGTGGCGATTGCCCGCAGTCTGGTGAATCGTCCCCAGATTTTACTGCTGGATGAGCCATTTGGTGCACTGGATGCCTTAACCCGTCAAAATCTACAGGATGAGTTACAGCGCATTTGGCAAGCCGAAAAAATTACCATGATTATCGTAACTCACGATGTGGAAGAAGCGGTCTTTTTGGGTGATCGCGTGGTGGTGATGCAGCCGCATCCGGGCCGGATCAAACGTATTGTCGATGTACAAGTTCCGCATCCGCGTAAACGTGAAGACCTGCGTTTGACCAATATTAAAAATGATATTTTGACCGACTTTAGCGATCCAGTGAAAGATCAGCTGATTGAACCGATCCATAGTTTTGCCGATTATAAATTTGCTTGGTAATCCGCAGATTCAAACCGCTAGCCTTGGAAACAAGGCTTTTTTAATACCTGTAAATTTTAAAATCTAAAATTACAAACATAAAAAAATGCCCTGCAGGGCATTTTCTTTTTGGCAAATCTTTTCTTTATGAGGCCTGAGCCGTATGACGCTTTTCCAGCACATACTGGTTTTCAGGACGTTTTAAACCTAAGTTTTCACGTAAAGTTGTGCCTTCATATTGGGTACGGAACAGGCCGCGGCGTTGCAGTTCAGGTACCACCAGATCAACAAAATCATCCAGGCTGGCAGGCGTAGTTGGCGGCAGAATGTTAAAGCCATCTGCTGCTTCATTTTCAAACCAGGCTTGCAGTTCATCAACCACCTGTTCTGGCGTACCAATAATGGTCCAATGACCACGTGCACTTGCCACCCATTGATAAAGCTCACGAATGGTGAAATTGTTTTTACGTGCAATCTCTAGAATCAGCTGGTTACGGCTGGCACCATTCTGTATTTGCCCAATATGCTCAGGCAGGGGCTGATCCAGATCAAATTGTGACAGGTCTTCGGTAAAACCGCCCAGTTGCTGGATTAAAGACAGACCCAAAGTCGGGTGAATATAGCTGTTCAGTTCATCATATTTGGCACGTGCTTCTTCTTCTGTCTTGCCAACAAAAATGGATACGCCCGGCATGATTTTCAGGTCATCGGCATGGCGGCCATATTTGGCTAAACGGCCTTTTACATCACGGTAGAAGGCTTGGGCGTCTTCCAGTTTTTGTTGTGCCGTGAAAATCACTTCCGCGAATTTTGCAGCCAGTTCACGGCCATCTTCCGATTGACCCGCCTGGACAATCACCGGATAACCTTGTGGTGAGCGTGCCACATTCAGTCCGCCATGCACGGCTAAATGCTTGCCTTTAAAACGTGGTGGATGCAGTTTGTCACCGTCAAAGAATTGTCCGGTTTCCTTATTGTATTCAAAGGCATCATCTTCCCAGGAATCCCAAAGTTTTTGTGCCACTTCAATGAACTCATCGGCACGTTCATAGCGTTCTTTCGGATGTGGAGCATCGTTTAAACCGAAGTTTTTGGCTACATGTGCACCGGCAGTGGTCACAACATTCCAGGCAGCACGACCTTCGGATAAATGATCCAGTGACGCAAATTTACGTGCCAGACTGTATGGCTCTTCATAAGTAGTTGAGGCAGTGGCAATAAAGCCAATATTTTTGGTCACTGCTGCTAGTGCAGAAAACAGGGATACAGGCTCAAGTCCTGCAGAAAAACCGCCGGTTAAACCCAGATTCGGGGTGGTATCCGGATCAACAGTCACCGGAACATCAGCAAGGAAATAGGCGTCAAACAAGCCGCGTTCAGCCGTTTTCGCCAGTTCAATAAAATAGTTTAAATTGTGGCTGTCTTGTGGACGCGCTTGCGGATGGCGCCAGCCTGCAACGTGTTGAGAAGTTCCAGGTACAAAAGCACCGAGGCGAATTTGACGTTTAGACATATGGAAACCTGTTTGATGTTGTTAATTATGGCTTTATATAGTTCAAAGAGCGTGCCAATAAAATAAATATTAAAAATCATGTATTTAGTAATTTATATTTAATTTGTTGTTGTTATATCAACAGCTTGTCTGTTGTTCTGTTGCCATGAGTTCAGCTTAAAACTTGCATTAAATATGCTAAGGATGAAAAAGGCATAATTTTTTTATGGGTATAAAACACATGCCCCAACTGGAGCATGTGCCTTCAGGTCATTAAGATGCCTTGTTTGCCTGTTTGGCAAGTACATATTGATTTTCAGGACGTTTTAAACCCAGGTTTTCACGCAAGCTTGAGCCTTCGTATTCAGTACGGAACAGGCCGCGACGTTGCAGTTCAGGCACAATGAAATCAACAAAATCATTCAAGCCAGCAGGGGTGGTCGGTGGCAACACGTTAAAGCCATCCGCGCCCTCATTTTCAAACCAGGTTTGCAGCTCATCCACCACCTGTTCTGGTGTACCAATCAGGGTCCAGTGACCACGTGCAGAGGCAATGTATTCATACAGCTGACGGATGGTGAAGTTATGGCGGCGGGCAATATCGATCATCATTTGCTGACGGCTGGAAAAGTTGATGTCGGCATCTTCCAGTTTCGGGAACGGCGCATCCAGATCAAATTTGTTTAAGTTGATTCCGCCTGCAAGACCAGACAACAGACTCAGACCGACTTCGGGATGAATCAGGCTATTCAGCAGCTGGTATTTTTCTTGAGCTTCTTGTTCAGTTTTGGCTACAAAAATAGACACACCCGGCATGATTTTCAGGTCATCCGGTTGACGGCCATATTTTAACAGGCGGCTTTTCACATCACGGTAGAATTCCTGGGCATCTTCTAGGCTTTGCTGCGCGGTAAAGATCACTTCGGCATATTTACCAGCAAGTTCACGGCCATCTTCAGACTGACCTGCCTGTACAATCACAGGATAGCCTTGCGGTGGACGAGAGACATTCAGTGCACCCTGGACATTGAAGTATTTTCCTGCATGTAATGGCTCATGCAGTTTGCTGGCATCGAAGAATTGGCCATCTTCTTTATTATAAATGAAGGTGTCATCTTCCCAGGAATCCCAAAGTTTTTGCGTCACTTCAATAAATTCATCGGCACGTTCATAACGGACTTTGGCATCAGGATGCTTTTCTAGGCCGAAATTTCGTGCGGTGTCAGCAGAGGCAGTCGTTACAACATTCCAGGCTGCACGCCCTTTGGAAATATGATCTAAAGATGCAAATTTACGTGCCAAAATGTATGGATCTTCATAGGTGGTTGAAGCCGTCGCAATAAAGCCAATATTCTTGGTTACTGTGGAAAGTGCTGCAAATAGGGTAACCGGTTCAAAGCCAACACCTTTATCGCCCAAACCCTTTTCGCCTTCAATCGCATAACCCCAACGTACCGACAAACCATCTGCCAGGAAATAGGCATCAAACAAGCCGCGTTCAGCTGTCTGTGCAAGTTCAATCACATAATCAATGCTGAGATGATCTTGCGGGCGAGATTCAGGATGGCGCCAGCCGGCAACATGCTGTGAAGTGGTAGGAATAAAGGCACCGAGTTTAATTTGACGTTTTGACATTGTTATAGCCTGTACATTGTTATAAGTAATCAAAACAGCTGTTTCAAACATTGTGCCAAGTTAAATAATTATAAAAAACAGTATGTTATTTTTGGTTTTATTTTGATGTGTTTAAGAATCAGCACCAATCAGGCGCTTTTGTTTCAAAGCAAACAGTAGAAAAAATGCAGTGCTTATATGAAATGCTTTTTATCGTTGAGCAGAGGCTTTCGGCGGTAATTTTTATACAAAAGATTAAAAATAAGGTGTGATTCAAAAATATAAAAAATGCCCCGTAGGGCATTTTGATTATAGAGACTGATAGAGACTTTTTAAGAGGCTGCGGCAGTGTTCTGTTGAGCGATAACATACTGATTTTCCGGACGTTTTAAGCCCAGGTTCTCACGCAGCATCGTACCTCCATATTCAGTCCGGAACAGGCCACGACGCTGTAGTTCAGGCACAATAAACTCGACAAAATCATTCAGACCAGCCGGGGTAGTCGGTGGCAACACATTAAAGCCATCCGCTGCTTCATTTTCAAACCACTCCTGTAATTGATTCACCACCTGCTCA
>NZ_JBLZXR010000014.1:0-7685 GCF_050285345.1 Acinetobacter sp.
TATGCCCGATAAAAAATGGCGAAAACAAGAAGAACCTCAATTGAGGCTCTTCTTATGAAAATTGTGGGACAGCAGTGTCCTTGAGGCTCCTTTTTTTTGTCTTAAAATTCAGTTCAGACATTAAAAAAGAGCACTTGTTGTGCTCTTTTTTTAGCTTGAATAACGCTTAAAGACGCATTTCAATGCCTTGTTCTGCCAAATATTTTTTGGCTTCAGGAATCGTATATTGACCGAAGTGGAAAATAGACGCAGCAAGGACTGCATCCGCACCGCCTTTTAAAATACCATCGGCTAAATGTTGGAGATTACCGACACCACCTGAAGCAATGGTCGGAATGGTTACGCGGTCATTAATATTGCGCATCAACTCAAGGTCATAACCGGCTTTGGTGCCATCGGCATCCATTGAGGTAATCAGTAACTCACCAGCACCGAAGTCGGCCATTTTCACTGCCCAATCAATCGCATCAATGCCTGTCGGTTTACGCCCACCGTGGGTGAAAATTTCCCATTTATTGTCGCCAGTTTTTTTTGCGTCAATTGCCACCACGATGCACTGTGCACCAAAGCGTTGCGATGCTTCTTGTACAAATTCAGGATTAAATACGGCTGCGGAGTTAATACTGACTTTATCGGCACCAGCATTGAGCAATAAACGGATATCTTCAACTTTACGGACACCGCCACCCACCGTGAGTGGAACGAATACTGATTCGGCCATACGCTCGACGGTACGATAAGTCGTATCACGACCATTGGAGGTTGCCGTGATGTCTAAGAAGGTAATTTCATCCGCACCTTGTTCATTATAACGGCGTGCCACTTCCACTGGATCGCCAGCATCACGAATATCAAGAAATTGAACACCTTTTACTACACGACCGTTGTCCACGTCGAGGCAAGGAATAATACGTTTAGCTAGCATAATTTTTTCCAAAAATAACAGCCGATTATGAAACTTCGCGACTTAGATGCTACACCTTAATAGTCGGAGCGGTTATTCTATCAAAAATATGTAAGTTTTTTCGCAGGTTTTCTATGTCGGTTTATACCACTTTGACTTTAAAGGAAGTTCAGGATTTTGCAGCGCCTTATGGACTTGAGGTGATTGATCTGGTTCCCATTCAAGGCGGTATTCAAAATACCAACTATTTTATTGTCTGCGAAAACGGCACGCAGTATGTTTTAACGGTATTTGAAGAAATGGATGAACAAGGTGCAGGGGAGTTGGTTCCTGTACTTGAACACTTGGGACAGGTCGGTTTGGCTGTGCCCGTGCCTCTGAGTCATTCTGGCAAAGCGATTCATGCTTTAAAAAATAAACCAGCGCAAATTGCTCCACGGATGCAAGGTCACCATCCCATGCCAGCCAGTTTAGCGCAGGCAGAAGCGATTGCGATTGCTCAAGCCAAAATGCATGTGGCATTACAGGATTTTCCTTTAGAACGTGCAGAATACCGTGATCATGCCTATTGGTTAAATGTTTCGCGTGAGATTCGTCCGAGTTTAAATGAAGCCGATACCACCTTGCTCAATAATTTATTGGGCTTGTATGACATTCTCACGGTGATGTATCCAGACCGTCCTCAAGGTTTTATCCATTCGGATCTATTCCGCGACAATACTTTATTTGAGGGTGATCAACTCAAGGGGATTCTGGATTTTTATGAGTTGAACAAAGATGAGTTTTTGTTTGATATTGCCATCACCCTGAATGATTTCTGTACCGAATATCCAGAGGTGCATCTCAATGAAGACAAAGCCATTGCCTTTTTAAATGCCTATGAGACGGTGCGTCCATTAACTGCGGATGAAAAAGCGTGTCTGGAGTTGTATTTAGCCATGGCTGCCGGTCGTTTCTGGATGATGCGTTTGCAAGTAGCCCAAAAAAATGCAGCCCAAGGCCGTACAGGCGAAGATATTTTGCAGAAAAATCCGGCAGAAATGCGTAATATGTTGATTGAACGACTAAAATTCGTAACAGCTTAATTTCAATTCAATGATTAGAAGAGTTTGAGAGGCAATAATGCGCGATCAGGGCAGATTGGTGGAATGGTTTGATGAGAAAGGCTACGGCTTTATTCAACCGAATGACAGCTCCAAAGATCGTGTGTTTTTGCATATCAAAGACTTTTCGCGTCCCGGTCCACGTCCGATTGTGGGCTGTGCCTTGGACTATGCGGTGATTTTGGATGAGCGTGGACGTTTTCGTGCTCAGCAAGTGCATTATCTTAAAGCCTCACAAACTCAGCCAAGTAGCCGTCCTGCCCCAAAAAATATGGTACAGATGCCGCATAAAGCCAGTCCGATGCAAATTCTGTGCATCATTTATATTTTATTGTTGGCAGGCTTATGTGTGATCGGCAAACTCAGTGGCATGGTGCTGTTGTTCATCAGCATTATGAATGTCTTGAGTTATTGGTTCTATGCACAAGACAAAGAAGCTGCACAGCTCGGTAATCGCCGTGTGCCAGAAAATACCTTGCACATTTTATCCTTTCTCGGAGGATGGCCTGCGGCTTGGCTCGCGCAGCAACGACTACGCCATAAAACACAAAAACAACCTTTTCGAAAGATATATTTCTGTACCATAGTCTTTAACATATTACTGATTTTATGGCTGATTTTACCGCTAAACATATTGCAAATTTAGCAGCTGAGTTACAGCCCAAGCATAATGACGGGGAGTGAAATGAACGATTCTATTGATAAAGATCCAAACCGCCTACTCACCATAATTTTGTATGTTCTTTATATTGTGGCAATTTTTTCAGCGGGTTTGCTGGCAGTTCTGGCCTTAATTATTAACTACGTTAAACGTGGTGATGTACGCGGTACAATTTTTGAAAGCCACTTTACTTGGCAAATTCGGACATTTTGGTGGTATCTCATTTGGAACTTCATCGCATTTGTCCCATTTACTTTCCTATTTTTCACAGGAAATAACGCCAATGCCTTTGCAGGTGTGGCTTTTGGCGCAAGTGCATTCTGTGTCGCTGTAATTGGTTTGTCGTGGGTCTGGATTGTGTATCGCGCAATTAAAGGTTTGATTCGCGTCAATGATAATCGACCGATGTATGATTAAAACCATAAAAAAGCAGCGTAAGCTGCTTTCTTATAACCAATTTATTGAGAAATTTTATCTTTCTTTAGAAATTTTGGTCGCCATTCACTGACAATCACACCTAGAACCACGCACAGTCCACCTACAAGTGCCAGTGGAGATAAGCGTTCTCCTGCGACTCGACCAATCAGAGCTGCCCAAACGGGTTCGCCGGCATAGATAATCGCGGCCTGTGATGGATCGACCATGCGCTGCGCCCAGTTCATCACCAATTGGATCACGGCACTGGCTAGGCCTAAGCCACATAAAACTGCAATCAACGGCCATTTAAAATGCGGTAACTGCGTTTCACCTAACAGTGGGGCAATACAGAAACAGAAGAATGAGGCAAAGCCGAGTTGTAACACAGTCACACGGCGTAAATTGACGCGGCGAGCGAAATAACTGATCAGGATAATTTCAAAAGCAATTGCAATCGAACCGATGAGAGTAATGATCTGGCCAAAATTCAGGTGCAGAGCACCCAAGCCATTTCCGGTGAGAAATACCAAGCCGACAAAAGCCAAACTTACCCCGAACCAAGTCATGAGATGTGGTTTATGTTTAAAGCATAGCCACATAAAAATTGGCACTAATGGTACATACAACGCGGTTAAAAATGCCGACTCACTACTGCTAATACTTTGTAGTCCTACAGTTTGAGTAGCATAACCTATAGCAATCACCGCACCAATTGCAGCGCCTGCAATCAGGTCGTGTCGAGAAAAATGTCGTAAGTATTTGAGTGACAGTAAACTGACGGCAATCGTCGCTGCGGCAAAGCGTAAGCCGACAAATAAAATAGGGCTGCTAAAATTTAAGCCATATTGCACGGTAATGAAACTGGCGCCCCAAATCATGGTAATAAAGATTAGAGCAAGTTGTGGAAGTTTGCTTTTCCAAACTGGTATAGCACTAGACATGAGTATTCGATTGCATAAAAAGAGAGAAATAAAAAAGAGGTCCGTAGACCTCTTTGCAATGTAGCAATAACTTAAAGAGATTGTTGATCTAACAGTAATTGCGCTTCACGTAGGTTTAAAGTGCCTTCATAGATTGCACGACCAGTAATGGCACCTAAGATACCCGATTGACCTTTTAGATTACGTACATCATCAAGGTTGGTGACACCACCTGAAGCAATGACAGGCAAACCAGAGTATGTCGCAAGATTAACCGTTTGATCTACGTTTACGCCTTGCATCATACCGTCACGTGCAATGTCGGTATAGACAATGCTTGATACGCCTGCATCTGCAAAACGTTTAGCCAAATCAGTGGCTTTTACGTCAGTCACGTTAGCCCAACCGTCAGTTGCCACCATGCCATTCATGGCATCAATGCCGACGATGATATGACCTGCAAATTTCTTACACGCTTCTTCAACAAATTCAGGCTCTTGAACTGCTTTTGTACCAATAATGACAAAAGACACGCCCGCATCTAAATAATGTTCAATGGTTTCAAGTGAGCGAATACCACCACCAATTTGAATTGGTAGTTCAGGTTGAGCTTTAGCAATCGCTTCAACCACAGGTTTATGGATGGGCGTACCTGCGAAAGCACCGTTTAAGTCCACCAAATGCAAGCGACGCGCGCCTTCATTTACCCAATGCTGTGCAGTTGCCACTGGATCGTCAGAAAATACGGTATCGTCTTCCATACGACCTTGTTTTAAACGGACACATTTGCCATCTTTCAGGTCAATTGCAGGGATGATCAGCATGCTTTCGCTCCTTGCTCAATCAAATTAAGAATGAATTTGGTGCTAATCTTAACAAATAAACCGCAATTCACTAAATGTTAAAATAAAAAATGCGCAATTAGAAAACCTTAATGTCGATACAGCTTGTTGCACAAATCCTAAGTACTTGGGTTTTTATTTGGTCGAATGCGTAATTTTAGTGAGGTATTCGGAATTGTTTTCGGTAAGACTCCACGTTTGAGTAATTCTTCAAACACCAAAACTGGAGCATAGGCATCGGCAGCAGCATAACGAATTTGATCTGGGGTGAGACGTTTTTTGGCCCAATTTGAAGTGCTGACACTTTTGGATTTGGGAAAGTTGACCTGAAATAACAGCGCCATGGCATTTTTTAAGCCGACGGGCTGGATCAATCCAAAAGATGAAAAACATTTAGACAGTTCTAATACACTGTTGAGTTCAATGCCATGTTTTCGAAAAAGATGTGCATCATTTTTTAGCCCAAAACCGACTTTAATTTGATCGCGACTGCTGAGAATGGGAGTTAGAAACGGCCAAGTCTCTGCATTCATTTGAAATAACCATGCTTTTTGTGCGGTGGCGAGTTGAATCAGGTGGGGGCCGGTCGTGACTTCGCCTTTACGAAAGGTAGGTTTCGATTCAGAGTCAAAGCCCAGTAGGGCAGCAGTTTTTAATTCATTTTCCCAGTGTAGGCATTGTTCTAAGTTATAGATCAGATGAATTTGTTCAAACTCTAAATTTTGAAACAGTGGAAAGTTTTTAATTTGGTCTTTACTGGGTAAAACCGTGGTCGGTGGAACATCATTCATGGGCAAAAAATAGTGTCTTTTTTTCAGTGTTTGCTTGAGCAAAGCAAAAGCCTTGTTTTATGGTTCTAAACTGTTTGTTAATCATATGGATTCAGCGTTTTAGCCACTATCGTGATCAAGGAGAGTGGCTAAAATAATTTACAAAAAAGGCTTGAAGGCCAATAAGAGGCTGAACCAGACGAGTAAGAATAAGCCAATGAAAATAAAGGCTAAAACCACTTCCCATGTTTTAGATGCACGAGGTTCACCATACTGGTTATCTGACGCTGTGCCGGGGATCAGCATGAGTGCAATAAACATGATGATATTGAATATAGGGATGAGTTCTAAGAGTGCTAACCAGCCCGACTGATTAAAATCATGCAGCCGACGAACTGAAAAAATCATCATGGGAATCAAGATGACAATATTGAGCATGAATAGGATGGCTTGAGCAATGCTACTTCCGGCATGTTCAAAAATGGCATTCAGGGTGTTTGGCATCATGATGGTGATGAAGAGCATCACCATCATCAGCAGCAAGCTATAAAAAGCATTCCAACCAATAAAAGACATGCGGTTAAACCGACCGTCACGGCTCCATCCAGAATCAAGCGTTGTTGTATTATTCATATTTAAGCATCTCAAAAATTATCGTTATTTAAGTCGTTATCTCTAATCGAGAGTGTTGTGAAGAAAAAATCACTTTAAACGTGCTGTTTGATCTGTACCCAGCACAAAAAACGCGCCCATTATAAGGCTTGAGAACAAAAAAAGCCCACCGAGGGTGAGCTTTAGATGAGGGATGGGATTTAAATATCCCATTCCACGAAATTTTTTAGTAACTGTAAGCCGGCGGTATGGCTTTTTTCTGGGTGGAACTGCGTTGCAAACAAGTTTTCCTTGTGAATTGCAGTACAGAATTCTAAGCCATAATCACAGGTTGCAGCGACAATGCTTGAATCTTTCGGTTCCACATAGTAGCTATGTACAAAGTAGAAACGCGCGTCTTGCTCGATGTCTTTCCACATTGGATGGCTTGGGTCAGCTTGATGTACCTGATTCCAACCCATATGTGGGACTTTCAGACCTTCTACTTCAGGAAAGTGTTTCACTTCACCTTCAAAAATACCTAAAGCTTCAGCACCACCATTTTCTTCAGAACGCTGCATTAAAGCTTGCATACCTACACAAATGGCTAAAACTGGCTTATTGAATGCAGCATTGCGCACCACGTCATCGATGCCTGCTTCATGCATACCTTGCATACAGTCACGCATTGCACCGACACCCGGAAACACAATTTTATCGGCTTGCGCAATCAGCTTAGGATCATTGGTCACATCCACTGTCGCACCGACATGTTCAAGCGCTTTTGCAGCGGAGTGAAGATTTCCCATGCCATAGTCAAGAAGGGCAATACGGGTCATTACAATGTTCCTTTGGTTGACGCAACCGTATTTTCTGCACGTGGATCCACTTCACAAGCCATACGAAGTGCACGAGCAAAGGCTTTGAATACACTTTCGATTTGGTGATGGCTGTTTTTGCCTTTCAAATTGTCGATGTGTAGCGTCATGAGGGCATGGTTCACGAAACCTTGGAAAAATTCAGAGAATAGATCCACGTCAAATGTACCAATAAGCGAACGGGTAAATGGAATATCCATCCAAAGACCTGGACGGCCAGATAAATCAACCACGACGCGGCTTAATGATTCATCCAGTGGTGCATAGAAGTGACCATAGCGTTTTAAGCCTTTTTTGTTACCAAGAGCTTGAGCAAACGCCTGTCCGAGTGTAATCCCACAATCTTCTACGGTATGATGGTCGTCAATTTCAAGATCGCCATCACAGTGGATATCAATATCAAATAGACCATGTCGCTTGATTTGATCAATCATATGATCTAAAAATGGAATACCAGTATTTAAGGTGCCTTGACCCGTACCATCAAGATTCACACGAACTCGAATTTTGGTTTCGTTGGTATTTCTTACCACTTCACTGATACGATCTGTCATAGACACGTTCCTCAAATACGTCAAAATGATTGATGTAAAAATATT
>NZ_JBLZXR010000015.1:0-7213 GCF_050285345.1 Acinetobacter sp.
CCCTCGGGTTGTGAAGGGAAAACCACAGAAATATCCAAGAAAATGCCAGGCAATTTCTTAACTGACTGGCATTACTCCGAAGAGTGCTTTTCTGGATGATTCTGTAATCAGAAATTAAGCATCAATATCCGCATTTAAAGCATTTTCTTCAATGAATGCACGACGTGGTTCCACATCATCACCCATCAAGCAAGAGAACATACGGTCAGCTTCAATCGCATCCTGTACCGTTACTTGCAGCATATTCCGGTTTTCAGGATCCATCGTGGTTTCCCAAAGCTGCTCAGCATTCATCTCACCCAGACCTTTATAGCGCTGAATCATCATGCCACGGCGTGAGTCTTGTAGGATGTTTTGCCATACTTGGTGGAAGCTATTAACTGCAATTTTGCGTTCGCCTTTTTGCAGATAAGCCCCGTCTTCTAACAACGTGAACCAGCTCTTCGAGTTTTTCAGTAAACGTGCATATTCACCAGACCCCAACAGACCTGAATCCAATACGTAATGATGCGGTAAGTTGTGCACGTAAATGGTAATGCGCGGGAAATAAGTCGCGAACTTATTGCCTGCAGCATCTTCATGCTCAAAGGTTTCCAGACTCAATTCAGGACGTAAACTTGGCTGAGTTGTCTCAATATTGGCGCGTAGTTGCTCGCCCCACGTTTGCACATAGTCTTGGTCTTTCGCTTGATCCAACTTAAAGCCTTCTACTGCCAATAAGCCATCCAGAACACTCGCAGGGTAGCGTACAGTCAAACGATGCAAGCTCTTTTGTGAGGTTTGATAATCAGCAATTACATTCGCAAGTGCTTCACCACGAATCGCAGGCGCTTGAGCACTGATATGTAATTCAAGCTCATCAATGGCATTTGAAATTAGGTAAGTTTCAAGTGCATCGTTGTCTTTGATGTACTGTTCCTGCTTGCCTTTTTTCAGCTTATACAATGGTGGCTGTGCAATATAAATATGACCACGTTCCACAAGCTCAGGCATTTGACGGAAGAAGAAGGTCAAAAGTAGCGTACGAATATGCGAACCATCGACGTCAGCATCGGTCATGATGATGATTTTGTGATAACGCAGTTTGTCTGGGTTATATTCTTCACGACCAATCCCGCAGCCTAATGCGGTAATTAAAGTCCCAACTTCAGCAGATGAAATCATCTTGTCAAAGCGTGCACGTTCCACGTTGAGGATTTTACCTTTCAACGGCAGAATTGCTTGCATCTTACGGTTACGGCCTTGTTTTGCAGAACCGCCCGCAGAGTCACCTTCGACCAAGTAAAGTTCAGACAATGCAGGATCTTTTTCCTGACAATCGGCCAATTTACCCGGAAGACCCGCGATATCCAAGGCACTCTTACGGCGTGTCATTTCACGTGCTTTACGCGCAGCATCACGTGCACGTGCCGCATCAATAATTTTACCGGCAATCGATTTTGCCGCTTGCGGATTCTCTAAAAGATATTCAGAGAACGCTTTATTCATCGCCTGCTCAACTGCGGTTTTCACCTCACTCGATACCAATTTTTCTTTGGTTTGTGACGAGAATTTTGGATCTGGCACTTTCACCGAAACAATTGCAGTCAAACCTTCACGTGCATCATCACCAGAAACCGCAACTTTCTCTTTTTTGAGTAAGTTTTCGTTTTCCATATAGCTGTTTAGGCCACGGGTCAGCGCTGCACGGAAACCTGCTAAATGCGTACCACCATCTTTTTGCGGAATGTTGTTGGTAAAACAACGGACGTTTTCTTGATAAGTATCATTCCACTGCAATGCAACTTCGACACCGATGCCATTGTCTGCCATTGTGGTGAAATGGAAGATATCATTCAGATGGGTTTTGCCTTGGTTGATATATTTAACAAACTCGGACAAACCACCTTCATAATCGTAAACATGCTCAAGGTTAATACGCTCGTCACGCAAAACAATGCGCACACCCGCGTTCAAGAATGACAATTCACGTAAACGGCGTGCCAAAATATCGACATTGAAAATGGTTTGGCTAAATGTTTCAGCACTTGGCCAAAAACGAATACGTGTACCGCTTTGATCCGTGTCACCAACCACTTTAAGTGGATAAACTGAATCACCATGTCTATATTCTTGTTGGTGAATTTTACCTGCACGCTGAATGGTCAATTCAAGCTTTTCAGACAAGGCATTGACGACGGATACACCTACACCGTGTAGACCACCTGAGACTTTATAACTGTTATCGTCAAATTTACCACCAGCATGCAGAATGGTTAAAATCACTTCTGCTGCAGATACCCCTTCTTCAGGGTGAATATCAGTTGGGATACCACGGCCATTGTCCGAAACGCTCACCGACTCATCTTCATGAATGGTAACCTGAATTTCATCACAGTGACCTGCTAAGGCTTCATCGATTGAGTTATCGACAACTTCAAACACCATGTGGTGTAGGCCTGTACCATCGTCAGTATCACCAATATACATCCCTGGACGCTTACGAACAGCGTCAAGGCCACGTAATACTTTGATGCTAGAGGAATCATAAGCTTTTTCTATGGTTTGTTCTGTTTGAGAAGCAGCTTGATCTTCTGAACTCATGGTTTCTCCCTAGTGAAAAATAGGTCTATCCAAAGGTGGTATTTCATTGCACAACAGCCTGAACCGTACCATTTTCAACTTTGAATAATTGATAAGAAATAGATAAATCATGTAAGTGTTTTTGCACTGAATCATGGTCTAAAGTGGTAATAAAAACTTGACTACCAAGATGGCTTAAACGCTCAATTAAACGCTGTTGTGCGGTTAAATCTAATTCTGCTGTCAGATCATCTAATAATACCACAGTTTCCCTATTACAGGCATGTAGCATTGCAATCTGTGAGAGTTTCAAGGCCATGATCAGTAACTTTTTTTGCCCTCGGGACAACACTACATCAGCACTGCCCATGGGGGTTTTTAAACGTAAATCTGCACGGTGTGGACCATACTCAGTAAAGCCTCGTTCACAATCTCTAACATGCTGATTGGTCAGGTCATTCAGCAGTCCCGTTTCAGCATGGAAGCCCGGACTGTACTCCAGCGTTACCGTTAAGTTTGGCAATAATGCCTTCAAATCTTGTTCAAAATAGCGCGTCCACTGTTCCACGACATTACTACGCTGAGCATGCAAAATCTCGCCATAATCGCTTAGCATTTTGTTCCACGGTTCTAAGTCCGATAGGGACAAATGACGACGAGACTTTAAAAGGCTGTTTCGTTGTTTCAGTGCGCGCGCATAATATTGCCATGCATGATAAAATTCGGGTTCCACGTGGAACATCAGCCAGTCAAGCAATTGTCGCCGCGGCTTGGCACCATGGTCGATAATATCGGTACTTTGTGGATCGATTAGCTGTAAAGGGAGAATTTTTGCCAGCTGTCCCTGTGTCCCCACCAAGTCACCATTGACTTTAATCACCTGCTCACCCGATTGCATTTTTTGCATGCCAATCCGGTCTGTTGCAGATTGGGCAAAAACAACTGCATCAGCACTATTATTTTGAATATAATTTTTCGGAATATGGGTTCGAAAAGATCGCCCCGTAGCCAGTAAATGAACGGCCTCTAAAATCGAGGTTTTGCCCGAGCCATTTTGCCCATAAAAGACATTAAACGGCTGCAACTCAGAGAGTGCAACCGTCTTTAAATTTCGAACACGTTCTACATGTAAACGCGTAATATGCATAATAAAATCAGATGCGAGTCTAAATTAAACACGCATTGGCATGACCACATAGGTCTGATCTTGTTGCTGTGGATCCTGTACCAAGACTGATTGGTTTGCTTCAGTCATGGTCATCGCCACATCATCACCATCCAGTACATTTAACACTTCAAGCAAATATTGCGCATTAAATGACATTTCCATCGGTGCGTCCGCATATTGAATTGCTAAGTCTTCAATCGCTTCATCTTGCTCGGGGTTATTAGCACGTAGTTGCAAAGTATCTGCATCAAACTTTAAGAATATGCCGCGTAATTTTTCATTACTCAAAATCGCCACACGTTGCAGGGATTGCTTAAATACATCATGTGCAATACGCACGTTTTTATCACCACCACGTGGAATTACACGGCGGTAGTCTGGAAATTTTCCATCAATCAGTTTCGTGGTAAAACGTACAGTAATATCGCCCTGTTCTTTATCACGGCTGGCAATCGTGATCGTCACATTTAATAATTCACGGCCAATTAGCAACGATAATTGCTCATCCTCTACGCTCAATAAACGCTGTAATTCGCCTACTGCCTTACGTGGAACAATCGCTTGCATCGCCTGTGTTGCATTTGAACTTGCCGCAGTTTCGCACATGGCCAAACGGTGACCATCTGTAGTCACTGCACGCAATTGATTTTCATCAATTTCCAACAAAGTACCGGTTAAATAGAAACGTACGTCTTGCACCGCCATAGCAAAAGCAGTCTTTTCAAATAAACGTTTTAACTCACGCTGCGTTACAGCCACTTGTGTACCTTGGGTATTTTCAGTGGTCAATAATGGATAATCTTCCGCAGGTAACGTCCCCAAAACAAAACGACTATTGCCTGATTTTAAGATACAACGCTGGTCTTCAGTAATTTGTAAATCAATCAGTGCTGCTGACGGTAAAGATTTACAGATATCCATCAGTTTACGCGCAGGTACTGTGGTGACACCGGCTTGTAAACACGCCCCTTCCATCAGTGGCGTGCTTGCTACCAGCTCAACCTCAAGGTCAGACCCCGTAATAGTCAATGCCTGCTCAGTCACCTGAACTTTGACATTGGATAAAATATTTAAGGTATGGCGACGTTCAACCGCTCCTACGACATGTGATAGAACATTCAGTAAGCTTTCTTTCGCGATTTTTAAACGCACAATACATTCCTCTAACAACTGAAGATAGACAAGATTAATTAATTTTTTAGCAGTGTACTATGCGGCAGAATATACTGCATTGCAAGAACAGAATTTGAACGAAAAGGCTTAACTTTGCAGCAGACGCTGCAAGTTTTTATAGTCCTCATTGAAGATCGGATCTTCTTCACGCAGGCTCTGCACTTTTTCACAGGCATGCATGACGGTACTGTGGTCACGATTACCAAAGGCCATGCCAATTTCAGGGAAACTATCTCCGGTCAATTCACGCGCCATCCCCATCGCAAGCTGACGCGGACGTGCATAAATACGGGTACGTTTTGGCCCGACCAATTCTTTGAGTGGAATACGGAAATACTCACTCACCACACGCTGAATGTTCTCCGTGCTGATAGTACGTGCTCGGATCGCCAATACGTCTTTTAAGGATTCGCGTACCACATCCAAGTCAATTGGTGAACCTTTAAAACGTGAAATAGCCACCACTTTGTTTAATGCGCCTTCAAGCTCACGGACATTGGCTACCACTTGTTGCGCAATGAACAAAGCACAGTTACGCGGAAGTTCCACGCCATTGCTGTCGGCTTTTTTCAGCAAAATTTCAATCCGGGTTTCAATATCTGGGGGTTCCACACCGACAGATAAGCCCCAAGAGAAACGTGAAACCAAACGCGGATCAAGCTCCGTTAATTCTTTTGGATATCGGTCTGAAGTTAAGATGATTTGTTTAGATTCATCTAACAATGCGTTAAAAGTATAGAAAAACTCAACTAGACTAGCTTCTTTTCCTGCCAACAAATGGATATCGTCGACTAAAAGTAAGTCTAGCGAACGACAGTTTTTCTTAAATTCTTCCACTTTGCCTTGTTGTAAAGAGCGGACAAAGTCCTGCACAAAACTTTCTGCGGTCATATACATCACGCGCGCATTGGGTTTTGCTTGCAATAATGCATTCCCTACAGCTTGCATTAAATGCGTTTTACCTAGACCTGTTGGCCCATAGAGAAATAGAGGGTTGTGTTGCGATGCTCCGGGCTGAGTCAACACTTTACGACAGGTTTCTGCTGCCATCTGGTTTGAACGACCTTCAACAAACAGTGAGAAGGTAAACAAAGGGTTTAGTTGTTTTTTACGACTACTTTTGCCAATACTCTCTTCTTTTTCTTTTTTTGGACGCGTTGGTGTAGCAACAGGTTGTGGTGTCGATTCAAGAGCCGCAGTCGTGGTCGCGGGCTGCTCTGCTGCAGATAAAATCGCACCAGGCCGTGAATCTACTAAAATTTCAACTTTACGAACACGACCTTCAGACAACTGTTCTGCCAAAATTGAAATCAGCTCTAAATGGTGTTCTTGGATATAACGTGTCCAATAAGGATTAGGTGCGTACAAGCGCAGACTATCGCCTGCGTCTTCTGCGACCAGTGGGCGAATCCACATCGTATAGACATTGCCTGAAAGCTCTTGTCGCAAGCGCGTTAAGCAGTCTGTCCAAAGCATGTGAAACCCCTATTTCAATCTATTGTACATTTACAAAAATTAATCTTAGCCCCGCTAAGCGGGCAGCCATTCTAACCATCTTATCCACATCTGTCATGGTTAATTCAGCCAAAATTGCTCAAAAAAACGCAATTCAGTTATAAATTTAAATTTAAACCACGTGTGGATAAGTTTATCCGCAAGCTGTGGATAAAATATATTACAAAGTTATCCACAAACTGTCAAAAATATAAAAACATAGTTATTCACAATTTAAAATTATGTTTTATAAAAGTAAAAGTGCGTTTTCCACAGAAAATATCAACACTAATAATAATAAACTTTAAATTTTAAATTTTGAATTTATTTATAGGAGCGTTAGATTTTGGGGATAACTCAACTGAAGTTTTAAATTCAAATTTAAATTCATAAAAATAAAACTCATTCAGTTGTGTTGTGGATAAGTTTGTGAGTAAAGTTGCTGATAACTCAAATCTATAATACATACAATTGTTTAGCTTGTGAGTATTTTAATTTTAAATTTAAAAGTTGATTTTTGAATAGTATTTATCTTGATGTCACATCACTTAGATTTTGTAAGAAAGATCGTTTTTCATTGACAGCTCAAGCAATGAGCACTAAAATCGCGAACCTTTACTGTAAGATCATAATTTGGAGTTTCGATATGAAACGTACTTTCCAACCTTCTGAGTTGAAACGTAAACGCGTTCATGGTTTCCGTGCTCGTATGGCTACTAAAGCTGGCCGTCAAGTATTGGCGCGTCGTCGTGCAAAAGGTCGTCACAGCTTAACTGTTTAATTTCAGTTAAGACTGTAAAGACTTGGGTGTTATGA
>NZ_JBLZXR010000016.1:0-8867 GCF_050285345.1 Acinetobacter sp.
TGTCATCATATTCGTCGTCAGAAAACAAGTATTATGCCATTATTTCAATGAGTTATCTTTTTTTGTCGTGTACAAAGAAACAATGATTAAAGACAAATTAAAGCCTTTGCCAACTCACACCTCTCAGCATATCAAACAAAGCTTATCTTTTCAGTTTTCTGAAATCTGTATATAGTCAATATACTTGCCTTGTCAGCCCCCACAAAGCATGGACTCTAACGTAAATTAAAAAGGCACTGCTGAGCAGTGCCTTTTTATGAGACTTAGTTTCAATCCCAATTAATATACATATTGCAAAATTAACTGTGCATAAGTATTGGTGTCTGTATCTCCCAATTGTGACCCGCCATGATCGGCATCTTTTTTTGGCTTATAGAAACCTACTAAAGGAATTACATTAATATTTTGATTCGGTGACCAAACAGCAAATAGATCAATTTCACTAGCATCTAAATCACCATAAGATTTATCAATGGTATCGAATTGATAGGCTAATGCACCTAAATGTAGATTTTCTTTCACAGAGGCTTGTATTGAAAGCTGATGAATTCTTGTATTGGTGCTATATGGACCTGAGTAGTTTGCTGCAACTTCACCTTGGAACCACGTACCAAAACCAGCATCGGTATTACCATAGAACAAACCGTCATAGTCTTTAGAGAATGAAGATAAACGATAACCTAATGTTGGCTGATATTTCACTTGATCAAAGGTATATTGCGCAGAAGCATACCAAGCATTCTCATTCCCCTGCTGTTGATCTTGATAAACATATTCTGCAGCCAATGCCAGCTGTTCATTCATTTGTGTTTTAGCACGAATTGCAACATCTTTGATGTCATTACGTGGATTTTCATCCCCACCATCTACATCTGTGACTTGTAAATAAGTTAAGCCAAAATCTGCATTTGCATACTTGTATTCCCAATCTGTAGACCACAGTTTAGGTTGAGCTTGTGCTTTGTTACTCGATTCTAAATAGTACCAATGTGTTTTTAGCGCATCATTGATCTGATAATGTAATACAGCTGTTAAATCAAAACTTTGACGTGCAGCTAAGTAATAGCCACCACCACGGTTAAGTTCATCACCGTAGCCTTTACCAAAATTTAGTGCATCCCCTGCGACCAAAAAACCATCTGCAATAACTACACTTTGACGACCCACACTTGCATCAATCGTCGCTTCTTCTACTGGGCCATTACGCCAACCCAATGTCCACTGTTCCAATGAGGTTTTACGCTCATCCCCCGTGGTAATACTCGCAGCATCTCCATCGCCAAATGTACCTGAGCTTAAACCGATCACACTGCTATAGGCTATACCTTGGCCCAGTTGGTATTCAGCATCAACGCCATATTTAGCCACTGCTTCTTGCCATGTTTTTTGGCCTTCATCAACGGCGCCTAAATAACTTTTTTGACTGTTAAAAATACCATAAGTCACATCAACAACAGGTTTAACTGTCAGTTGTTGCGATACTTGTATTGCTTCTGCAAGCGCACTTTGACAGCCCAATGTTGCCAATAATAATGTCGGATAAATAATACGTTGCATAATTCCCCCTGCATGTTGCTTTAAACTGATGTCACGCTCAGATGTACATTCATGGCAGGTATTCATCATTGAATGGTTCAATATAGAAGCTGACTGCCTATACTGTTTAAAACTAGAACAGCATGATGAAAAAAAAATCATCCCTAAGGATGATTTTTGAGAAAAGCAGCAAGTTTTTTTAGAAATTTCAGATATCAAGCTGTTTATTACGTAATATGAGTCGCTTGTTTATGGGGAAACAAAAGTAACCCTTCTAAGCCAAAGGAGAAGCCAAGACCTGAGGTTTTCCAGCCTACAAATGGTGCTGCAGGTGATAAATGTAATAACAGTTAATTCACAGATTTGGATGGATTCTATCGAGATTTTTGAGCTTATACTTCATCCGAAAATATGAAATCCATATCGAAGACGGCGTGAATAACGATGTTTTGACAAATTGGATACCAAACAATTTCTCATAGTACCTAGAAATACTTGAAAGACTAGAATAGAAAATTCGTCGTCCTCTATACAGCAGACAAAAATTTATTGATTGTATAAAAGCCCATTTCAGGAGAATGTAGGTTTTTTATGCTGCAGCAAGGTTTGTGATGGGCATTCACCAAATAGACGTTTATAGTCCATTGAAAACTGTGATAAATGCCAGAAGCCCCAATGTGCTGCAATATCACTTACGCAACGCTGCTCATCTGAGTTCTGCAATGCTCGACGTACTGCATTAAGTTTAATCATTTTTAGAAACTGTGCAGGACTTTGACCTGTAATGAGTTCAAAACAGTTCTGTAAAGTACGACGTGATGTAAAGGTCATTTGACATAAATCTTCGATAGAATAGCAATGATCTTGTTGTTCTTGTAAAACCTCACAGACTTTACTAACCACTTGACGCGCTTTTTGAATGGAAATTTTTGTTGGCTCATGATGTTGATTAAGCGCCAATAAGAACTGGTCACTGATGTCCAAAATATCGGATTTAACTTGTTGCTTAGTTGCATCATGATTTAGAAAATTTCTGCTCTCTAACACACCGTTCAACAAATTAATGAATTTCCGATAAAATTCTTCGCTGTACTGGCTGGATAGCACATTGCTGTATTGGCTATGCTGTTCTTCAAAATTTTGATCACCAAGTAATTCAAAAGGAATAGTAAGAGCATAAAAAGCGCTATTTTCAGGTGTTCTTAATAAAATTTCATCTCGATCACAACAAGATAAAATTTCATGGCCTGTGATGTTCTTCCCCATCCAGATCGCATTATTTGTAAGCTCAGAGAACATTCCTATACACAGTGAATTCTTCTTCGCTTCACCACGTTGGAAAATAGAAGGTTTAAATTTTTCTTCGTAAACTTGAATGTCATCAAAGGAAATTTCACGCAAAAAACTTTCAAAATGACCTGATGAAATTTGATCATAGGTCAACGTCCAATCTTTTAAGATTTGTGAATGTAGACCTGATTCAGTAATACATTTATTTTCATTAATCGATTGTAAATACATCCGTTTGCTCATTCAATCATGGCTCTTCGTATTCAATGAGCAAAATACATACCAATCATGATGAACCAGCGATAAGAAAAAGATTATGTGCTTATGATCGTAATAATGATTTTTTTAAGTACAAAAAATAAAAGAGCAATGAATGACATTACTCTTTTATATAAAATAAATCTCTAAACCATTAAAATAATTAGATATATTCAATTATTTTTTTGAGTTTTGTAAATTTTTCAGGATTGATCATACGAATCAATTGTGCCCAAACAATCCCCAGTACAGCGCAACCAAACACAAACCAAGGAATAAATTGAATAATCGGCGAATCACTGCCACTTAAAGTACCGATATTTTGAATTACCAGCACCAGCACGGCCACCATCCCTACAAGTGCCAACAGCGGTGCAACCATTGTGCTCCATAATGATGCTTTAAGCTGACGATTTTTGCGGAAGAAATTAATCACGGCAATTGAAACCCCAATTTGCAGAATCAAAATTGCCATACTTGCAATCACTGATCCCCATGCAAATACATCAACCATTGGATCCATTGCTGCAAATGCTGCGATCGCTAAAATGGCAATAATGAGAGCACCTTGAACAATACTTGAAATATAAGGCGTATTGTTTTTTGCATGTACTTTTGCCATTTTTGACCACACTAAACCATCACGACTCATAGTAAACAAGTAACGGGCCAATGAATTGTGGAAAGCTTGAGTCGCTGCGAATAAACTCGTGATCAAAAGCAATGACATCAATTGAATTGCCCATGAACCTAAATGCTCGCCTGCAATGTTATAGACCAATAAACCTGGATCGGCTGCTGCAACATCCACAAGCTTGCTTTCACCAATGGATTGAATCAATGCCCATGAGGTAATCGCATAAAATACGGTGATAATACAAACGGCAATAATGGTTGCACGTGCCACGGTTTTATGCGGATCTTTACATTCTTCTGAATAAATGGCTGTTGCTTCAAAACCAATAAACGAACAAATTGCAAACACCAGAGAAATCCCCAAATTTCCACCTAAAAACACTTCAGGTGAGAACGAGTTAAATGTCAACGTTGCTGCATCTTTGGTGATGAACAGATCAAGTAATAAAACAATGCCCACTTCTAACAATAAAATTAGACCTAGAACTTTACCACCAATTTCAACTTTAGAAACACCTAGATAGACCACCACCATTTGCATGAGGATTGAATAAACCCACCATGGAATTTCGATGCCCCACTGCGAACGTAAAAACTCATCGGTAAAGAAACCAAACATGGCACTCACTGCAAGCTGAATGGCTGTATAAGCAAGCAATGCAACACTTAATCCACCTAAACCTGAACGCACTCCAACACCTTGTACAATGTAGGCATAAAACGCACCTGCGTTCCTCACGTATTTGCTCATGGTGACAAAGCCAAAACTAAACAGTAGCAGTAATAGCCCCGCCATAATAAATACGCTTGGCACCCCGACACCATTGCCAATAAAATACGTAACAGGTAGAGCACCTACTACACCAGTCAAGGGCGAAGCTGCGGCCACAACAAAGAAAACCACTGTAAATAGCCCCAGACTCCCTTGCTTTAAAGAATTATTATTCGACATTTTTATACCCCCTGAATAACCTATAAATTCAGTCTAGGGAGCTTTTAAAAAAGCCATTATCAAAATTAAGCAATTTTTCGAATAAAAAATCAGCACAGTAAAAATGCACAATTTTGATAACCAGAAGAAAAAATTCTATGGATGATGAAAGGATTCAAAAAATTATATTCGATCAGTTATGGAGGGTTTAAGCGATGCAACCATCATCATGGAATGACTTTGTTGATCATTTTATTTCAGCTTTAAGTCGGGTTGTGCCTTTACAAAGCTTTTTTGCCTATCATCTTGAACCTGCAAGTGCTTCACCTGCCTTTCACTCTTATTATTCTAAAAATATTCCACGCCATTCCATTCAGCGCTATGTCACACAAATGTGCCAATTCGATCCCATCAATGCATTCAATCACCAAGCAGATGATCGTTCTATTGTGCATTTAAAAAATGAGCACATCCCTGAGACTTACCATCATTTTTTAAAAGACAATCAAGTCCTAGATAACATCGAATTGGTCTTTAAGTCGGATGACGTACCTTGTTTAGGCATCAGTTTGATTCGAAGCGAAAACGAAATGCCTTTTAGTACACAAGAAATTCAGATCATTAAAAGCTGTTATGACCTAGCACAATATCAACCCTTGGATTATTTGAAAGTAAAACAAGAACCTGAAATTTCACATGAAATTACTAAACTTTTGACCCGTTCTGAACGCCAAGTACTGAATCACATTTTAACGGGTAAGAAAAATCAAGAAATAGCCGATGATTTATTTGTCAGCCTTGCCACTATAAAAACCCATATTTACCATATTTACCAAAAAACCATGATCAAAAGTAAACGTGAACTGATCTTAAAAGCATTAAAACAAGCTTAATCTGGAATTAGCCCTTTACATGGCTAATTCCAATTCGGTTCAGAGTCGTTTAAAACTATATGGTGTCGGATCAATAATCGGAGGATGTCCCGAAATTAAATCTGCTGCCAAATGTCCTGCCGCTGGCGATGTCCCGAATCCATGACCTGAGAATCCGGTTGCAATGGTTAAACCCTTAATATTCGGGATTTCATCAATGATGGGATTTGAATCAGGCGTCACATCAATCATGCCTGCCCAAGTATTTTCAATTTCAGCATCTTTAAACATCGGCCACGCTTCACATAAATTACGCAGTGCATCCTGATTCAATGACTCATTCGCCAATGGATCCATCATGCGGGTCTTTTCAAACTGCGTCACGGTGTCTTTTGACCAACGGCGTGGTGTCACTAACTCTTTAAAGAAAAATTTACCAAATGAAATATTGAGGAAATCACGTTGTGCTTTCAATTGAGCCAGGTATTTTGTACCAATCAGCAAATGATCAGGTGTCAACGGCGCATCCAACTTACCACGTTGTGTAATGATATAACCGCCATCAATATGCTTACGGAATGAGAAATTCCCTGCACCAACTGCAATTTCAGTAGGGCCTTGCATTGGTTTGGTTTTAAATACAGAACAAATCAAAGGTAAAGTTGGCAATGGCACCCCGAGATTCCCTAAAAATTTACGTGACCATAGCCCACCGGCAAGTAAAACTTGTTCACAGCGAATTGTACCTTTTTCCGTGTGTACGCCCACCACACGACCATTTTGAATATCTAAATGACGTGCTGCACAACCTTCGACAATCACGGCACCTTTTCTCATTGCCGCTTTAGCAATGGCACTTGATGCAAGTGTTGGCTCTGCACGGCCGTCAGAAGGTGTAAATAATGCACCAGCCCAGTTGCCTTTGCCATGTGGCACCAGTTCATCCACTTCTTTGGCACTGATAATCTTTGAATCTAGGTTTAAATGTTCGACCGACTTTAACCATTTTTTTTGCAGTTCAATTTGTTTCTCATCGGTCGACAAGAACATAATCCCTTCTTGACGATACCCCACTTCACAACCAACACGTGCATTCATTTCTGACCATAAACGATCTGAAGCAACAGCTAGAGGCACATCATCTGCCAAGCGATTGGTTTTACGTACCCAACCTAAATTACGTGAAGATTGTTCACCCGCAATTTTGCCTTTTTCAATTACAACCACGGAAATATTGCGTTCAGCTAAGGTCAAAGCCGCATTCAGCCCGACAATACCACCACCGATGATGACAACAGCAGCCGTTTGAGGCAATTCACTTGATGTTTGCACAGGAACAATTGTTGGAACCATTCTGTCCTTCCTTTTTCTTTAGATTGGACGGGTGACCTATCCAGACATTGAAGTTTTGGATAGGTCTTTAAGATTAATCAATTTTGATGTGTTCAAGTTCTAACTGAGATGCACCACGGAATGCAGTGACTTCTAATTCAACTTTGTAAATTTGCGAACCTAGCGGTGGACATGTGACTGTTGTTGCTGGATTAATACCCTTGAATTTTTGACCAATAAAATCCATCACGACCGGTGTATCTGCAGGATCTTGAATAAATACACGTGACATCACCACATCCGCTAAAGACGAACCGACGGCTGTCAACGCTGCTTCGATGTTGTCGAATACCTGCTGGGTTTGCTCAAGTACATCTTCTGAAATCAGTTTTGTTTCAGGGTTACGACCTGCTGTATTTGAAACGTAAATCCAGTTATCTACGGCCACTAAACGTGAGTAGCTACCTTTTTCTTCAAAAGCTGAACCTGTGTTGACTTTAGTAATTTTGCTCATTTGATAATGCCTTACATATATAAGTTTTTAGAAATTAAATTTGAATTAACGAAGCTCCGGTTGATCCCAAAGGTTTAATTTCACACCAATACCAAGTTTCAATGCATTTTCGTAAACCACAGTTGCCCATGCCACATCTTCTACTGGCATACCGCCAACTGACATCAAGATAATTTCGTCGTCGTTTTGACGTGCAGGTGCTTCTTTTGCCACGATCTTGCCAAGATCCTCTAGGTTGTCATGCTGTAATTTCCCTTCAGCAACTAGATCTAGGAATTTCACACCAATCAATGGAATGGTGTTATGTGCAGGTTTTGGCACTTCTTCGAACCACGCTTCATACATGCCTGGGTTATCGAGGACTTTACGGACATCTGCGCTTTGCATGCCTTCATCAATATTGCACGTCGCTGGCATGGCCAAGAATGCACCTGGTTTGACCCACTCACGTTTCACGATTGGATAGGTATTTGGATCGCCGACTTCACCGGAGTTGCAGTAAGTCACAATGTCAGAATCACGTACCACTTCTTCAACAGTATTTACGACAGAGATATTGGTAATTTGCGGATGTTTTTCTTTCAGCCAAGTCACAAATTCATTGATGCTCTTTTGACTACGACCTTTGATTTTGATGGTATCGATATTTGGACGAACCGTAACAAATGCAGAGACTGCTGTACGTCCCATGACACCAGGACCAACTAGGCCAATTGAGGTTGCGTCAGAGCGTGCAAGATGACGCGCACCTACACCTGGAATCGCACCTGTACGGTAAGCAGATAACAAGTTAGCAGACATGTAAGCTAAAGGTGCAGACGTATCAGCATCGTTTAATGTGAACATCAAGATTGAGCGTGGTAAACTTTTTTCACGGTTTGCAATATTAGATCCGTACCATTTCACCCCTGCTTTTTGAAAACGACCACCAAGGTATGCAGGCATCGCCATAAAACGGCGGTCTGCCGTCGGTCTTGGCATTGCTGGGAATGGAGAGTTTTCAGGGAAGACTACCATTGCACCATGTGAATCATTGTTCGGCCCTGCCATACGGTAATCACCTTGGTAAAGCAGACCAAACATCTCTTCCATCGTATCTACACAAGAGCCCATATCGGTTACGCCAGCTTTAATCATGTCTGGTTCAGACAAGTAGATAAAATCAATTTTTGTATCGTGAGTCATATGCTTCCTGTCCTTAAAAGCAACTAGACCATGAGCTTTCAATGTATTGACCTGTGATTTGACCAAATACTTTGATTAAATAACTCATAGACAGTTTGCTTTAAAATTTATGTAATCTGATGATTAAAAATTAAGACGAGTAAGCAAAAAAAACATCAACCTTATGGTTGATTTGATTGATCAATGATTTGTAATGCGAATTACTTTGCCTTTTATAATTCTTAGTTTAGCTTTTGAACGGCTTTGTTGCACAAAGATTTGAAATGCAAAGCGCCCCTAATTGAGCCAAATTTAAGGCGTAACTTGGGTAAGT
>NZ_JBLZXR010000017.1:0-2416 GCF_050285345.1 Acinetobacter sp.
CAATTAAATAAGCCGAACTTGGCGGATTACAAAAAACAGCCCAATAGCCCAACGCTAAAATTTGGAAATAAGTTGATATCCCAACCCATTCAGAACCGAAAATCCAAAGATATACCGACTCAGGCAAGATAAAGAAAATTGCAAAAAGAGGCAGCGACACCAAGCTTAAAAGCACGCTTGCCTTTAATGCATTTTTGCTTGAATCTGTGGTTTTAAACTTACGGATAAAAAACTGACGTAAGGTTTGTGAAATCAAATTGATCGGAACACGTAAAGTCCGCTCGACAATGGCATAAAAACCCATCGCCTGCACACCAACAAAATGCGACACCACATAGTAAGGCAAATTATGCGAAAAACTATTCAGCAAGGCATGTGGCGTATTGGCATAGATAAAGTCTTGATAATTTTTAAATGCCTGCCAACTGACTTGATAGAGCTGATACTTCAGTAGGTAGAGCAACATCGCCACAATCATCAGGATCGAGCTGACATTGTAGCTATTCACCAGACTGATCTGCATAAACAGTGGCAAACTCAATTGCACTGCAACCACAATCGCACTTCTAAAAATATTTAAACCTGCACAAAAATATTCCTTATGCGCAGCAAATTGATAGTTATAAACGCTCTGAATCAGCGTATTGGCAAGCACACCAGTTGCCACAGCAAACGCCATTTCAACATTTAAAATCAGACTGATAACGATGCCACTCATCACAGCAATCACCGTTGAAAAGACTGCACCCTCAAAAATCAGGCTTTTTTTATCTTGTTCTTCGGCAACCAACAGTGCTTGATCCAAACGCAAATTGGCTACTGTTGAAAGTACACTGACTATCGCCAATGCAATCCCGTAAGCCCCAAAGTCAACAACAGAATATAGGCGTGTTAAAACAGGAAGTGCGATAAATGTCATTATCGCACCTGCCAGCAAACTGAGTGTAATCAGTCCAATAGACTGATATTTTGCGAAGAGTTTCGCAATCATCTGCTCAAGATCATTTTAAGTTATTGACGTACCAACGCATGGCCAATTGAATGCCTTCGGCAATTTTATACTGCGGTGCATAACCCAGATGTTGCTCAATTTTGGCAATGCTGGCTTGTGAATGACGTACATCACCTGCACGGAACTCACGGTAAACAGGATCACGCTCAAAGTTCACATCATTAGTTGCAAGCGCTGCCTGAATGGCACGATATAACTCATTCAACGTAGTACGGTCACCTAGTGCAACATTATAAACCTGAGTTTTTGCTTCATCACTTTGAGTTGTCGCAGCTAAAATATTCGCTTGTACAACATTTTGAATAAAACAGAAATCACGGCTGGTTTCACCATCACCATTGATGAAGACATCTTCACCATTGATCATGGATGCCGTCCATTTCGGAATCACCGCAGCATAAGCACCGTTTGGATCTTGGCGCTGACCAAACACGTTGAAATAACGTAAGCCAATTGCTTTAAACCCATAAGTTTTTGCAAATACGTCTGCGTATAATTCATTGACGTACTTCGTCACTGCATATGGAGATAATGGCTTACCGATGTTTTCTTCTACTTTTGGCAATGCGGGGTGATCACCATAAGTCGAACTGCTGGCTGCGTATGTAAAGCTGGCTACACCTGCATCACGCGCAGCAGTCAACATATTCAAAAAACCACTGATATTGGTGTCATTGGTGGTGATCGGATCGGCAATCGAACGCGGTACAGAACCTAAAGCAGCTTCATGCAGTACATAATCCACGCCTGCACAGGCTTTTTGGCAATCTTCTAATTTGCGGATATCACCTTCAATAAAACTGAATTTCGCCCATTGCTCAGCAGATACTAAACTTTGAACTTCATCCAAATTATGCTGATGACCTGTGGCAAAGTTATCTAAACCCACTACGGTTTGATCAAGTTTCAGTAGTGTTTCTAAAAGGTTTGAGCCGATAAAGCCTGCAACGCCTGTCACTAACCATGTTTTTGGCTGTGCTTTCAATTGCTCACAGACCTGTTGATATTGATTCATGAAAAATATGTCCTCTTACAAACGCAAATCAGATTCGGCTTGAGATAACACATATTTCAAGTCATACAATACATGCTCAGATTTACCTAAAGCACGGATCGCATCTGCACCCATGGCTTTAAACTGTTCATGTGCAACCGCTAAAATTACTGCATCATATTTGCCATTTTCCAGCGCCTGCACAGGGCTAATACCGTACTCATGTTCTGCCTCAGTCGCATCCACCCAAGGGTCATAGACATCGGCATCGATATGATATTCTTTCAGTTCTTTCACAATATCAATGATGCGGGTATTGCGGATATCCGGGCAATTTTCTTTAAAGCTTAAGCCTAAAATGAGGACTTTGGCATCTTCTACTTGAATGCGTTTTTTCAGCATCGCTTTAA
>NZ_JBLZXR010000018.1:0-15780 GCF_050285345.1 Acinetobacter sp.
CGCAGCGGACGGGACTCGAACCCGCGACCCCCGGCGTGACAGGCCGGTATTCTAACCAACTGAACTACCGCTGCACTCTAAATATCTTAACGCTGAAAAGGCTTGGTGGGCGCTGACGGGATCGAACCGCCGACATTCTGCTTGTAAGGCAGACGCTCTACCAACTGAGCTAAGCGCCCTTTTCAAAACATGTTCATCGTTTGATGAGGTGCATTATAGAGATTCCTCACAGTCTGTCAAACGCTTTTCTAACTCTTTTCCACTTTTTCAGCCTGAGTGATTAAAAAATAAGTTATATTGCGGAAAAATCAGTGTTTTTGGATATTTTTTGTCTAAAAACATACAATTTACCCCCCCAATTAATGTACAAGTTTCTGTCAATTTCACGTAAAAATCGACTTTCTACATTTTACGCCCATCTCAACTTTCTAAACTATTGAAATAAAAAGGACATAACACAATTTAGATTTCGACCAAGAAACTACCTCATGTTATGTCCATTGAAGAATTTATCATCTTTGCCTATTTAATCATAGATGAGCTATATCCAATTGTTATCAATAAGCCACTCAGAACTCGTGGCTTTCTACCTGCTCTCACCGATGTTGAAATTATCACAATGCAAATTGTGGGTGAAGTTCTTGGAATGGATACAGATAAAAGTATCTGGAGGTATTTAAAAAATTGCTTAAGCTGGCTTCCAAAATTGAGGTCATATCCTAATTTTTGTAAACATTGTGCAAACTTATGGCAGATTCATCAGAAAATCACAGCTCGCTTAACTGCTTGTTATGGGGCAGGATAATATTCACTTCATTGATGGATTTCCTATTCCAGTCTGTCGTTATCGTCGAGGAAAAATACTATGGTTTTAAGGGGCATATCCTGATTAATTTTGATGGTATGGTTACAGGTTACACTTTTGCTCCAGCGAATGTTGATGAGCATGAGATTGCACCAGAAATCACACCAAATATTCATAGATTATTGGGAGCAGACAAAGGCTATTTAAGACCAAGTTTAAACGAATACTATAAATTTCAATATGTTGATTTACAGACACCATTTCGCAAAACTTATTTTAAGTTGAGATTGGCGTATACTTCGTGATAGACATCCCCATTCCGCATTTGATGCCTCATGTTTGATTCGATTACCCACTCGATCCCTGTACACACGATTTACTACCGTGATGTCGCAATATGTATTAAGCGTTTGGATTTGGTGCATCCTCAAATTTCAGGAAATAAGTTTTTTAAACTGAAATACAATTTTTTAGCGGCGAAAAATCATGGCTTCAATAAAGTCATTACTTTTGGCGGAGCCTATTCAAACCATATTGCCGCGACAGCATTTGCTGCACATCAATTTGGTTTTGAAAGTGTCGGCATTATTCGCGGTGAAGAATTACAGTATCGCGTACTTAATCCAACTTTGGCCACCGCGCAACACTTTGGTATGCAACTCAAATTTATTTCCCGCGAACGCTATCGAGAAAAATCTAGTCCCGTATTTCTACAACAACTTGCTCAAGACTACCCAGACCATTACATCATTCCTGAGGGCGGAACCAATCAATTGGCCATTCAGGGCTGTACAGAAATATTGAGTGATTTTGATCGACAACATTTTGACATCATTTGTTGCGCAGTCGGGACAGGTGGAACGATTACTGGATTGATTGAGTCCAGTGCTGAACATCAGCAACTCTTAGGCTTTTCTGCGCTCAAAGGTGACTTTCTACATCACGATGTCGCATCCCTAACATCAAAGCGAAATTGGAAAATTACCGATGCCTATTGTTGTGGTGGTTATGCAAAAACCACAACTGAATTACTCAGCTTTATTCAACACTTTGAGCATCGATATGACATCCCACTCGAGCACATTTATACGGGCAAAATGCTCTATGGCATTTTTAATCTGATTGAACAGGGTCTAATCCAACCACAACAACGGCTTCTGATCATTCATAGTGGCGGGTTACAAGGTAAGTTAAAAGCAGATTAAAGACATAGCCTCTCACTGACTCATCAAAGTAAGCAATAGAACAAGAAAAGCTTAATCGTCGTTAAGGTTCAACCAGAGCCACGAAAAAGAGTATAATCCTGCGTCTTTTCTTCCGCGCAGGAATATACCATGTCTTTCAATCAATACGATGTCCTTGTCTTAGGTGCTGGTGCATCGGGTTTAATGACAGCATATAAGGCAGCGCAGCGCGGTCGTAAAGTATTGGTTGTCGAGAAAGCCAATAAAGTGGGTAAAAAAATTCTGATGTCTGGCGGCGGTAAATGTAACTTTACCAACCTGTATGTCGAGCCTGAAAATTATATTTCACATAACCCTCATTTTGTCATTTCTGCCCTATCGCGCTATAGCAATTGGGACTTCATTGGCATGGTCTGTGAATATGGCATTGAGTACGAAGAGCGTAAACATGGACAGTTATTTACCCTCAACGGCGCCAAAGAAATTTTAGCCATGCTGTTGGCAGAATGTGAAAAAACAGGATTGGTTGATATTAAAACCAGTTGTGAAGTAAAAGCTGTAAATACAGTTGAAGGTCAAGATTTTCAGGTCGCAACCTCTTTAGGTTATTTTGAAGCTGAATCTGTAGTGATTGCATCGGGTGGCTTGTCGATTCCTACTTTAGGAGGCTCTGCAATTGGCTATGACATTGCAAAACAATTTGGTCACCATATATATCCAACGCGTGCAGGCTTAGTGCCTTTTACTTTTTCAGATGGCTTTAAAGAAGTGACCACTCGCCTTAGCGGCAATGCGGTAGAAGCAACCTTATCCAACGAATTAAACAGTTTTACTGAAGCTCTACTGTTTACCCACCGCGGTTTAAGTGGGCCAAGTTCACTGCAATTGTCAAACTATTGGGATGTGGGCCAAAGCTTTAAAATCGATTTCCTTCCAAGCGTAGATTTAGCCGCATTTTTTAAGTCAAAAAAACAAAGCCAACCCAAAGTATTACTGCGTACCCTACTCACAGAGCATTTACCGAAAAGCGTGGTTGCAGAACTGCAAAGTTTGATTTGGGCAGACAGTGCTGAGACGGCTATTGGGAACATCAGTGATGAAAAACTGGAAAAAATTGCGCAGCGTCTTTCAGGCTTTGAAGTTAAACCTTCAGGTACAGAAGGCTACCGCACAGCCGAGGTGACTTTAGGCGGTGTAGATACGACCGAGGTTTCCTCTAAAACCATGGAGAGTAAAAAGAAAAAAGGCTTATTCTTTATTGGGGAAATTCTAGATGTAACCGGACATTTGGGCGGTTTTAACTTCCAATGGGCTTGGGCGTCTGCACACGCGGCCTCTGAATACGTTTAATGTCATCAATAAAAAAGGGCTGAATGATTCAGCCCTTTTTTATTTCGTTAGTAACATTATTCTAAATAATCTGTTTTGAATAATGTAACATCAGCAGCAGAAAGACGCTCAATGGTCAAATCCATTTTTTCTACAGCTTCTGTAATATGTGATGCATGTGTGTCTACATCATGTTTAAATGTCGAAATTAAATTATTTAACATAGAAATTACCCCCATTATTATCATTCCTTTGCACAAAGCATAATTACTGTAGATGACAGTAATATGAATCCTAAGCTTTTATATTTTAAGTAATATTCCATATATTACTTTTGCAAAGATATCAAAAAACGGGTGGATTTCAATCATTTTTTTAGACTGGCCGGTATATTTTCTTCACCAAATTCAGCATTTTGGTCTAACTGTACGCTATCCATAGCTTTTGGCTTGGCAAAAATAAAGCGTCGCGCACTAGCTAAAAAGCCCACAGTAATTCCAGCAATCATGATCGGTACTAAAAATTTATTGGGTGCTTTCGCCATCATAAATCTCCTTTTTTCTAAACAGAATCGACCACTCTAAAGTGATCGATTTATTCAAAAATAAACAGGTTATTTCGGGTCATCTGGCTTTGGATCTATAGGCGGTGTTGATGCAGCATCTACATCTTTTTCAGCCTCGCCTGTTGAGCCAAATGGGTTATTTTGTGGTTTTTGTACAGGATCAACATCGAGTTGATCGGGTGTTGCGGTTTCTTTTTCACTGATACCCGGTGCAGCATGATGAATGTTTGGATAACCATCATTGGTTTTAACTTCAGTCATCGCAGTTTCATGCCCAGAAGTTGTACTGCTTGTTGATGTTGTTGAAGGATTAAAGGTAGTTTTTGCCTTCGCCTGTTCCTGTACAGGATTAGGCTCATTGGCTTCACGTTTGGCTTTATCAATTAAGTCAGACAATAAGCGCTCTGCAGGGTTGCGACCACCAAGACCAAATGCCAATGCAAAAGCGACTGCAACAGCACCTAGAGTGAGTCCGAATGCCAGATTGACGATAGAGTCTGCAATGCCCATAGCACGTAAACCCATAGCCACAACCAGTCCCATAATCAGTACACGGACTAAATTCCCTAACCAACGTGAGCTGTTGTATTCTCCTCGCTGAACAATGTTGGCCACAATATTGGCAAGCCAGAAACCCACCACCAAAATGACCGCACCAAGTAGAATACTGGCACCAAACTGAATAAACATGGCAATCAAGCCACTGATTTGTTCAAAGCCTAAACGGTTGGCGGCTTCAGACACTGCGAACAGCATGGTGAAGAATATAATCAGATAACCAACCACATCCGACACTTTGGTCTTACCCAAGAAGCGTTGAATATCTAATTTTTCAGGTACGCAATCAACACCAGTTCCCGCAATCACATCGACCACCAAGCGCGCAACAAAGCGAGATATTACATAGGCCAAGATTAGGATTAGACCTGCGGCAATAATATTCGGGATGGCGTACATAATTTCATGCAACATCGCTGTTGCCGGTTGTGAAATCGCATCGATACCCAATGCTTCAAATGCCACAATCAGTGCCGTAATAATCACGATGGCGAAGACAAAATTCCCCAAAACCTGTGCAAGGTTTGAGTTTTTAAACATGCCAACTTTTTCAACTTGTTGTTGTAAGCTCAGGCTACGCACCAAGCCCTCGATAATGCCACGGACAATTTTCGCCAAAATATAGCCAACAAAGACAATCACCCCTGCAATGAAAATATTTGGCAGGTAAGACACAACTTCAGTCACCATATTTTGAATCGGGAACAGCAAACCATTTAAACCGAGGATCGATAAAACGATAGGAAGGAATAACAGCAGAATTAACCAGTAGATAATTTCACTGATATTTTGACTGATTGGACTGACTCCAACCTCAGCACTAAGCTTTTCATCCAGTTGGGTTTTATCCAAGAGTTTTTGGGAACCGACTTTGACCAAACTAGCTACAATCCATCCAATAAAACCCACCGCGACAGCAGCCAGCAGTTGAGGAATAAAGAGCAGGAATTGCTGAATCATATTGCTAAATGGGCCACTGACACTGGTCAGATTCAGCACATTCAGTGCACCAATCACCGCAATAATCAAAATAATCCAGAATATGACTCTAGATAAAATATTTTCAATATTGGAACGGTGACCTGTTGCATTGGAGAGTTTTTGATTGGTGCCAAGTTTTTGTAAAACTTTTTTTACACCTGCAGCGATCAGTAACGCAATAATCCAACCAATTAAAAGGATCGCGACCGCACTTAAAATAGGATGAAACTGTTCCCAATAATACATGGCATCAAAACGGCCATGTGAACCACCAATATAATCATTCATTCGTTCGCCCTCATTGTTATTACGTCATCTGTTGTTATTGGCGATTTGATCGTTCCGTTAATCGCCGCATCTGCTTCACTAAAACTAGGCTTGCCTTTCCACCTTAGATTTTGCTTATTTTTTATTCAACAGAAGTATGCATAACTCCAACAAAAGCTCACAATTGAATCTAAAAAGCCTTGGTATTTACCAAGGCTTTGATATGTCACTACGGAACTCTATTAGTAACCATCTGTCACGGTCGCAGTACTTGAATCATTGGCAACCGCCTCATCTCCAGCCATACCTGTGGTGGTGTTATTTGGTGTTGCAGGTTGTGCACTTGATGCCGGATGGTTAGGTGGCGCATCCGATGCAGTTGGCTTCATATCTGCAAACATATACAGTAATAGCGCGATAAAAAAGATACCCACTAAAATCAGAATATAAACAGGAATACGTTTTTTTTGCGTAGTTTCTTCTGACGATGCAGTATGGGGCGGCTTATTAAAATCGTGTGTCATAATCCCCTCACTATATTTGTTGTTCGTTGTCGAATTTTTATACTACCAATACCCAATTGTCTGTTGTGTGAAGAACAATTACAGTAAGTGAAGAGTTGTAACTTAAAATTGAGCCCCATTCAGTCAAGAATATCTCGATTAAAAAGAAAATCATGACATTAAAAAGCATGATCTATCCAGATTAAGTGGGTGATCAAACCACTATATCTATGAGAAAACCCAAGTGTTGACAATGACACTATGAAGAAGCAAAACGGCTCTGATTTTATCTACCGTGAACCCTCTAACTTTGTTGCTGCAAATGGGCTATAATCATGCACCTTATTTTCTTCTGTTATCAAATCTATGGCGTACCATCAGCAAGGTGTAACGCTTGATCTTGACACTGACGTCACTCATCAATGTACCCTTCATTACACTCGCGACCAGCATCTCATTGGCATTATTGAATTTAATAAGCCGAGTTATGTTTTAAAATGGGGCGATTTGGAATATTTCCGTCGACGTACGGAAGAGTTTTCAGTGATGCCCTTCCCTGAATGCATTAATGCGATGGTGATTGACATTCGCAATATAGCTGCATTTTTAGACAATGAAGTGCCGATTATTCCTTGGCGCTTACTGGAAGAAGAATGCCCAATTCGTTTGGTCGTACCGCAAGATCGTTTAGAACACTATGCGGGTTTCTTTGAACCGACTTGGCTAACTGCCGATGTTGACACCGCCATCCAAGAAATTCGTGAATTTATGGATATGTTCGTGCATTAACTGATCCTCTCAATTGCAAAAAATCCTCCGCATCTGGAGGATTTTTTATGTCTAGAAGTTTTTATAGCATGAATTTTGCAACAGCAAATCTTTATAGAAGCAGTAACAATTCCGTAATAAATTTAGCTTGAATATTGTTCAATACATCCCCTAAGATCAAGAAAATAATCTGATTTTTAATCGTCCTTTATTATTAAAGCATTTCAATATCGAGGCGAGAAAACTCTAAATATATCCAAACACAACATTGACGATTTAATAAAGTTACAAGGAGTTGCATTATGACATCGAAGAAACATCTTAGCACTTTAGTGTGTGCCAGCCTGTTTACCCTAGGTTTAGCGGCATGTAGTGATAAGTCCCCTGAATCAAATTCCGCAGCAGCAGACGGTTCTGCAACCAGCAACTCTGCAACGCTTGATAAAATCAAACAATCCGGCACCATCGTTTTAGGTTATCGTGATTCTTCTATCCCCTTTTCATATATTGCTGACAATCCAAATCAACCCGTGGGTTATGCGCATGATTTGCAACTTAAAGTTGTTGATGCAGTCAAACAGAAATTAAACCTGCCTGATTTAAAAATTCGCTATAACTTGGTAACCAGCCAGAACCGTATTCCTTTGGTGTCGAATGGCACAGTGGATTTAGAGTGCGGATCAACCACCAACAATAAAGAACGCCAACAACAAGTAGATTTTTCTACCGGTTTCTTTGAAGTCGGTTCACGCTTACTCACCGCCAAAGACTCTGGCATTAAAGACTTTGCCGATTTAAAAGGTAAAAAGTTAGTGACAACTGCGGGGACAACCTCAGAGCGTTATATCCGTCAACATGAAAAAGAACTGGGTATTGGTGAAATCATTTCAGCCAAAGACCATGCTGAATCCTTCCTGATGCTACAAAATGGCCGTGCTGCTGCCTTTATGATGGATGACATCTTATTGGCCGGTGAAAAATCGAAAGCCAAAGATCCAAACAATTGGGTCATTGTCGGTACTGCACCAATTCACGAAATTTATGGCTGTATGCTACGTAAAGGCGATACTGGCTTTAAACAAGTCGTTGATGATGCCATCAAAGCCACTTACAGCTCTGGCGAAATCAATGAAATGTATAAGAAATGGTTCCTCTCTCCAATTCCACCTAAAAATATTAATCTTAACTTCGCAATGACCGATCAATTAAAAGCCTTAATCAGCAATCCACATGATCGTGATCAATAAGCAGCAACCTTCTGAATACATTTGATTTGAGCCTAATTCTATTGCTTTAGGCTCCTTTGGAGGTGCTATGAATTATAGCTGGAATTGGGGTGTGCTCTTGCAGTCCACAGGTGTTGGCGACAGCACCTATTTGGACTGGATTTTAACGGGTATAGGCTGGCTCTTTGTCATTGCGATTGTGGCTTGGTCAATCGCAATGGTTTTAGGCAGCATCTTAGGTATTATGCGAACCTTACCAAGCCCAGTTGCACGTGCAATCGGCACAACCTATGTGACAATTTTCCGTAATGTGCCGTTATTGATTCAATTATTCATCTGGTTCTATGTCGTCCCAAATTTCTTGCCTTCAGGCATTAAAAGCTGGTGGATTAATGATTTAGGAGCAAATACCACTGCACTCATTTCCGCCAGTATCGGCCTTGGTTTATTTACCGCCGCACGCGTATGTGAACAAGTGCGTACTGGTATTGAAGCGATTCCACCCGGTCAAATTAACGCAGGTTATGCCATGGGCTTTAGTACAGCTCAGCTCTACCGTTATGTTATTTTGCCACAATCCTTTCGGATGATTTTGCCGCCACTCAGTTCAGAGCTGACCAACTGCGTCAAAAATACGTCTGTTGCCTCACTCGTTGGCGTTGCTGAAATCATCTCACAGATGAAAACCATCAGTGAGTACACCCAAAACACCATTGAGATTTACACCTACGTCACGATCATTTTTATCATCATTAATATTTGCTTGATCGCCGGTATGACCTTTCTGGAAAAACGCTTCCGTGTTCCTGGATTAATTGCGGAGGCTAAATAATGGATTGGCTCACGACATTTATTCAAGATTTACAATTGTCTGCACCTGCACTTTGGCATGGTTTCAGCATTACCTTAAAAGTGGTAATTGCAGCCACATTGGGTGGTATTGTCATCGGGACCCTATTGGCATTGATGCGGCTATCCTCCATTCGCGTACTGAATGCAGTGGCTAAATCCTATGTGAATTTATTCCGCTCGATTCCACTGCTCTTGGTACTGATGTGGTTCTATTTTGCCGTCCCTTTTATCTACACAGGGGTAACAGGAAAATACCTCACCATTGATACGGCACTGGTCTCTAGTATTGTGGCATTCATGCTATTTGAAGCGGCGTATTTTTCGGAAATTGTGCGTGCCGGTATCCAGTCTATTCCGAAAGGACAAACGGATGCAGCCTATGCGCTTGGCATGAGCTATAGCCAATCGATGCGACTGATTGTGTTACCACAAGCCTTTCGTAAAATGACGCCTCTACTCCTGCAACAGAGCATCATTTTATTCCAAGATTCCACCATGGTTTATGCCATAGGCTTACTCGACTTTTTCCGTACCAATTACGTTCGTGGCGACCTAATGTCCTTACTGACCCAATATATTTTGTTTGCAGGCTTGGTATATTTCACCATTAGCCTTATCGCAACCTATGCAGTTAAAAAATTACAACGGAGGTTAAGTGTATGACCGATACAAAAATAATGATCGACCTCCAACATGTCAGCAAATGGTATAAAGATTTTCAGGTGCTGACAGATTGCAGCACACAAATTCGTCAAGGTGAAGTGGTTGTCGTCTGTGGCCCTTCGGGTTCAGGAAAATCTACCTTAATCAAAACTGTGAATGGTTTAGAATCTTTTCAGCAAGGCTCAATTACCGTCGATGGTATTGCAATTCAAGATCCTAAAACTGATTTGACCAAACTGCGTAGCCGTGTTGGTATGGTCTTTCAGCATTTTGAATTATTTCCACATCTCAGTATTACTGAAAATTTGACCATTGCGCAGATCAAAGTCTTGAAACGTTCTGAGGCCGAAGCCAAACAGAAAGGTTTAGCCTATTTAGAGCGCGTAGGTCTGAGTGCGCAAGCCAATAAATACCCGGCGCAACTCTCTGGCGGTCAACAGCAACGCGTTGCGATTGCCCGTGCCCTTAGTATGGACCCGATTGCCATGCTATTTGATGAACCCACTTCTGCGCTTGACCCTGAAATGATTAATGAAGTGTTAGATGTGATGGTCGGTTTAGCAAAGGAAGGTATGACCATGATGTGCGTGACTCATGAAATGGGCTTTGCTCGTCAGGTTGCAGATCGGGTAATCTTTATGGATCAAGGTAAAATTGTGGAAGACTGTAGCAAAGATGAATTCTTTAACACTCCACGCGGTGAACGTGCGCAGCACTTCCTCAATAAAATTCTGAATTAGGCCAATATCGTCTTTTCAATTACCACAAAAAAGCTCATCTAAAGATGAGCTTTTTAATTTCTGATGATTTACTACTAATAACGTATTAATAATAAGTTACCAATAATTTTCTACCGCAATATTTCCTTCACCACGGCGGTTCATGGTCAGTCCACGAGCTTTTAGTGCTGCTTTGGTATCATCCACCATTTGTGGATTACCACAGAGCATCACATGCGTGGTATCGACATTAAACGCAAATTCAGCGGCTTTTTCCAATTCACCATTTTCAATCAAGATCGGTAAACGGTCATGCAGAGGCGCCTTCGGATCACGGGTAATAATTGGAATAAATTTAAAACCACTATGCCCCTCACCAAAACTTTCCGCAATTTCCTGTATACGGTCGACATAAGCCAGTTCAGCTTCAGTGCGTACACTATAGACTAAATTGATTTTTTCGTATTTTGACCAAGTTTCAAAATCTTGTAGCATCGACAAAAATGGAGCAAGACCTGTTCCCGTTCCGAGTAACCATAAATCTTTTGGTAAAGGCAACTGATAACGTGCCAAGGTTAAAAAGCCGTAAGGAATTTTTTCTAAATAGAGTTCATCGCCGACTTGCAGGTGCTGCAAGTTCGAGGTAAATGCTCCATCAGGCACCACGATCGAGAAAAACTCTAAGGTCTCATCAAAGGGAGAAGACACCACCGAATAGGCGCGCACCACCAACTCATCCCCCACTTTTAGTCCAATTCGCGCAAACTGACCTGCGGCGAATTTAAAATGAGCGGGCCGTGTCATGGTAAAACTAAACAAAGTATTGGTCCAACGGTGTACAGATAAAACCGTTTCTAAGCTAAATTTCTCAATTGACATGATTTGAACGTGGCATGAAAGACTGTGCTCATGTTAGCATGACCGCCTAATTTATTAATATTTTTTAAATGTTAAGGCCTGATTCATGCGCATGACTTTACGCCAGTTGGCTGTTTTTGTAGCAGTCGCTCAAGAAGGTACCGTTACCAAAGCCAGCGATGCTGTCAAACTTACACAAAGTGCTGCGAGTATGGCATTGGCAGACCTTGAAGATGGTCTCGGTGCACCGTTATTTGACCGACTTGGTAAACGTTTGCAATTGAATGACTTAGGTCGTTTCCTATTGCCTCAAGCTTTGGAAATTTTAGGCCGCTGTGATGCCTTTGAACAAGCGGCTAAAGGTGAATTGCAAAGTATTGATCTACGTTTAGGCGCAACCCTAACCATTAGTGACTACTTAATCCCTGACCTGATGGCGGATTTCCTAAAAATTCAGCCACAAGCTCATTTACAACTGCAAGTGGGTAATACCCGCCAAATGATTGAAGCGGTCAATCAATTTCAGTTGGATTTAGCCTTGATTGAAGGTTCATGTCACTTACCACAACTACAATGTATTCATTGGCGTGACGATGAACTCGCAGTGTGCTGCTCACCTGAGCATCCACTGGCAAAACTAGATCGTGCATTAAGCGCTGATGATTTTAAAAATGTGGAATGGATTTTACGTGAAGAAGGTTCAGGTACACGTGAAGTCTTTGACAATGCAATTTTAAAAGATCTGCCTGATGCCACTATTCGTTTAACCTTAGGTCACAACGAAGCCATTTTAAAAATTGTCGCAGGCGGTTTAGGGATGTCCTGTATTTCTAAACTGGCCATCGAACCTTTACGTGAAAAAGGTCAATTGGTGATTTTAAATACTCCATTTTGGCAGTTGGCACGCCCTTTGTTCATGTTGGTACACCGTCAAAAGTACCAAGGTCCGGGGCTAAAAGCCTTTATGCAGTTTTGTGAAAAGTCCGTAACAAAGTAAAAAAAGCGCCTTATGGCGCTTTTTTTAATTCCTAACGACGACCAAATTGCTTCTCACAAGGTTCACCATCATTATTGCCATCCATTTTTGTATTAGGGCAATGGCTATTAAAAAATACAGCTTCTTCATAAGAACGCATCTGACTGCAATGTGTTCGTCCATCGCATGCAAATTGAATTTTCTCTACCCTAGTTGAGGCTTGATTCGAATAGTTCTCTGTCGCCTGACTTATCTCAACCTTCGAATCTGTAGTGTCAGTTGAAGCTGTTCCATACAAGTTTCTTTTCCCTTGCTCAGAAAGCCCACGGTTTGTTACATCACCTAGCGCCTTGCGTTGTTCTTGTACAATTTTTTCATTTTGTAGCATTAACTCTTGTAAGTGCTGCTGCTTTTTTTCCTGATATTGTTGATATTTTCCATAAACCACGACAGTCAAGATAACAATCACTATTAACCCAATGATGGTTAAAATCATACTTTTTCGATTTGACTTATTAGCTTCATAACGCGGCGATGATTGTACAGGTGAGAAATTACGTTCAAATTCATCATCAGTCTGATTTACAGAGTTTGAAATCGGTACATCCTGTTTTAAATCCAAACGGACAATATTCACTGCTTTAAACTTTCCTTGATCTTCAGCAATGATATATTTCACATTTTCCCCTATCTTTGGTTCAACATGCCGGCTAGGTAAATCTGTAATATGAAAAAATAGATCTTTTGATTGGTCTTGTTGTATAAACCCAAAGCCACGATCTGTATTGTAGCTTTTGATTTTCCCCTCTTGAAACATAAAAAGTATCTCTACATTCTTCTAATAAAGTTATTGTAATAAAAAGAGAGGTCATATTGACCTCTCTTTTTAGATTTCAACTATTTTGTAGACTAAATTACTTACGCAAATTTGAAAGCAATGCAGACGTGATCGACTGGTTATTTGCGACCACCTTCGATTTTTTTGCTTTGGTCGATTTGTCTTCTTCACGTTCAATATTAATGGCTTTATAACGATCACCATTTTGAATCACGTTAAATTTTACGCGATCATTACGTTTTGGTTCGACACCATCTGCTGGAAAATCAGAGATATGGAAAAATACATCACCTTCTTCACATGAAAGAAAGCCAAAGCCCTTTTCAGGGTTGTATTGTTTAACTTTACCTTTATATTGTTCGGACTTCATCAAGTAGCCTATTCCATTTATTCCAATGTCTTTAGTATATAAAAAAGAGGCTATGAAAGCCTCTTTTTCTGTTTCAACTCAAATCAATTAATCTTTTTGAACTGAACCAAAAATTTTGTCGCCTGCATCACCTAGACCTGGAACGATATAACCATTTGGATTCAGGCCTTGGTCCACAGATGCTGTGTAAATTGTTACATCTGGGTGCGCATCATTTACACGTTTAATGCCTTCAGGCGCCGCAACCAACACCATCACACGAATATCTTTACAACCACTTGCTTTTAATACGTCAATTGCAGCAACCAAAGATGAACCTGTTGCCAGCATAGGATCAATAATCATCGCAAGACGGTTTTGTACGTCTGGCACTAATTTTTTATAGTAGGTACGCGCTTCCAACGTTTCTTCATCACGCTCAAGACCCAATACCGATACTTTGGCACTTGGAATCAAGTTTAAGAAACCATCTAACATACCAATACCGGCACGTAGAATAGGTACAACCGTGATCTTTTTCCCAGCAATGCGGTCTACAGTTACTTTACCATTCCAACCGTCAATTTCGTGATCAACCATAGGTAAATCTTTCGTAGCTTCATAAGTCAGAAGCATGGTTACTTCTTGAGCAAGCTCACGGAAGTTTTTGGTACTAATGTCAGCGCGACGAAGTAAGCCAAGTTTATGTCGGATTAACGGATGACGGATTTCATGAATAGCCAAGGAGAACACCTAAAAGGTTAAAATAAAATATCGACCATTATAAGACTATTTAGCACAGCATAAAAATAAAAAAGCCCTCATTACTGAAGGCTTTTTTGTAAGAGTTCAATTAATTGCTTAATTTATTAATTAAAACCGCTTTGGATCAAACTCATGATGAACTGTTGTAGCTCAGGTGAAATGGCAAAGTAAGCAACTTGAGATACTGCAATAATTGGATCTGGGTATATACCAAACACAATAACTAATGCAGCTGCGCCCAGTACCATGATACCACCCACTTTTTGACCCCAGTGATCAACAGCGTCGATACGTGGGTTGTCTGGTGGAGTCATGTACATCACAATCATGACACGGAGGTAGTAGTACAAGCCAATACCCGAACCAAGAATAATCATCGCAGTTAAGAACCAAGAACCACCAGCAACCGCTGTTTTGATCACAAGGAACTTACCGATAAAGCCTGCAGTTAATGGCACACCCGCAAGAGATAACATCATGACAGTTAAAGTCGCAGTCAATACTGGACGACGCCAGAACAAACCACGGTACTCAGCCAAGCTGCCTGCTTCATCTTTGTTGTTGTACGGGCTAGACATTAATGTTACAGCACCAAACGCACCAATCGTTGTCAATACATAAGTAATCACATAAACGTTGACGCTGCTAAATGTCGCAAAGCCTTGTACTTGAACAAAGTCTGTATTACGTGCGCTGATTACTGCAACCAGTACATAACCGAAGTGAGCAATTGAAGAGTACGCAAGAATACGTTTCAAGTTCACTTGACGCACTGCAAGTAAGTTACCCGCAAGGATAGACAATACTGCGATGACAGTTACAAGCGTAATGAAGCTATCCGCAAGAATTAGGCCAGAAGCCAAGAAGTAACGAAGGAATAGACCCACCGTTGCAACTTTGGCAACAGTTGCAAGGAACGTTGCGATTGGCGCTGGTGCACCTGCATACACGTCTGGTGTCCATTTATGGAATGGCGCAAGAGACAGTTTAAATGCAACTGCAAAGATAATCAGTGCAAGACCGAGAACAACACCCGGTTGACTGAAAGTCGTGAACATTTTGCCCGGTTCTGCAACAAATGACAGTGTGCCTGTGTATGCATATACATATGCCATACCCATAAGCAACATTGCTGATGCAGTCGCAGAAAGAACAAGATATTTCACGCCAGCTTCAAGTGACTGAGAACGTTGATGTGAATACGCCACTAGGCCGTATACAGGAATCGACATCAACTCAAGGCTGATGAAGAAAGATGCATAGTGTGAACTTGCAACCATCAACATCGCACCCGCAACTGAACACAGCATCAGGATGTAAAGTTCTTCGCGGTTATCTTTATACGTTTCGATATACGCGTGAGATAAAGTACAGCAAGCAAGTGCTGCAACTAAAATCACAAACTGATACAACATCGTAAATGGATCTACGATGAAGAGGTTCATCACGTTTGCAGGGGCATACTGCCCTGCAACGAATACAAAAATGATATAGAACGCTGCAAGGTTCAGACCGATAACGGAAGTCGTTGCAACTAAATTGTGGTTACGCTTGATTGCAATTAGCAACATCAC
>NZ_JBLZXR010000019.1:0-2021 GCF_050285345.1 Acinetobacter sp.
CTTTATTGAGTGCTGCACGTTGTTTAGCACTCAACTTCACCTTGCCTGATACGCGCTTATTCACAATCGATACTTTACCGTTACGAATGGCTTTCACTGCTTTATAAACCACTTTACCAAACTTGCCGGATTTGGTTGTGGTTTTACCTAGTGATACGCCGTCAAGCATGACCTCATCATCTTCAGCTTCACCATAGACAAATAGATCAACAAATTCATCCATGTCATCATCTGACGGTTTATTGGATTCAATGATTTCAGCCGCCGCTTCAATCGCTTCATCAGCATCAGCATCACCGCCAAACATGGATGCAATCACGCCATCATCCACACCTAAAGTTGCTAGGGCATCTTGGAAATTGGCAATTACAATGTCTAAAGTAGACTCATCCACTTCAAACTCACCTTCATCATCGCCACCAGCGGCAATACCCGCAATTAACGCATCTAAGCGGTCGCTTGGCAATTCATCCTCTTCAAGGTCTTTATGAATCACTGAATCGGCTAACGCAATCACTGCCATGATAACAGCTGTACGTAAACTCTGAATTTCAGAATTTAATGCTACACTATCAAGCATCAAATCATCTGCAACCGTATTGGCTGCATTAGTCGCCACGCTATCAAGCAATGGTTGTTTCAATGGGTCTAAGAAATCAAATAACATAAGCTTTATCCTTTACTTTGTAACTTCAGTATCTAAGAAGGCTGCACGTGCCGCGCCTTGTGGACGGTAACGGCATTTCACTGCAACGGCGTCAAATGGACGATCTTCACGCGGCACGATAGATAAATCGTAATAGCCGCTAAATTCTTCACCACGCACCAGTAACGGACGGTCTTTAGTGGTACAGGCATCCAAAAAAGCTACGCATTCTTTCAATGCGTCTTCAATCATGGTTTCCATTGCTTTAAGCAAATGACGCTTGATAATGGATTTCAGGCGATTATCAACAAACATTGAAACGTCTGAAGCATTGGTGAGTTTCAGCACACTGGTATTGTTGCCATACGCGGTTAAACAATCGCCAATCTCAAAACGTACACCGCTTTCATAATGCGACCGCTGCACCACATTGACTTGCAATGCTGCAAGTTGCTTATGCGCAAAATCATCCAAAATCACATCCGGGTTTTGTTCAATCCCCACAAAATTCACCGGGAAATCAAAACCTGCAATTGGGGTATGCAAAGGCGGGATACCGTGGACATTGGTTTTTGCACGGCGTTTTAATAGCTGGCCCAAAATAAAGCCACCAACAAGACGTGCGATTTTCTTGCCTTTCAACCCTACGGCATCCAATGGACGGGCACGGATAGGCGACCACACCAAGCGAACATGATGATCCATAGGCGCCAAATCAGCGGCAACCATATACACCTGATCCAGTGTTAAAGTCGGGTCTAATTCCACCCATAGGCCCACATTCAGCTTATTTGCAGCACGTAACATTTGCGTAAACAAGCCAAAATCATCAGTGAACTGCATATACAAATCGTTTGGCGCAATATCTTGACTGGTAATAATGCTATAAACGGTCGGTACATTTGGCATAGGCGCCGTGGGTACACTCATTTTCTCTGCATTGCGGCCCAATGAATCGTATTCATTGAAGCAATTTAGATCAGCAATATCAGATTCAAAGCCCGGATAGGTGAAATTTTCCAGCTCAACTTCGCTGAAGTCATCCATTGCATCTAAAACCGATACAATTGAACTGGTTAGGTTTTCATCAGGGTCTAAAAAGCCTTTGGCTGTATAAATCTTGTCACCTGTCCCAACATCCAGAAAAGTCAATTCGATTGCTGTTTGTGAAAGATGAAAAGTCGGGCCTTGTTGCTTCAACTTCACCTCAAGCTCTACACCATCATCCAAATGGTTCGCCAAATCAAAAGACAATTGGCTAATGATATTTTCATCAAGGTTTGAAAGCTCTGAATCAAGCACAATGGCTGCACCACTTGCGCCGATTACTACTACATATCGCGCCATAACCTTAGCCCTCTACTTCAAAACGCTT
>NZ_JBLZXR010000020.1:0-66968 GCF_050285345.1 Acinetobacter sp.
ATGAACATTCTTGCGCTTGGGCATAAGCGTCTAGCTGTAGGAATCACCTCCGTTTAAGGGAGGTGAGGATGTCAAGATCAATGCAAAATAAATGACTTCGGTATATGATGATGAAAAATTACGCCGAAACTCGGTGATCTGAAATTTCAGTGAAGCTTTTATGAACCAATCCCAAACCGTAACGACCAGCCAGATGAATATTTTTTCAAAACTTTACCTGTATTGCAAAAAAGTTAGTGCAGCGACGGTTGCGGTTTCTCAGGGATTTTATTTAGTCTATCGTCATCAACTGTATAAAAATCCCAACAATCCTCAAAATACCCGTTATGTACAGTATTTTTGCCGCAAGTTATGCAAGGTTTTTAATATTGATGTCAAAGTGCATGGCGACATTCCGCGCCAGCCGGCGCTTTGGGTCAGTAATCATATTTCTTGGTTAGATGTGGCGGTCTTGGGCTCTGGTGCGCGGGTATTCTTTTTGGCCAAAGCTGAAATTGAAAAATGGCCTGTAGTGGGTAATTTAGCCAAAGGGGGCGGTACTTTATTTATTCAGCGGGGTTCAGGCGATTCCATCAAAATTAAAGAACAAATCACCGACTTTTTAAAACAGGACAGCCCGGTATTGTTTTTCCCAGAAGCAACAACGACCGATGGCAGCAAAATTAAAAAAGTCCATGGCCGACTTTTAGGCGCTGCGATTGAAGCCAATCGTCCGGTACAAATTTGTTTGATTTGTTATGTAAATCAGGACGGACAACTGGATATGGTGGCTCCTTATATTGGCGAAATTAGTTTTGATCGACATGTGCGTAATGTCTTGGAAATGCCGCATGTCACTGCGCATTTAATGACTTTACCTGCAATTGATTCGACAGGGTATACAGTTGAATCTTTGACGCGTGAAGTGCAAGAGAAAATGACGGAAGGCTTAAAACAATTACATGCACGCGTTTTAAATACGCCTCTCGTCGATTAAGCGAAAGGTGTAATTTTACTCAATTACGCCTTTAGTCATTTTACATAAAGCCTTCAATTGGTAGCCATGAGATCACTTTGATTCCGGCTTTTTGCCACCATTTCATTTTAGGTTCATACATATAGGTACGAGTATTGCCATTGGAGAGTTTAATTTCCCAGTTAATATTTTGCTCGGCGTTTAATACCAGTTTATAGGCATATTTACTGAGATTTTCATCCATGGTGTAGTGCACGGCTTTGGCAAGACGTGGGCTATTCAGTAAGACCCCAATTTCAGTATTCAAATAAGCCGAGCGTGGATCGAAGTTAAATGAGCCAATAAACACCTGTTTTTCATCCAAAGCCATCAGTTTGGCATGTAAACTCGAACGGCTGAGCCCTTTCATACTGACTTTGGATTTTTCCGAAATTTCTTTGGTATTGGTATTCAGATTTTCTGAATCCGGTGTGGATAAAAACTCATATAATTGAACATCATGTTCCAATAAATCATGTCGGTATTTACTATAAAACGCATGCACCAAAGGCACGTCATTGGCCTGGAAAGAGTTGGTCAATACGCGAACTTGAACGCCATCTTCACTGAGTTTTTTTAGTCGATTGGCCCCGATTTTTTCAGGTACAAAATAGGCCGAGACAATATCAACACTCTGTTCCGGTTTATCTAATCGATTGAGCAGCTGAAAATTAAGATGTTCTTCCTTTTTAGCTTTGGCTTTAATTTTACTTGGGGAATCTTTGACCACTTCAGCTTTGACCCAGTCAAATTGAATTTGGTTATTTAACCAGTTTTCAAAGGCATGTGAGCGATTGGCTAAATCCAGATAATTCACTACCGTTGCTTCTTGGTTATAGTCTTCCAGTTGTTGCTTTAAGCTGTCATAACGCAAGGTGTAATGGCGTGGGTTGACCAGTTGGCGCACGGGATAGGCATGGTCATCATTCCAGTATTCATCAAAAGAATGAATAATTTCGTCAGAGGCTGCACCGACTAACATCACGTCCACATCAGAAAACTGATAATTGTCACTGACGTTATAATATTGGTTGCTCATATTGCGCCCACCAATCAGTGCAATCTGATTATCGGCAATAAAGCTTTTGTTGTGCATACGGCGGTTGATACGTTTTAAATCCAATACCATATCCATGGCACGAAAATGACGGAAACGGTAGGGGTTATAAAGTCTGACATCGATATTGGTATGTTGATCGAGCGCCATATAAATGCCTTCCATTTTCTTGGCATTATTATCATCCACCAATAAGCGAATTTTAACGCCACGATCTGCGGCTTGAATCATGGCATGTAGTGCCAAAGAACCGATTTTATCGTTATCCCAAATATAATATTGTAAATCGAGGCTTTTTTCGGCTTTGTTAATCAGTTCGATGCGTGCTGCCAAGGCTTCTAAGGGATCATACAGCAGGTGATAACCCGTCAAATCTGGATTTTGTTCACGCAGCGGCAGCACAATTTTAGCCAAAGTGGTTTGTTCTGTTGGGGTGTTGAATGCGTATTCGATAGGCTGAGGCTGCTGTTTCGGTAAGGTTGTACACGCCGGCAAAGTCAAAAAGAGACTACTGCTTAGCAAAATAGCTTTATAGTGGGGCTGAAGCAAAGGTATCTTTTGCTGAAACTTTGGGGCAGAGTTCATACTACAACGATACTGAAAAAATTGATTTGAGTATAAGTGTCAGCTGTGAAAAGATAAATATAGAGACAAAATTTCTAGTCAGATAAATTGTAGAGCAAATGTATGTGGGAATTAAATTCCGTAGTGATGTATTTTTATATTGGTCTGGCTGTGCTTGGGATTTGGGCCATTTCTCAAGCGTGGTTAAGCCAGTCGCGTACGGAAACCATTCATCCCTTTAAAGCCTTTGTTCACTTGTTGGCTTTTTATCTGTCTTATTTACTCATTCCATTGTTCTTCTTTAGTTTTTATGCTGGCTGGAGTGGTTATTACTCACTGCATGAGGCTGTATTTGTGGCATTGGTTACGGGCGTTTTATGTTATGCACGTTTTATCGAACCGCATTTTGTTCGGGTGCATAAGCTGCAATACAAGTTACATGAAGATCGCGCCTTATTAAAACCTGTACGTGTGGCCTTAATTGGTGATTTACATATTGGGTTATTTTCAGGCCATGAACGTCAACTGAAAATTATCGTTGAAAAAATTAATGCCCAAAATCCAGATCTTGTAGTCGTTGCAGGGGACTGGACTTATGAGCCTGAAAATAAACTGGTAGAAGAATTGGCGGTGCTGAAAAAAATTGTGGCACCCATTTATTCTGTCAATGGCAACCATGATGAACAGTATCCGGGACCACCGATTCAAGAACTGCTAAAAAATGCCCTGAGTTCTAACAACGTGGTTGATATTGAAGGGCAAGTGGTCGAATTTAATGAGTTTCGCTTACTCGGTGTTGGTGATTTATGGGCAGGTAAAGCTGATATGCGTTATTTACCTGAACTACCGCAAGATAAACCTTGGCTGATCCTTTCACATAATCCCGATACCGTGGATATGGTGCCTAAATTGCCGGGTCGTCCACTGATGTTGTCTGGGCATACCCATGGCGGGCAAGTCGAATTGCCATGGTTAACCGACTATGTGATGAAAAAAGTTTCCATTTTAGGTCACAAAAAGGGCTTATATCAGCATGAAAATGCCGATGTATTTGTGACGGTTGGGACTGGGATGGTTGGTGTGCCATTTCGTTTTCGTGTACCACCGACGATTGATATTATTGAATTAATTTAGCAAAAAACTATCTTGGAAATGCCAGAGAATTGTTTTTTGATTGAGATCATTGCATTTCAAAAAACGATATCCAAGCCATAAAAAAGCCAGCATCAATTTGCTGGCTTTTTTTGTATTAAATGAGAATTAAACCTGATTGTTTACATCATCATTTTTGGTTTCACGAATCAGCAAGAAGGCGAACAGTGAAAGAATCGATGCGGCTGTTAAGTAGTAACCTACTGCATATAAACCATAACCTGTTGCCAGTTTAGTCGCGATCAATGGAGCAAAAGACGCACCAAAAATACCCGCCAAGTTAAAGGTTAGAGCTGAGCCAGTATAACGTACTGAGGTCGGGAAGATCTCGGATAATACCGTACCAATTGGACCATAGGTTAAGCCCATAATCGCTAAACCGATACACAGGAACAAGAACACAAGGATGGTGCTGCCAGATTCAAGCATACTGGAGAATACCAGACCGAATAATGCTGATATGACGCAGACTGCAACAGATGTTGCTTTACGACCAAATTTTTCAGCAAATACCGCAGACAATGGAATAAATGCGGCAAAGCAAAGGGTAGCCACCAATTGAAGTTTTAAGAACTCTTCACGGGTGTAGCCTAACTCGGTTGTGCCCCATTGTAAGGCGAATACCGTGGTGAGATAGAACACAACGAAGGTACAAATCGCGGCAATCGTCCCGAGTATCAACATTCCCCAGTGTTTTACAATCACTTCTTTAAATGGAATGTTCACTTCTTTTTGCTTGTCCAAAACTTTTTGGAATGCCGGCGTTTCATGTAATTTTAAACGAATCCAAAGACCGATAATCACCAGTAAAGCACTAGAGATGAATGGAATACGCCAACCCCATTGCATGAATTCAGCTTCAGACATGAAGTGGCCGAGAGTCAAGAATGAACCAGTTGCAAGAATGAAGCCAATCGGTGCACCCAGTTGTGGGAACATGCCATACCAAGCGCGTTTACCTTCAGGCGCATTTTCAGTTGCTAGCAGGACGGCACCTGACCATTCGCCACCCAGACCTAAACCTTGGCCTAAACGACAAAGCGCAAGTAATAATGGTGCGGCGATACCAATTTGTGCATAAGTTGGAAGTAAACCAATACACACGGTGGAAATACCCATGGTGAGCAATGCGGCAACAAGGGTGGCTTTTCGACCAATCCGGTCACCGAGATGGCCGAAAAATGCAGCACCAATTGGACGGGCAATGAACGCGATCGCAAAAGTCGCCAGAGACTGAATAGTTGCTGTGGTTGGATCGGTACTTGCAGGGAAGAACAAATGTGGGAAGATAATGACTGCCGCAGTTGCATAAATATAGAAATCGAAGAACTCGATTGTTGTACCTACAAGACTTGCTGTAAGCACGCGGAATTTTGAATTTGTTGGTTGCTGTTCCGATACAGCAGCACTTGAAGACGCCATGGTAGACCTTACACTTACTAAAAATAATTGAACTTAGTTTTAATAGCGTAATCTTTTTAAAAAAGGCGTAATTTCTTAAAAAAACACGAAATACCTACTTACAGTCTGCGGAATTAGGGTCACTAAAGAATGCAGTGTGAGCGGTTTATATCACGTAGAGATAAATCGACAGGAAATGTGATCCTGCACCTATCAATACAAAAATATGCCAGATAGCGTGGGTATATCTTACCTTTTTTAGGGCATAAAACAATGCACCAATTGTATAAGATAGCCCACCAATGATCAGGTAGGTTAAAGCTTGATCGGATAAAAAGCGTTGCATATCATCGATGACTAGCACTGCAAGCCAACCCATAACCAAATAGGCGAGGAGTGAAATTTTCTGAAAACGATTAATGAATATTAACTTGAATAGTGTTCCAATTGCCGCAATCACCCAAAGTGCGATCAATAAATAGTGTGCTTTTGCGGTGGGAATGGCGATGGCCAAAAATGGGGTATAAGTACCAGCAATCAAATAATAAATGGCAGTATGATCCAGTTTTTTATATAAACCACGACGTTCAGGGGACTCGGCAAAGTGATATAAGCTCGAAGCTGAGAATAATAAAACCATACTCAGCGCATAGACCCACAGCGCAATCCATTGTCCAGTCGGTAAATAAGCACCTTTTATAATCAATAAGATACCTGCAATGACAGACAAGGCAGCACCGAAAGCATGGGTATAGAAATTCAGCTTTTCTTCAGCGGGATCATAGTGTGCAACAGGGGGAGAGTTCATACGGTCTCTTTTATAATAATCTAAATATACATGTGTATAGTAATTTAATTTTGCTTTTGGTGTAAGAAGATTTAAAATTGTTTTGCAAATTTATGTAGGTTTATATTATGTCATCTTTGGCTTCTCCCTCTACGCAAGAGCAGCAATTTTTAGCGGCCTTTCAGCAAGCCATTGAAACACAGCGTTTTGATCGCATGATCTTGAGTCAATATAAAGGTGAACTTGAGCATTTGGAAAAAATAACCTTGAGAGTCATTTCATTGCAAGGGGAGTCATTTTTAAGTTGTTTATATCGGTATAAGACTCAAGATATTACTAAAAATTACCCTATAGCTTCAGCCTTGTCACAGGTGGAGAGTCTGCTGGCATGTTGTAAGCAAGCCAATCTCATCACGGCCGATGAAGAGTTACAGCTAAAGAAAAATAAAAAGAAAGTCATGTTGACAGTCAGTAAAGTCAAACCTGTGCTGAGTAAAAATACCGTAACTGAGCATCAAGGACATGATCGTGCCAAACATCGTTATGTTGATCAAGACAGCTACTTTTTACAGCCGCTGGGTATTACCGATGCCAAAGCACAAATTATTCCGAGCATGGCACGTAAATGGAAACAGATTAATAAATTTGTCGAAATTTTCTCAGGTGCTTTAAATCAGATTCAACATGATCAGGCGTTGCGCATAGTCGATTTTGGTTCAGGCAAAGGTTATTTAACGTTTGCCTTGTATGATTATTTGGCCAAACAGGCTCAAACGCCGTTTGTGACTGGGGTTGAGCTCAATCCGAAAATGGTTGAGTTCTGCCAATCGGTTGCGGCACGTTCGCAGTTTACCCAACTGGACTTTTTCCAAGGAGATGTGCGGACCTATGCACCTGAACGTTTGGATGTGATGATTGCCTTACATGCCTGTGATGTGGCAACCGATTTTGCCATTCATACCGGTATCCGGCTGAATGCGCAAATGATCATGTGCGCGCCATGTTGTCATAAAGAATTACGCCCGCAGCTGACAGCACCGAAAGTATTGGCACCAATGTTGCAGTTTGGCATACATGCCGGGCAACAAGCGGAAATGCTGACCGATACCATTCGTGCCTTGTTACTCAAAGCCTACGGCTATGAAACCAAAGTCTTTGAATTTGTGGCATTGGAACATACCAGTAAAAATAAAATGATTTTGGCAACCAAACGTCAAGATTATCAACAACCTGATCAGGCTGTTTTGGCACAAATACAAGCATTGAAAGACATGTATGGCATTCAAAAACATTCCTTAGAGTTGTTGTTGAATGATCAATGGGATCAGCAAGATATTGGCTGTAAATGCTGATGGAGAGACAAATGCAACAGCTACAAATTCTTTCGGGCAGTTGGGAACAATTTGCACAAGATGCCAAACTGATTCGTGAGCAGGTCTTTATTCAGGAACAGCAAATTGCAGCTGAAGATGAATGGGACAGTGAAGATGCTGTGTCACTACATTTCATTGCCTATGATCAGGGGCAAGCCATTGCCACAGCACGTTTGCTTGAAAATAACAGTATTGGTCGCGTGGCTGTGCTCAAAGAGTATCGTGGGCAGGGTGTCGGTCGTGTATTGATGCAAAGCATTATTCAATTGGCTCAGCAACAAGGCAGATCGTTTGTCAAACTCTCCTCACAAGTTCATGCGCTGCCATTTTATGCCTCTCTTGGCTTTATAGCTGAGGGTGAGGAATATTTGGATTGTGGGATTCCACATATGGATATGCGATTGTGCTTTTAAATTAAATGCAACGATCAATCCTCTGGACATAAAAAAACGCTTAAATTATTAAGCGTTTTTTTATGCGTGGAAGCTTAGTGTTCGTTGCTTGATGTTGGCTCAGGGCTAGTATCATCCATATGTGCATGTTGCTCTGGCGTCATGTGCATGTCTTCAACTGCTGCTGCGTGACTTGCCGATTGTTCACGGGTCGCTTTATCTGCTTGGGCTTGTTGTAACGCTTCCTCTGACATCACTGGCGCATTTTTAAACGCATGCTGTTGGGTATTGTTTTTATTTTGCTGACTTGGCATATAGTCTGGTTCATTGGAGATTGCAAGCCAGAAAATAAACATAAACAGACCACCTAAAATACAAAAGATAATCAGTGCTTTCCAACCCCAAGGTGATTTTTCAGGAGAAGAATGATCAGTCATAACAACCTACCCAATTCAAAAGATAAATTAAAATAATGTTACTTTATAACATGAAATTACTGAAATAACGTGTAAATTTTAGACTTGTTGTCGATCAACAGGTTGAGACGTACGAAATAAGGAGCGCTCGGCTCCTTATTTAATTTGCATTGGATGGATCAGATCAACTCATTTTTTGCGACTTTATCTTTCAGCAATTGCGGTGCTTTAAAGCGTTCACCGTATTTCGCTTCCAGTGTATTTGCACGCTCAAGCGCTTTTTCCAAACCATATTGATTGAGGAATTGCAGCGCGCCACCTGTCCATGGGGCAAAGCCAATACCGAAAATTGAACCGACATTGCCATCTACAGTCGATTCCAACACGCCTTCTTCTAGGCAGCGCAGGGTATCTAAAGACTGCACAAACAGGAAGCGATCAATCATTTCCTGTTCAGAAATATGGGTATCCTTTTGCCATTTGCTTAAGCCTTCCCATAAATGCTTTTTGCCACCTTCAGGATAGTCATAGAAGCCTGCGCCCGCCGCTTTGCCTTTGCGGCCAAACTCATGAATCATGCTTTGAATCACTTCATCAGCGCCTGAGTACGGCAAGTCTTTGCCTTCTGCTTGCAGCGCTTTACGAGTCTCATGCGCAACATGTTCAGACAGCGTCAGCGAGACTTCGTCTTGAATGGCAAGCGGGCCGACGGGCATGCCAGCTTTCAGCGCTGCCATTTCAATCCTCGCAGGAGGAATGCCTTCGTGTAATAAGTGTAAACCTTCCTGCACAAAAGTGCCAAACACACGGCTAGTAAAGAAGCCGCGGCTATCATTGACCACAATTGGGGTTTTACCAATTTGCTGTACATAGTCATAGGCTTTGGACAAGGTTTCTGCCGAAGTATTTTTCCCTTTGATGATTTCTACCAGCTGCATTTTATCGACTGGACTAAAGAAATGCAGGCCAATGAAATGCGCTTGATCTTTTGATGCGTCCGCTAGACCTGAAATCGGCAAGGTTGAGGTATTAGATGCAAAAATGCCACCATCTGCCAAATAGGCTTCGGCTTCTTGAGTGACTTGGGCTTTCAGTTGCTGATTTTCAAACACAGCTTCAATGATCAGGTCACAGCCTTGCAAATCCGCTGCTTCCGCCGTGGTATGAATCAATCCTAAAACCTGATCACGCTGTTCTGCACTGAGGCGACCTTGCGAAACTTTTTTATCTAGCAATTTTTGACTATAGGCTTTGCCTTTTTCTGCATTTTCAAGTGATACATCTTTCAGCACAACGGCGATGCCTTTGGATGCAGTTGCATAGGCAATGCCTGCACCCATCATGCCTGCACCTAAAATGCCGACTTTAGTGGCTTTCCATTTCGCCACATCTTTGGGACGGCTGGCGCCTGATTTAATCGCATTGAGTCCATGCCAGAAGGTGCCGATCATATTTTTAGAAATTTGACCGGTGGCCAAATAGGTAAAATAGCGTGATTCAATGGTCAGTGCGGTATCTACATCAACCTGAGCGCCTTCAACAGCAGCAGCCATAATTGCTTCAGGTGCTGGGTAGCAGCCTTTGGTTTTATCGCGCAGTATTGCAGGGGCAATTGCCAGCATTTGCGCCACAGCAGGCGTAGACGGTGTACCGCCCGGAATCTTATAGCCTTTGACATCAAAAGGCTGTACCGATTTGGGATTGGCTTTGACCCAAGCCATAGCTTTATCCATTAGTTCTTGTTCGGTTTCTGCTGTGTCATGAATGAGGCCTAATGATTTGGCTTTTTCGACACCAAATTGTTTACCTTCCATCAAGAGTGGAAAGGCATTTTGCAGACCCAATAAACGCGTCATACGGACAATACCTCCACCGCCCGGCAGTAAGCCTAAGGTCACTTCAGGTAAGCCAAATTTTGCTTTAGGATCATTGAGTGCAATACGATAATGACAGCCAAGTGCCAGTTCCCAGCCACCGCCAAGCGCTGTTCCATTTAAAGCAGCGACAACTGGAATGCCGCGCGTTTCGATATAACGTAGTTTGGCTTTCATCTCTTCAATCATGTTGAAGAATTCGGTCGCATGTTCAGGTGTGGCTTGAATCAGTTCGTCTAAGTCACCGCCGGCAAAGAAGGTTTTTTTGTTCGAGCGGAAAATAATCCCTGCAATATTTTCATCGGCTTGCAGTTTTTCGACTGTTGCGCTCAGTGCCGTGCGGAAATCGGCATTCATGGTATTGGCAGACTGGTTTGGAGAATCCAGTGTCAGGATCACGATGTTGTCGGCATTTTTTTCAAATTGAATTGCGCTCATTTTTATTCTCCTTATACCAGCTCAATAATGGTGGCGATGCCCATGCCGCCGCCGACACACAGGGTAGCAAGGCCGCGTTTTTTGCCTTGGCGTTCCAGTTCATCCAACAGCGTGCCTAAAATCATTGCGCCTGTTGCCCCTAGTGGATGACCCATGGCAATTGCACCGCCATTGACGTTGACTTTGGCTGGATCCACTTGAAGCTCGTTAATGAAACACATCACTACCGCAGCAAAGGCTTCATTCACCTCAAACAGGTCAATATCCTCAATCGTCAGGCCAGCTTTGGCTAAGGCTTTACGCGCAGCGGGCGCAGGGCCGGTCAGCATGATGGTCGGATCTGCGCCGACCAATGCCGTTGCCAGTACTTTGGCGCGTGGTTTTAAACCTTGCTCTTTGATTGCTTTTTCAGATGCCAATAAAACCACGGCAGCACCATCGACAATACCGGATGAATTGCCCGCATGATGCACATGATGAATCGCGCCTACTTCAGGGTATTTTTGCAAGGCAATGGCATCAAAGCCCATTTGCCCCATCATGGCGAAACTTGGATTCAGTTTGCTGAGACCTTCTGTTGTCGTGCTTGGTTTAATAAATTCGTCTTGAGCTAAAATCGTCACGCCTGCTTTATCTTTGACAGGTACGACCGATTTATTGAAATAGCCATTGGCTTGGGCCGTAGCTGCTTTTCTCTGAGAATTTGCGGCAAAGGCATCGACATCAGCACGGCTATAGCTATCAATCGTGGCAATGAGATCGGCACCAATGCCTTGCGGCACAAAATGTGACTTTAAATTAGTTTCTGGATCCAGCGCCCAAGGCCCGCCATCAGAACCCATGGGTACACGCGACATGGATTCAACACCACCGGCAACCACTAAATCTTCCCAGCCTGAACGGACTTTTTGCGCAGCCAGATTTACCGCTTCCAAACCGGACGCGCAGAAACGGTTAATCTGAACACCCGCCACATCATTGTCCCAACCCGCAGCAATAGCTGCAGTTTTGGCAATGTCTGCCCCCTGATCGCCAATAGGTGTGACGCAGCCTAAAACAATGTCATCGACTGCAGAGGTGTCAAATTTATGACGGCTTCGCAGTTCATTCAGCAGGCCGGTGAGCAGGCTGATCGGTTTAACCTCATGCAATGAACCGTCTTTTTTCCCTTTGCCGCGCGGTGTGCGAATGGCATCAATGATGTAAGCCTCGCTCATAACTCTATCCCTTTATTTATGTATTAAAATTTTTATGTGTTTTTGAGTGTACGCATTAATTGGGCGAGTGCAATGACGAGAACGGGTCAGATCAAGTGATATTTTTAGCCAATAAAAAAGCCCAAGTTGTTCACTTGGGCGAGGATTAAAGAGCGATGTTTATTTCTATGCTTTACACAAATTAATGATAACCGTGTAATTGGCGATACAGGCCTGGGGTCACGCCTGTCCATTTTTTAAATGCACGGTGGAAGGTACTGGTTTCACTAAAGCCCACTTGTTGTGCTACATCTTCAAGAGTTAAATCTGGGTTGAGCAATAAATGAATCGCTGCATCACGACGCAATGCATCTTTTACACCTTGATAACTTTTTCCTTCGGCTGCGAGACGACGGCGAAGCGTTTGAGGGGATAGATACAACATTGATGCCACGTCATTTAGCGTTGGCATTTCTTCACCAATTTGACTCTTTAATACATCACGAATACGTGAAGTCAGTGAGTTGGTATTTTTAAACTTCACCAATAACTGTGCAGGTGCGGCTTTTAAGAACTCTTCTAAAGTTTCTTCATTTTGACGAATTGGAAGATCTAAATAGTCGGCTGCAAAGGTAATTTCGGTACGCGGCATATCGAATTGCATCACGGGTGCAAAGAATAATGCATCGTACTCATCGGCATGATCAGGGCGTGCATAACCAAAGTGTACGCGCTCAAGCGGCAGTCGGCGTTCAATCAGCCATGATGCCAAACCATGCCAAATCATCAACATACTTTCAGTAATGAAATGATCGGGATCCATAGTTTTTGGAATCTGTGGAACTAAACGCGCTTCGTGTTTATCACGTTCCAGCGTTACAGCCCAGTCATCACCAAATAATTTGTAGAATTGAGAAGATAATTCAAGTGCTTCACCCAAAGTTTTGGCATGAATAATCAATTGGCACATGATGGCAAACGTACCCAAACGACGTGGTTGAATATCAAAACCAACGTGTTCGTCTTGAGTCACCATCCACAACATTTTAATAAAACGTGTGTACTGTTCAGGTGAAATACGTGCTTTGGGTTGGCGTAAAAGTTCCGCCTCAATGCCAACGTGAGACAATAAAGTTTCGACATCCATGCCGAGACGTTTCACACCAGTTAAGGCTGCGTTGACGAAATGGATACTGATCGTATCACGACTCATGTTTAATCCTTCAGTCTCTTTAATGTTCACAAATGTTTGACCTAAATGACGCTAAAAAAGTAATTATGGCAATTTACAACAGGTATTTTACCATTTTTACATGGTAGATTGCCGAAACTATCAAGGTAAATGGCTGAACATGACATTGTTTTAATCTTTTTATATTTTTACCATGGATGAAAAATCAACACAATTAGAGAAAAACGACTTATGGATGCAGCTTTAAAAGGATTGAAAGTTCTCGATTTTTCGACATTATTACCTGGGCCTTTTGCAACAATGTACTTGGCGGACTTAGGTGCAGAAGTGATCCACATTGAGTCACCAACCCGACCAGACCTGATCCGTTTAATGCCGCCCTATGCCCATGGGCAGGCCACAGCACATAGTTATCTGAATCGAAACAAGCAGTCTGTTGCGTTGGACTTAAAAGATCCGGCCAATATTGAACTGATTAAAGCTAAAATTTCAGACTATGACATCGTGATTGAACAGTTTCGTCCCGGAGTGATGCAAAGACTGGGGTTGGACTATCCGACCTTATCTCAAATCAATCCGCGTTTGATTTATTGTTCCATTACTGGCTATGGGCAAACAGGTCATTATCAAAATAAGGCAGGGCACGATATCAATTATGTGGCTTTGTCAGGCATTGCTGGGCATAGTGGTCGACAACACGGTGGGCCACCACCGATGGGGATTCAAATTGCAGATATTGCCGGCGGCTCTTTACATAGCGTGATTGGTATATTGGCCGCAGTGATTGAAAGGCAACGTAGCGGACTTGGGCAATATATTGATATTTCGATGACCGACTGTGTGGTCGGACTCAACAGTATGGCTGCTGCGGCAAGTTTGGCAGGACAGGAAAAACAAGGGCCTGAGCAAAGCTATCTGAATGGCGCGACTTTTTATGACTACTATGAGACCCAAGATGGGCGTTATGTGTCGATTGGAAGTTTAGAGCCGCAGTTTCTGCAAGGGTTAGCACAGATTTTAGAGTTGCCGATTGTGGCTGAAAAGGGGGCATCACTCACGACTGAAGACCGTCAAGTCGTGAAACAAGCGATAAAAGATAAAATTAAAAGCCAAGATTTTGCGGTATGGAACACCATTTTTCAGCAACAAGATGTTTGCGTTGAGCCTGTATTAAAGTTGGACGAAGCACTTGATTCACAGTTGGCACAAGACCGCGCATGGGTAGTATCTGTGCCGTTAACCGAAGGGAACGCACAACATGAACAGCAATTGGCTTGCCCCATCAAGTTTTCGCGTTCAACTCTAAGATACGACTTTATCGGAAGGCCTTTGGGTGCTGATTCTTTATAAATGGCAGATATTTATGGTCCATTTGAGAACCAAATGGATAGAGTTTTGGCGGTGTATGCTGTATAGAGATAAATCGATGTATTGAAATTAAGGTGAAAAGAAGCCTAATTACTCAAGCTTCTTTTTATTATGAAAATAAATGCTAAGGAATGAATAAAATAATCAATATTGGTAAAAATAAAGTAAAAACCGCTGAAAGGCTTTATATCAGTGAACTCTACATCGCCTTATCAATAAAATCGTTATAAAGTATGTAAAAAACGCATTTTGTTGATAGATCAAATCTGGTTATGCTGTGCGCCGTTATAATAGAAATGACTAGCTGTACGCCATGTATTTATATACTGATTTTGACCAGCAACTGGTTAATGAACGTGTTGCACAGTTCCGCGATCAAACGGAACGTTATTTAGCAGGCAAATTGACGGAAGATGAGTACCGTCCACTGCGCCTTCAAAATGGTTTGTATGTTCAGCGCTATGCGCCGATGCTGCGTATTGCAGTGCCTTATGGTCTGATGAATTCCAAGCAGCTGCGTAAAGTTGCGGATTTGGCGCAAAAATTTGACCGCGGCTATGCGCACGTATCCACCCGTCAAAATATTCAGTTTAACTGGTCTGCACTAGAAAATGTACCGGACATGTTGCAAGAGCTTGCATCTGTTCAAATGCATTCGATTCAAACTTCAGGTAACTGTATCCGTAATACCACGACTGACCAATACTCAGGTGTAGTTGCGGGTGAAATTGCAGATCCGCGTCCAACGTGTGAATTGATTCGTCAGTGGTCAACTTTCCATCCTGAGTTTGCTTTCTTGCCACGTAAGTTCAAGATTGCAGTCTCAGCACTTGAAGAAACGGATCGTGCTGCAACCGCATTCCATGATATCGGTGTATATATCGTAAAAAATGAAGCGGGTGAAATTGGCTATAAAATTAAAGTCGGTGGTGGTTTAGGTCGTACCCCTGTAATTGGTAGTTTCATTCGCGACTTCTTGCCACGTGAAGATTTGATTGCCTACCTTGAAGCGGTGCTACGCGTCTATAACTTGCATGGTCGCCGTGACAACAAATACAAAGCACGTATTAAAATTTTAGTGAAAGCATTAACGCCAGCAGTATTTGCTGAAAAAGTTGAAGCTGAATTTGCGCATACCATCAAAACCTTAAAAGTTGATGCAGACACCTTGAAGAAAATGGATGAGAACTTCACGCCATTTGATTATCAAGATTATGCAGATGAAGATTTTACTACACAGTTCGCTGCGCATCCGAAATTCAAACAGTGGTTCAATATCAATACCAATGCGCATAAAGTGAAAGGCTACCGTATTGTGACGATTTCACTGAAACGTGCAGGGATTGCACCGGGTGACATGTCTACAGCAGAGATGAAGCTGATTGCAGACCTTGCAGACCAATATACTTTTGGTGAACTCCGCACCACGCATGAGCAAAATATTGCGTTGGTGGATGTGCCACAAAAAGACTTATTTGAGCTTTGGAGCATTCTTGAGAAAAATAACCTCGCGCGTGCACATATTGGTTTCTTAACCGATATTATTTGCTGCCCAGGCGGTGATTTCTGTTCATTGGCGAATGCGAAATCGATTCCAATTTCAGAAGCGCTTTCACGTCGTTTTGATGACTTGGATACTATTTATAACCTCGGCAAATTGGATTTGAATATTTCAGGTTGTATGAATGCCTGCGGTCATCACCATGTCGGCAACATTGGTATTTTGGGTGTGGACAAAAAAGGTGCTGAGTTCTACCAAATTACTTTGGGTGGGAATGCAGACCATGATGCTTCGATTGGTGACATCTTAGGTCCATCCTTTGCAGCGGATGTGGTTCCAGACATCGTTGAAGAAATTTTGAATACCTATCTTGACCTTCGAAATGACGGTGAAGAATTTATCGAAACCTATCGCCGTGTTGGCATTCAACCGTTTAAGGAGCGCGCATATGCTTAATCCAGCACGACAAGTCCTCTCTAAAGATGGCTCGATTGCAGACAATACCTATCAATTGGTCGGTGAAGATGGCGTGTTACCGCAAGGTGATGTGGTCTTAACGGCTGAACAATTAGATCAATTGGCTCAAGTTTCAGGTAAAAAAGCACTTTTGGTTACTGTTGATGTTTCACCTGAAACCCATGAATTTCCTCTAGATCAATTGGATGCCATCTTTATTGACTTTGCAGGCTTTAATGATGGCCGTGGTTATTCATTTGCAGCGTTATTACGTCGTCAAGGTTTCCAAGGTGAACTGCGCGCAACCGGCGATGTGTTTAAAGATGTCTTGAACTATATGAAACGTGCTGGCTTTGATAGTTTCGTGATCAAAGAAGGCAAGGATGTTCTTGAAGCTGCGGCAGGTTTGGGCGATTTTACCCATCCTTACCAAGCATCTACCGCAGTTGCGCAAGCTAGTTATCAAACGGGCGCTTAAGGTTTCAAGTAAATGAAAAGCTGGACTTCGGTCCAGCTTTTTTGTATTTATACGCAGCATTTTGATGAACAGATTTGAGACAAAGAGGAAGGTAAATTGGCGATGATGGCACTGTTTGCAAAAATTAATCCGGGTGTCATTTGGCTATTGGTCGCCATCGTCACAGATGTACTCTCAACGTTTTATTCAGCCAAGGGCAATGGTCTGGTCAATAAATTGGACCAAGGTATTGCCTTAGTGCTTTACATCATTTCCTTTGCTTGCGCAGCCTATGCCTTGAAATTTATGCAAGCAGGCATTTTATATGTGCTGTGGTCTGGCATTGGGGTGATTGCTACAGCACTATTGGCTAAAACCTTTTTAGGGCAAAATATTGATTTAGCGGGATGGGTGGGGATTGGTTTTATTACTGTTGGGCTTACTATTATTGCGCAATTTTCAAATATTGATGTTTAAAAGTAGGAACATTTTATCCCTCTTCTAATTGGCAATTCACCATCCATTGAATACCAAATTGATCGGTAAATGCGCCATAAAGTGCACCCCAAAACGTTTTATCGAGAGGCATTTCAATTTTCCCATTAACTGAAAGTGCATCAAATAAGCGTTTTGCATCGGCTTGTTCATGAGCTTCCAAATTGATTGAAATATAGTGATTATTGCCTAGCGTAAATACAGTATTGGTTTGGGCACAGAATTGATCATTGGTGTCCGATGCCATGAGTACCGTTGTTGCGTTGATGGGCAGTGAAATATGCATAACTTTTTGTTGATCAGCTTCGGAAAGTGTGGAACCTTGCTCTGAAGGTATGTCGCCATAACGCATGAAAGCTGCAAACTCTCCACCAAAGACGGATTTGTAAAAATTAAAAGCGGCTTCGGCTTGACCATCAAAGTTGAGGTAGTGATTCAGTTGCATAGTGCTATCCTCGTTGTTTTTTCGTTGTTATTTTAACAAGGCACACTCACTCACCATAATATAGTCTTGTAATAAAAATCCCTCAATGCAGAGGGATTTTTATAAATGCTGTTTTTATATCAGCAAAATTTTCGATCTTTTATTGTATAAAAATATATCAATAACAGATCATGCTTGAGGATTAAAGTAATTCGAGGGCTACCGCAGTCGCTTCACCACCACCGATACATAACGCAGCAATACCTTTTTTACCGCCTGTACGTTTTAAGGCATGAATCAAGGTCAGAATAATACGCGAACCTGTTGAGCCGACAGGGTGACCGAGTGCACATGCACCACCGTTAATGTTCACTTTTGCCGGATCAAGTTTGAAATCATCCATTGGACACATGGTCACCATGGCAAAGGCTTCATTGATTTCCCAAAGGTCAACGTCTTGAGCATCCCAACCAGTTTGGTTTAAAACTTTTTGAATCGCACCGACTGGTGCAATGGTAAATTCAGACGGATGCTGCGAATTTGAAGCATACGCTACAATTTTGGCTAAAGGCGCTAAGCCTTTATTACTGGCATTCTCTGCTGAAGTTAAAACTAAAGCCGATGCACCATCTGAAATTGAACTTGCATTCGCCGCAGTGATGGTTCCATCTTTAGCAAAGGCAGGGCGGAGGCTTGGAATTTTGGCAATGTTGGCGTTGAATGGTTGCTCATCTTTATCTACAACCACATCGCCTTTACGGGTTGAAATGGTTACTGGCACGATTTCATCGGCAAAGTAACCTTCATTGACCGCTGTTTGTGCGCGTTCTAATGAACGAATTGCGAAAGCATCCATTTGTTCACGAGTATAGCCACGAGTATTGGCCATGTCTTGTGCAAAAGAACCCATCAAACGACCTGTTTCAGCATCTTCTAAACCATCTAGGAACATATGGTCTTTAACATCACCATGCCCCATACGGTAACCCGCACGTGCTTTGGTTAAAATATAAGGTGCATTGGTCATCGACTCCATGCCACCTGCCACGACGATATGGGCTGATCCTGCTTTGATCATATCCGCAGCTTGCATCACTGCTTTCATGCCAGAACCACAGAGTTTGTTAATAGTCACGGCACCTGTTGAATCAGGCAAATCTGCTTGACGCATGGCTTGACGTGCTGGGCCTTGTTTTAAACCCGCAGGTAGAACACAGCCCATAATGACTTCTTCTACATCGTTTGCTTGTAGACCAGCACGTGCAACGGCTTCTTTAATGGTGATTGCACCGAGTTCAGGTGCAGTTACAGAAGCAAGGCTCCCTTGAAATCCACCCATAGCAGTACGGGCACCATTGACGATGACAATCTCAGTCATTATGAATCTCCAATTCCATGTGCGTTAATTTTTAAAATGCTTTAGCAGTATATGTAAAACGAATCAGGAATAAAGAAAATTTAAAGCTTCCTTGTAGACTCATGGGTTTCCTGTTTTTAACAACTGGCAGGATTTTCAAAACGTATCTGTCCCATTTTACTCAGGAGTATACGTATATGTTGGACAGAAGTTTTAGAGCAATAATAAAAGCTGCCATTTGAGCCATTTGGTAAGCCGTAACCTGCTTGAAAGGTGAGACTGGGAATTCTTAGTGTGCCGCGCCAATTTAAATCTCCATATTTAAGATTGAGTTGCTCCTGATGTAATATTTTTTCATTGGCATCCACACGTCTATTTTTATTGGTGTCTATAAATAGGATGAAACCTGTATTCCAACTGTTTGCGAGGCATTGCTGCTGATCTACACTGGGGCAAATCACCACATTAGAATGATATAAAGCTGCATTATTTCGCGCCAAATGGTTCATGCTTAATAAGGTTGCCTTGACGTTTTTGGCTTCTCGCTCTGCCATTAAGTTATTGAAATGTGGTAAAGCAATGGTGGCGAATATAGCAATGATGGTAATGACGACAATAAGTTCAAATAGTGTGAACCCATTTTTTGTTGAATAAGGCATTGATTTAATCCTGATTTTAATATTATTTTTATAAATGTTGTGTTATAGGTATCATTAATCGCAATATAAATTTTGGGTATTGAATTTTATTACTCAATTTTTAATAAAGCTGTTAAAATGAAAATAGCAAGTGACAATAGGCGATTCACAGCTCAAAATTGAGTAGAAATTTACCGAATTACAACGGAAATTGTAAGTAATTTTGTCAATAATTTACTTGATTAAATTAATCAAGCACTTGGAAAAAGAATAAAGTGTTTGTATGATTCAGCGTGAATAGCTTACAAAAAAAACTGGGGTATTTAGAAAGCCTATCTCAGGATAGCCAATTTTTCGGCTTGAGCTTGAACAACAATTGTTATCTCTGGAGGATAAATCCATGAAAATGAGTCGTATTGCATTAGCAATGCTCGTAGCTGCTCCTTTAGCTGCTGCAAACGCAGGCGTAACTGTTACTCCATTAATGCTTGGTTACACTTTCCAAGATTCTGAACACAACAACAGCCGTGGCAACCTAACTGAAGGTCCTGAGCTACAAGACGACTTGTTTGTTGGTGCAGCACTTGGTGTTGAATTAACTCCATGGTTAGGTTTCGAAGCTGAATACAACCAAGTTAAAGGTGATGTTGATCCGCTTGACAGCGAATACAAACAAACTCAAATCAACGGTAACTTCTATGCTACTTCTGATTTGATCACTAAAAACTATGACAGCAAAGTTAAGCCATATGTATTGTTAGGTGCTGGTCACTACAAATACAAATTTGACGAAGCTGATGCTCGTGGTTTAGGTGCTGACCGTGGTACTACTGAAGAAGGTACTTTGGGTAATGCTGGTCTAGGTGCTTTCTGGCGCTTAAACGATGCTTTATCTCTACGTACTGAAGCTCGTGCTACTTACAACATTGACGAAGATTTCTGGAACTATACAGCTTTAGCTGGTCTTAACGTAGTTCTTGGTGGTCACCTTAAACCAGCTGCTCCTGTAGTTGAAGTTGCTCCTGTAGCTCCAGTTGCTCCAGTTGCTCCAGCTCCACAAGAGTTGACTGAAGACCTTAACATGGAACTTCGTGTGTTCTTTGATACAAACAAATCAAACATCAAAGATCAATACAAACCAGAAATCGCGAAAGTTGCTGAAAAGTTAGTTGAATACCCTAACGCTACAGCGAACATCGAAGGTCACACAGATAACACTGGTCCACGTGCGCTAAACGAACGTTTATCATTGGCTCGTGCTAACTCTGTTAAATCTTCACTTGTTAACGAATATAACGTTGATCCAGCTCGTTTATCGACTCAAGGTTTCGCTTGGGATCAACCGATCGCTGACAATAACACTAAAGAAGGCCGTGCTATGAACCGTCGTGTATTCGCGACTATCTCTGGTAGCCGTACTGTTGTAGCTGAACCAGCTGCTCAATAATTTGAGTTTACAACGGTAAAAAGAAAGCGACTCTTATGAGTCGCTTTTTTTATGCTTATTTTGGGTAGAATAATGAGCTTGAATCAACTTGAGCTGGACCATGAGTATGGAAATTCCAAAAGACTTACAAAATTTACAAGCCAATGGTGGGGTGTTTGCGATTTGGATGGTGTTTCATCACTATGGTGTGGATTTAGATATTTCTGATTTAGCTCAATTATGTAAGCATAATGATCAGGATGGAACTTTTGGTATTTCACTTGCTGCGGCACTGAAGAAACTTGGTTTGGATGTGGAGTTTTATACAGCACATGACCCAGCACCGCATTCGACTGAGGTACAAAGTTATCTTGAAGCGCAGGCCCTAAATATTTCATTACACGCCGCGTTAAGTTATGAGCAACTCCAAGAGTTTGTGGCGGCGGGACGCTTTGTCATAGTGTATTACGATACCTTGGAGGGTATAGGCAACCATTCTTTAATTTATTCTATGGATGATCAAGAAGTTTGTTTCTTTGATAGTTTTGATCCAATGTCCGCTGAAGTATTTGAGCAGCAACGCAAGAAACCAGGTATATGTCAGCAGGCTATTGTCATTGATGACCGTAATTTTGTGATGCGTGAAGATGAAGTATTAGAAGAATAAATCAAAGCCAAAAAGTTAAAATTTCAAGCATAAAAAAGCAGCTCTAAAGCTGCTTTTAAATTTCTAAACATTAATCTTGATCTGGACTCATGGGTTTTACGTCCATGTTTTGGTAAGAGACTAACTTCGTTTTGTTTTTCCATTTATAGCCTAGCCAAATCATCAAGAAGAGTGGCAGACTGATATAGGTTGATAATACCCCCATCCAATCTCCAGCAGTCACTGCTTGATAGTTTTGACCGAGAACCACAATGGTACAAAGAATAAATGCAAACCACGGTGCAAACGGGAAAAATTTTGCGCGATATGCCAAATCTTCTAGCTTGTAACCTTGTGCCAAGTAGCCTTTGCGGAAACGATAATGAGATATCGCTATACCGAGCCATACAATAAAGCCACACATACCTGACATATTTAGCAGCCAGTTAAAAACTTCTTGTTCACCTAAAAAAGTGGTTAAGAAGCAAAGCGCGGCAATTGCTGTTGTAGCATAGAGTGCATTCATTGGTACACCGCGTGGATCTAAGCGTGCGAATAGCTTCGGTGCACTGCCTTTACGCGCCATATCAAATAGCATACGTGTTGATGAATACATGCCTGAGTTACCAGCAGACAAAATTGCAGTCAAAATCACTGCATTCATCAAACTGGCTGCGAAAGCAAAACCTGCTTTTTCATATAGCAAGGTAAAGGGCGACAGCGCAATATTATCCGTTGCTGCAGCTTGCAGTAAGCGTGGATCATCGTAGGCAATCAGAGTGCCAATAATGAAAATACATACCACATAGAACAATAAAATACGCCAGAAAATTTGCTTGATTGCAACAGGAATTGTTTTCTTCGGATCTTTCGATTCACCTGCGGCAACACCAACCATCTCAGTCCCTTGGAAAGAGAATCCCGCAATCATTGCAACCCCAATCAAGGCTTGTAAGCCACCGACAAAAGGTGCTTCACCTTTGGTCCAGTTGGCAAAAGCAGACACATCAGAAGTTAGCATGATTTTCCCAATCATGAATAAACCAATAATGATAAAGGCGATAATGGCAACGACTTTGACCAAAGAGAAGAGAAATTCACTTTCACCAAAACCCTTCACAGTTAAGGCATTAATGGCAAAAATAATCGCCAAGAACAGCGCACTCCAGTAAAAACCTGGAATGTCAGGGAACCAGAATTTCATAATGAATTGAACAGCAACCAATTCAAATGCAACAGTAATGGCCCAGTTGTACCAATAGTTCCATCCTAAAGCGAAGCCGAAACCACCCTCAACATACTTGGTGCCATAGGTAAAAAAGGCACCAGAGCTCGGGTTGTGTGTAGCAAGCTCGCCTAAACTGGTCATCAAGAAGTAAATCATGATGCCAATTAAGCAGTATGCCAGTAGCGCGCCGCCTGGGCCCGCATTGGCAATCGTTGCACCAGAAGCAAGGAATAAACCTGTACCAATAGAGCCACCGATTGCAATCATATTGAGATGGCGAGCACCCAACTTACGCTGAAGTTGAGCTGGTTTTTGAGTTTCGCTCATCATTATTCCTTAAGATTTTTTTGCGTGCTCGCAAACAACACTTTAAAGCCTTGTTGGTCTGCTTTGATGGTACATTGACCGTAATGTTGCTCAATTAAGATTGGATAATTGAGGAAACGGTTAGCAACAATCCAAAGCTCCCCCCCAGACTTTAAGTGTCTGCGCGAAGTTTTGCATAGATTTTCACTGGCATTGTAGTCGGTTTGAATCCCTTGATGGAAGGGTGGGTTGCTGACAATGGCATGTAAAAATAGCGGAGCGTCTTCAATTCCTGATACTGCTTTGATCTCAAGCTGTTCAGGTTCAAGGAGATTTTTCTCAAAGGTCATTTGCGTAGAGGCCAATGCAAAGGCATCTACATCCATCGCAAAAATACGATTTTTCGGATTGAGTTTGGCTAAATAGGCACTGATGACACCTGCGCCACAACCAAAGTCAGCAATTTTGCCGGAGGTCACTTGGGATAAATAGGGTAATAAAGTCGCAGTACCGACATCCAGTCGATTTTGACTAAAGACACCAGGTAGGGCACAAATAGTAAGATCGCCATTTGGGGTTGCCACGGTATATTGCTGTACCCAATCTTTTAATGCTTTGGTGCTGACGGTTTTTTCTAATTGGGTTTGCCACATTTGGCAATGACGCGCACTGTCGAGTTTTAAAGTTTTGCCATAGGGCTGCATTTGTTTGGCAGCACGTTCAACCCCGCCTTTTTTCTCACCCACTAAGAAAATTGAAGCGCCTTGAGCAAGATGGCTTGCGACATTATGCAGTAGGTAATTGAGTAATTCTTTTGATTTGGGTACAAAAATCACAGCTTGGTCAAATTGTGCTTCTGGAAATTCGACGCCAAAATGTACATCCGACTGTTGTGATTGAAAGTACTGATAATCATTAAAATTCCAGCACCAAATGGATGGCTGGACGGATTCGTTGAATTGACTGAGTAATTCATCTGTCGGTGCGTTGACGAATAGCACACGGCCTTTCAAAAAATCGATCTGTCGAATGACGACTTCACTTGTTAGATCCATTGATCTCTCCATCATAAAAAACACTGCCTAGGAATTCCTAGGCAGTGTTTTTAGACAAATGAATTTACTTCTTCACTTCAGGAAGAACAATATTCAAAATAAGGGCAGCAATACCGCCAGTAGCAACACCTGAACTGAAAATGTTGCGGAATAATTCAGGTAGATGTTCCAAAATTTGTGGAACTTGTGCAACGCCTAGACCCAAAGCCAATGAAATTGCAATAATCAGCAGGGCACGGCGATCCAGATGAATACCTGACAAAATGTTGATCCCAGAGGCAGCAACTGCACCAAACATCACCATGACAGCACCACCAAGCACAGCTTGAGGAACTGCCTGAATCACCCCAGCAACCGCTGGAAGTAGACCTAGAATCACCAATAATGCCGCAATCCAAATACCGACATAACGGCTGGCAACACCAGTCAGTTGAATCACGCCGTTATTTTGCGCAAACACAGAACTTGGGAAAGTATTGAAAATACCTGCGAGGAATGAGTTGGCACCATTGACCAAGACACCGCCTTTAATACGCTGCATCCATTCAGGACCATCTACGGCTTGGTTAGACAGCTTGGAGGTTGCTGTGATATCACCAATCGCTTCTAAAGATGTAACGAGGTAAATGAATGCCATTGGAATAAATAAGCTCCAAGAGAAGCTTAAGCCAAAGTGCATAGGAGTTGGCAGTTGAACCAGTGGCGCATCTTTTAGACCTTCAAAGTTCAAATGTCCCATAAAGCCAGCAAGGATATAACCAATTACCAGTGCAATCAGGATCGCTGAGCTTTTGACCCACGTAATGCGTACACGGTTGAGTAAAATAATCAGAGCCAAAACGGTGCATGACATAATCAGGTTGTCGGCATTGGCAAAGGTTTTATCGCTCATGGCTTGATAACCACCGCCCATACTGATTAAACCTTCTTTAATCAGGGTTAAACCAATTAACAGCACCACAATACCTGTGACTAATGGAGTAATTAGTTTTTTCACCCATGGCAAGATGCGTGATACGCCCATTTCAATAAATGAGCCTGCAATCACGACACCAAAAATCGAAGCCATAACCGCTTCGACCGGTGTGCCTGCTGCAACCATGGCAGAACCAATACCAATGATGGGGCCGATAAAGTTAAAGCTAGTGCCTTGTACAATGAGAAGACCCGCGCCGAATGGACCGACTTTTTTACATTGTAAGAAAGTTGCAATGCCTGAAATTACTAAAGACATGGATAGAATCATGTTGGTGTCTTCTTTCGATACACCAAGGGCCAAACAAATCAACAAGCCCGGCGTCACAATCGGGACAATAATGGCGAGAAGGTGTTGAAAAGCAGCGAGGAAAGCAATGATCGGGCGAGGGCGGTCGTTTAAACCATAGACCAAATCAAGTTGATTGGATTGATGAGGAGGGAGATTTTGATCGGACATAAGTCAAAAGGTATTTGCAAGATGGCGCTATTCTAATCGCTTTACACAGCTTTACAAAACCTAAAGAACGTCCATCGTTAAAAAAATTCTCATTGTCAAGAAACTGTCACTACTAAAAGTTTAGTTTTTTCTGTATAATTTGCCCTCAAATTTAAAGCGTATCGAATTTACATGTCAGATATTAAAACTCTCCGTAATATTGCCATCATCGCGCACGTCGACCATGGTAAAACGACTCTAGTCGACAAACTTTTACAACAATCAGGTGCTTTGGGTGAACGCGCGGGTGAGATCGAGCGTGTTATGGATTCAGGCGCTATTGAAAGCGAACGTGGGATTACCATTCTTGCAAAAAACACTGCAATCAAATGGTTAGACAAACGTACTGATACTGAATACCGTATTAACATCGTGGATACCCCGGGACACGCCGACTTCGGTGGTGAAGTTGAACGCGTAATGTCAATGGTTGACTGCGTATTGCTTCTTGTCGATTCTCAAGAAGGCCCAATGCCACAAACTCGTTTTGTGACAGCAAAAGCCTTTGCGAGCGGTCTAAAGCCAATCGTGATCATTAACAAAGTCGACAAGCCAAATGCGCGTCCAGACTGGGTAATTGACCAAGTATTCGATCTTTTCGATAACCTTGGTGGTACTGACGAACAGTTAGACTTCCCAGTAGTTTATGCTTCAGGTCTTCGCGGTGTGGCTGGTCCATCTCCAGAAGAGTTGGCTGAAGACATGACACCATTGTTCCAAACAATTGTGGACATTGTTGAACCACCAGCAGTTGACGTTGATGGTCCATTCCAAATGCAAGTATCTTCACTTGATTACAACAGCTTCGTGGGTGTAATTGGTGTGGGTCGTATTCAACGTGGTTCAGTGAAGTTGAATACACCTGTAACTGTCATCGACAAAGATGGTAAAACACGTAACGGTCGTATCTTAAAAATCATGGGTTACCATGGTCTAGATCGTATTGATGTTGAATCAGCATCTGCAGGTGATATCGTTTGTGTAACGGGTATTGATGAACTTCATATCTCTGACACAATCTGTGATCCTAAAGCGGTTGAAGCTTTACCTGCACTTTCTGTAGATGAACCTACAGTATCGATGACTTTCCAAGTCAACAACTCACCGTTTGCGGGTAAAGAAGGTAAATTCGTAACTTCACGTAATATCCGTGAACGTCTTGACCGCGAATTGATTCACAACGTAGCTTTACGTGTTGAAGATACTGACAGTCCTGACCGTTTCAAAGTGTCTGGTCGTGGTGAACTTCACCTTTCAGTATTGATTGAAAACATGCGTCGTGAAGGCTTCGAGATGGGTGTATCTCGTCCGCAAGTGATCATGAAAGAAATCGACGGTGAAATGCAAGAACCGTACGAAAACGTAACGTTTGACGTTGAAGAGCAACACCAAGGTTCTGTAATGGAACAAATGGGTCACCGTAAAGGCGAAATGACCAATATGGAAGTTGACGGTAAAGGCCGTATCCGTATTGAAGCAACTGTTCCTTCACGTGGCTTGATTGGTTTCCGTTCTGAATTCATGACAATGACTTCAGGTACAGGGATCATGACATCAAGTTTCTCTCACTACGGTCCTGCAAAACAAGGTACTGTAGCGAAACGTCAAAATGGTGTGTTGATTTCTATGGTTCAAGGGACTTGCTTGGGCTATGCATTGTTCACACTTCAAGACCGTGGTCGTCTATTTGCTAAACCACAGTTGGAAGTTTATGAAGGTATGATCGTAGGGATTAACTCACGTTCAGACGACATGACTGTGAACCCAACGAAAGCTAAACAGTTAACTAACGTACGTGCTTCTGGTACAGATGATGCTTTAACCCTAGTGCCTAACATCGAATTTACACTTGAACAAGCGCTTGAATTCATTGAAGATGATGAGCTAGTTGAAGTAACACCGAAATCAATTCGTATTCGTAAGCGTTACTTGACTGAGAACGAACGTAAACGTAACCGTTCTGGTAAATAAGATTGAATAATGCTGTTGCTCCTGATGGGGCAACATCATTTAAAAATGTCATCAAGTGATTGATGACATTTTTTTTGTTTCAAATTAGCAAAGCTATGTATAAAAGCAGATGATTTCTGAGTAAATTACAAGGAATTAATGATGCTTATACATTATAATTTGTGATGTATGTCACTAAAATATTTTAATAAAGAATAGTTGTGAATATTCGCTGGAGATTTAGATGAGTATTATTCAAGAATTTAAAGAATTTGCCGTAAAAGGCAATGTGATGGACCTTGCTGTGGGTGTCATCATTGGTGGTGCATTTGGCAAGATCATTGACTCGATGGTGAAAGACATCATCATGCCTTTTATCTCATGGATTTTAGGCGGTGATGTTGATTATTCAAATTGGTTCTTGGTATTAGGTGATAATCCGAATAATGTGACGACCTTAAAAGCAGCACAAGATGCAGGTTTGAATGTATTGGCTTATGGTAGCTTCCTGACCATTTTAATTAACTTCCTGTTATTGGCATGGGTAGTATTCTTGCTGGTGAAAGTGATGAATAAAATGCGTCGTCAAACAGTGGAAGAACCAGCACCGGCTGCAACACCAGAAGATATTGAATTACTTCGCGAAATCCGTGATGAATTGAAAAAACGCCCGTAAGCGTAATTTAAATGGGTCATAAAAAAACGGCACTTAATGTGCCGTTTTTTCAGCATTTTCTTTGAAATGAGAAATGCTTGCTTTGCAAGGGATGGGGGCTTAAATTCCCTTTCCTTTGCGGCATATATTCCTTATTTGCTTTAAGGCGAGGAAGTATCCATTTAGTACTTGGTGGGTTTAATCCATCCGAAACTTAATTTCCAGTAAATGCCAACCGAATTGGCTTTTGATTGGGCCATGCAACTCACGTTCGGGCAGGGTAAAGACGGCTTTATCAATCGGACCAACCAGTTGGCCTTTTTTAATATCACCGAGTTCACCGCCTTTTTTACCAGACGGACAGGTCGAATGTTGTTTGGCGATTTTGGCAAAGTCAGCACCGCCTTTAATTTTCTTTTTCAGTTGTTCGCACAGTTCTTTATCTTTGACTAAAATATGACGGACGATGGCAGATTTCATGCTTTAGTTCCTTTTGAGACTTTTTTGGCAGTCAGTTTTACTTGCTTTAAGGGTTGGCATTCAGGGCAGAACACGCTTGCTCGTTGCCCCAATTTTAAATTTTCCAAGGTGGTTTCGCAGTTTACGCACATTTCACCTGCGCGTCCGTAGGCCAATAAGGTTTGTTGAAAATAACCATTTTCCCCCATAGCATTGCTGTAATCACGTAAGGTTGAGCCACCCAAATCAATCGCTTGTTTTAATATGCGTTTAATCTCAATGACCATCTTTTCAATTTGGTCAAAGCTCAGACTTGACGCGGGCTGTGCAGGATGAATGCCTAAATTGAATAGGCTTTCAGTCGCATAAATATTACCGACACCGACCACGACATGGTTATCCATAATTGAAACTTTAATGCCTGTTTGCTTTTTCTTAAATTTATTGAATAAATAATCTGCATTAAAAGCATCACTTAATGGCTCAGGGCCAAGTGTGTCGATCAGTTTAGTTTGTGAATTGGCATCCAACCACAGAATACAACCAAAGCGACGCGGGTCATGATAGCGTAATTGTAGGTCTTCAAACTGAATCACCAAGTGATCATGCTTGCGCAATGCTTCATGTCCATCACAAATACGGAAACTCCCTGACATACCTAAGTGCCAAAGCATCGTGTCGTGTTCAAATTCGGCCAAAATGTATTTAGAACGACGACTCAGTTTGAGCAGTTTTTGCCCGACCAGTTTTTGGATATCAGAGGGAATCGGCCAACGTAGACTGGATTGAAAAACCTCAACTTTTAGGACTTTTTCATTCAGTAAAGGCAGTAAACTGGTTTTAGTGGTTTCAACTTCTGGTAATTCAGGCATACAGGTGACAGAAAGACAGGTTAAGGATCTTGCGCATAATATTGGGTTTAGCCAAGTGGATTGCAAGCTGTTTGAAAGCAGGATCAATATGAGGGAGTGTAAAAATGAATCAAAACAGCAAGGTGAAAATAAACCAACAAGTCAAATAAAAAGTCTTTGATTTTTAATTTTAAAAATGAATTATAAAGTTATGTTTTTAAGACATTGAAAATAAATGAATTAAATTTTAATTTAATAAAAATTATTTTATAAAATTTAATATTTTATAAATAAAAGTTTAATAAGTAATAAAAAATATGCTGAGATAAAATATGAAAAATTATGTAATTTTTATAATATTAATTTTAAGCCATTCGGCTCATATCTGAACTCTCTCCAGATTTAGGTTTTCCAATGAAAAAAATCAGTCTCGCTGTTATGCCGACTTTAATAATGGCCGCAATGACTCAAGTTCACGCAGCAAATATATTTGATCCTCAAGGTCAATATATGTTGGGTGATTGGGACGGTAAACGTAGCGCCCTTGCTGACCAAGGGGTGAAATTTGAAGCCAATATTGCAGCCGATGCGGCGTATTTGGCGGATGGCGGACGAAATCCAGATCACTCCGCCACCATAGCCAGCCAGCTTTGGCTGGGTACACAATTAGATTTGGAAAAACTGGCAGGCTGGGATGGGGTGACTGTTCGTGCAGTGATGACAGCACGTCAAGGTCAAAGTACTTCTGTTCGTGATTTGCAGGATCCGTCTGCACCACAATTGGCCAATGTTCAGGCCAATTACGGCCGCGGCAATCAAAAAAGCCGTTTAAGCGAACTGTCGATCGAAAAGAATTTTAAAAATCAAGACATCAGTGTCAAAGCCGGGCGTTTAGGCTTAGGCATGGACTTTAACGTGATGGCCTGTGATTTTGAAAGCACTGCATTTTGTGCAGCACAAATGGGCAAATGGCAAGGCACGATGTGGATGAACACGCCAGTATCGCAATGGGGCGGACGTGTGAAGTATCAGGTGAATCCAGAATTGTTTACCCAAGTAGGGGTATATGAATACAACCCTGAAAATGCATTGGAACGTCACGGTTGGAATCTTGATACTGACAAAGCCGATGGGGTTACGATTCCTGTAGAATTGGTATGGACACCAAAATCATCAGTAAATGGTTTACCGGGCAGTTACCGCGTCGGGGCGATGTATAACAGTGCAGATGAAGTACAAAATCAAAAAGATATTGCCCATCCTGCAGATGCGAAAAATCGTACCTTTGGTGGTTGGGTTGCAGTTGAACAACAATTAACTTCAAGTGGCGAAGGTCGCCGTGGCTTACACAGTTTCGCGAACTTTACTTGGCATGATCGCATCACCACAAAAGTAGATAACTCACAACAATTGGGGCTGAAATATATTGGTCTTGTCGACCGTTTACCAAATGACATGATTGGTTTAGGCGTGAACCGTGTGCATGTGAATAATCGACTTTCCTCAACACAGTTTGATGCTAGCGCAGAATATAACGTTGAATTAAATTATAGCCATCATGCAACTCCATGGTTAATGCTTCGTCCAAGTTTGCAGTATGTGGTGAACCCGGGTTCAACCAATCGAGTGGATGATGCTTTCGTCATGGGCTTTAGCTCTAAGTTAGTATTCTAAGGCGCTGATCGGTTCATCCATGTAACGTAAATCGAATGTTAAAACATGACTGACGTATTTACTTTAGTTCATGCTGTGTATTCGCCAGCAACTTGATACAGAAGCAGGTTCTACGGAACCTGTTTAATTTTTTGGAGATTATGATTTTCTAAGGCTTTAGTTTCCAAGATCAAGGTTTTTCCTCTCTAGAGGATTTAGTGAAAACCTCAACCCACAACTCAATACTGAACTAGATTTAATCTAATTATTTGAAGTTTATAGCTATTTATAAAAACAACAGATTCAAGAAAATACTGGAAGAAAATGTCTTGGCGTGATTTAACACTACAAGTCAGTAATGACCTAGTTTTGGTTAATGCAGGCGATGTATGACAATAATAAGAAAATGAGCACGTTAAAAGAGATGTTCATGCTGACAATGTATTGGATGAAAAGTATATTGTTCTATGATTGTGAAGGATCGTCATGGCTGCTTCTTTGAACCTGCAGATAGGGGGAATGGGAGTATTGGCCAAAGTGTGACTCAAGCCATTTAATAAGGAGATTCTCGTGGCATTGCTATTTCAACCCATTCAATTTGGATCATTGGCGCTTAGTAATCGCATTGTGATCGCCCCGATGTGTCAATATTCTGCCAATGAACACGGTGAGCTGAGTTATTGGCATGAACAACAATGGGCAAATTATGCTTTGTCTGGCGCAGGTTTATGTATTATTGAAGCGACCGCTGTGCAAGCGGAAGGGCGTATTAGTTATGCAGACTTAGGTTTATGGAATGACTTGCAGCGTGCTCAGATCAAAGCTTTATTGGCAAAAGTCAAGTCGATTTCACCTATGCCTTTTGGTATACAACTTGCACATGCAGGCCGTAAAGCCTCAACGGATAAACCATGGGATGGGCGAGGTCAATTTGCACCGGAACATGTCAATGGCTGGCAAACGGTTTCTGCAAGTGAACTGCCTTTTAATGTAGATGATCATGTCCCTCATGCTTTAAGCAAAGCAGAAATCCAGAAGATCATTGATGACTTTGCTGAATCAGCAAAACGTGCTGTGGATGCTGGCTTTGATTTGATTGAAGTCCATGCTGCGCATGGTTATTTATTACATCAATTTATGTCTCCATTATCAAATCAGCGCACAGATGAATACGGCGGTAGTTTTGAAAATCGTATTCGTTTAACTCTTGAAGTTTTTCAAGCCATGAAAAATGCGGTACCTGAGGATTATCCAATTGGAGTCCGTATTTCAGCCACGGACTGGATGGAATCTACAGGTGAAATGAGTTGGGATATTGACTCTACTGTGGGCTTATCCAAAGCACTTGAACAATTGGGTGCAGCGTATATTCATGTGTCGAGTGGTGGTTTATATGCGGCACAAAAAATTGAATTACAGGCCAATTATCAAGTGCCATTTGCAGAAGCCGTAAAAAAGGCAGTTACCATCCCTGTGATTGCTGTGGGGTTAATTACTGAAGCGATGCAAGCCGAAGGTATCTTACAATATGGAATGGCGGATGCCATCGGTCTTGCACGTGCAATGTTATACGACCCACGTTGGCCATGGCATGCTGCAGCAGAGTTGGGTGAAAATATTCAAATTGCACCGCAATATCTTCGCTGCCAACCGCATGCACAGCGCAGCCAATTTTCAGCGTTCTAACTAGCTTGTTCAGCAATGATGATTACATTCAAGTCATCTTAAATCGATGGCTTTGAATGGTATTGTTGTTTTTACAAAGGATATTTCAATATGGTTTTTGAGGTCATCGGACCGATCTTTTTGCTATTGGCATTGGGATATCTTTCAGTCAGATTAAATTTACTCAACAAAGAACAGGTCGGCACGATTGGCGGCTTTGTGATTAAAATTGCTTTACCCGCATTATTTTTCCAATCTCTTTCCTCTAAAGACTTACATCAAATTTGGTATCCCGGATATTTCTTTGTTTATACCAGCGTGACTTTTTTGTTATTTGGGATCGCGTATTGGTTGATGAGCACGCATTTTAAAAACACGATGTCACAGTCTGCTGTTTTGTCCCTTGGGGCTGGGATGTCTAATACGGGGCTAATTGGAACGGCGGTGCTGAGCTTATTGATCGGTCAAAAAGCCATGACCTATACCTCGTTGGTGGTGATCATTGAAAGTGTTTTGCTGATTCCGACGGTTTTGATCCTTGTGCAATTGGGTATGCAGCAAAAGGCCAATGTTGCTGAAATTGTTAAAAAAACGGCATTCACGCTCTTCAAAAATCCTTTATTTGCAGGGGTAATGTTAGGGATTATTTTTGCTATTTTCCAAATTCGCTTGCCCCACCAAATTAGCCATGTCCTGTTGATGTTAGGTCAAACTGCTTCACCGCTGGCGTTGTTTGCAATTGGTGGTGGCATCGTGGGAATGAGTTTGAAATATGTCAATGCACAGAGTTTTTATCTGGTATTTTCTAGCAATCTTGTGATGCCGCTTCTGGTGTATTTGGGGCTGCGTTATTTCACCGATGTTAGCCAAGAAATGTTGCATGCAGGGACAATTATTGCATCACTTCCGATGCCAACCATTTTTGCCATACTAGGCCAAGCCTACGGCTTAAATGAAAAAACTCTGACACCTTTATTGATGAGTACCATTCTCGGCTTTATTGTTTCGGGTACTTTAATCAGTATTTGGTGGGCTTAAGTTTATAAAAATCGGCAACAATCTTTTATTGTTCATAATTTGGTTGTTCACAGCAAATAAAACGCCCTGCAATCACAGTAATGTCAGTCAGTTAAGGATTTAAAAGTTAAAAATAAGGCCAATAAGACGTAAATTTAGCTTAATTTAAATCCAAATATAAGGACGGTTAGGTTAAGAAATAACCTGAATTTCCTTAACTGATCAGCATTATCGCAAGAGCAGGGCTTTTTATCATTTTAGGGTTAACTTTTTTTCGCACTTGCTGCTTTCGGTGCCTTGGCTTGTTCAGCAATCAGTTTGTCCACCGTAGCTAAAGATTCTTTGGCTTGCGGTACGTTTTCCTGTGCCAATGCTGAGAAGATTTTTTTCGCTTCAGTTAAGTTTTGCGGAATGATATTGCCGTTCGCAAACATATTGCCGACGGCCATTAATGCAGGAATATAGCCTTTTTTCGCGAGGTCTTGAATACTGTTCAAACCCTGTTGAATCGGCTTTTCATTTTTGGCTTTAAAACCTGTACTAATGTCATATAAGGCTTTGGCATGAATGGCAGGGTAGTTGCTTTTTTTAATCAGTGGATCCAGTTTGCTGAGCGCCAGTTTGTCTGAGGCTGGTTTATTTTCAGAAAATAATAGCACGGCATAATCAATGGTCGCGTCATCAAAACCCGAAGATGATGCGCGCTCTAAATGTTGTTTGGCTTTGGCAATATCTTGTTTTAACCCTAAAGTCCCTGTAACGTAATTTTTGCCTAAAACATAATTGGCAACAGGATAGCCTTTTGCAGCTGCTTGCTCATAGAGCTGAATGGCTTTTTTCTCGTCTTTGGCTGCGCCTTGTCCGGTTTGGGTTAAGTAACCAAGATTATAGATAGCTTGAGCATTGCCTGTAGCAGCAAGTGTATTGAGCGCTTGATAAGCACCTTTCATATCTTTGGCTTTGACCATGGCTTCAATTTTGGCAAATTCGGGATCAATCGTCGCAGGTTTAGTTTCAGCGGCAGCAAATTGAGCGGTCATGGCTAAAAGGCTTGCAAGGAGGATTTTTTTCATTTTAAAAACCTTTGTAAATCATTCACATAATTCCATTTATGTGCTTTAGTGGATTATTTTTCTGTTTTAACATCATAGGTCGATTTATGGAAATGTAAAGTGCGGATTTGTGATTTTAACGGCGAAATTTAAAAAATATTTGTTTGGATATTTGAGATGATGGCTTAAATTTCAAAATAGATGCGTTTTGACTTTGCAAAATATCTGGACTCTGTTCTAATCGCGCTTTGTTTATTGGTCAGGAGCTACGCGATGTTTATTAAGGGCATTAAACGTAACTACGATAAAATTAATGCAGATGAGTCGATTGCGGATGAAGATAAAATTGATGCGCTGTTGATGAAACTTGGTGCAGAATTTTTAGTCAGTCAGGAAGACCGTGTTTACCTGTTTAAAAAAGGTGATCTGGAAGCAAAATTTGATGCGAAACATGCGCGTGCATATCATTTTAAAGACTATGTATGTAAAGACATGAACAAATTGTTTCATGGCTTCTAATCAAAAAACCTCCGCTTTTGAACTGAACCCTATAAGTTGGACACAACTTATAGGGTTCAGTTCACTTTCGGAGGTTTTTTATGAAGTTATATTTGTAGTTTTACTGAATAATCTCAGTTGTTACTGCGGACGCGCCACATCACCATTTAATGCTTCAGGCAAATCCAAAACTTGTACATCGAGTTCAGCCAGTGCTTCTGGACGTGCCACGACCAAGGCCACATAGCCATTTTCAACCGCGGCACTATTCACCACTTGTACGCCTTTATTTAATTGCTCCGCTTGAGCAGGCGCAGCACCAGTACCTGAAATTGCATGTAACCATGCTTTCGGTTTGGCTTTAAACCAGAGACGTGCAATCACTTCCTGACCCAAGTAACAGCCTTTGTCGTAGTGAACGCCGCCGCGTTGATGCAAACGTAATTCTTGCGGTTGGAATACATGCTCAATCGCTTGGTTAATATAGGCTTGACCGGCTAGAATCGCTTGAACTTCCCAAGCGGAAACATCGGTTGTTTCTGTAGCAAAAGTAGTTTGGTCGCCAGCTAGTGTTGGATAAACTTGAGCAGCGTCTTCAAGTTTCATTTTTGAAAAAGCACCAAATTTTTTAATATGTTTGGCCAACTCTACAGCTTGATCTTGTGTGGTAACAATCACAAAGTTTTCAGAGCTTAGTTTAGTGAGCCATAAACCAAACTGAATACGACCTTTTAAGTCGCAAATTGCTGTATATTGCGTTGTATTTTCAGCCAAAGCTTCAACGTTGACAGTCACTTGCCCTTGAAGAAATTTTTGTGCATCGACACCATTTAAAGTGAAAGATGTAAATGCCATAGACGTTGTCATGATAAGCCTCAGTTTCAATACCACAAATCAATCCTGCTATTGTGCAGCAAGCGCCAAACAGAGGCAAATAAAAAAGCCAACAAGATCAATTGTTGGCTTTTGTAGCGTTAAGACAAATTAATGGTGAGACGAGCCCGGTAATGGAGAATCACAAGGGAATTTATCACCACAGATCCGTACTGTTTCCATCATGCCCTGATCTTCATGATCTAGAATATGGCAGTGCTGAACAAAATCACCTTCAAATTTTTTGTAGTGACTTCTCAAGATCACGCGATAGTCCTGTTTGACAAAAATCGTGTCTTTGAAGACGCCTTTCAAACCGCGATATTGGGCATCAACTACACCACCATCTTCATCTTTGACACTGTTGTCGGCCACACTGACATCGATACCATTAGGATCTAAAATTTTGACAATTTGAAATGGGTTAACGTGGATATGGAATGGATGTCCACCGAGTGTACTGGTGAGTTCCCACTCATCTGTTTTACCAATTTTAAGCTGACGAACATATTGACCATCGATAGCCTCAGGACCTTCAAACAGATCTCCAAAACTAATGGGTGTGCGCGGGTTCTTGATATCATGACTGAAGCCAAATTTAAGACCCTTGCTAAAATCAATAATAAATGAATTAAATTGAAGTGGTCTTTCTGCAACTTCTTTATCTACTTTGGGAGTCATTAGAGATTCATGATCCGTAAAGGCTAAAAGATTCAGTTGAGAGAGCTGAGTTTGAATTTCTTTGCTTAGTCCAATTTTTTTCGCTTGGGTTTGCAAGAACTGAGCTGCTGTTTGTACAGGTTGCTTAGTGGCTTTAACATTGACCCATCCAATCAATTGGGCATTCAAAGGATTACTTGGTGCGATTCTTGGCTGATTAGGCAAGGGCGCATTAATTTGATCATCCACATTTAACGTGGTGTCATAAATACAGTATTTATTGGTTGTCGGGAAGGCCAGCATAGCATCTTGACGATAACCCGGATGAAAGACCGAAAGTGTTCGGGTTTGTACATGATTCATGGTTAAACCATCTTGCGCAATAGTGTGAACCTGTAAACTTTTCAGCCGATCAAAGGCTTCTTTTTGGTTTTTTTCTTGATAAGACGAACAGGCTTGAATCGTTTGTGCAGCGGTATAGTTTTTAGATTCTGGCAGTTCTTTAATCATTAAACCAACAGTATCGCGTACACCACCATGAATCATACGCCAACGATTAAATTCATTTTGCCCGACTTTCATCTCGCCCAAAACTTTGCCATTGATCGATGTGTAATACTTGTTTGTTCCCCAAGAGATTGGAGAGTTCAGGCCAGAATTAACATAATCCTCCAGAACTCCGACACAATTTTTAGGGTCGGTATTGTTGTTGTCTGGATTTTTACATTTATATTGGATTTGTTGGAACAACAGGATTTTTTCATTTGAATCACTGTTTTTGCTTTTATCTTTCCACAGAATGTCCATATCTCCAGTTTCGGTGATTTTTCCTTGTTTGTATTTAGGTACTCGAGAACCTTCGATAATCAGCGGGCCAGCCATACCACTGGAGACTTGAATAGCCGTTGAGCCATGTACATGTGCATGGTACCAAAAGGTGCCTGCCGGATGATTTTTCTCAATTTTGTATTGATAATCAAATTTTTCTTTTGGTGCAATTCTTAAGAAAACATTATCACTGTTGCCTTGAGGGGAGACCCAAAAGCCATGCGTGTGAATATTGGTGGTATTAAAACAATGGGGATCGTTCATGTTTTCAATATGATGTGGACAGGTTTCCTTTGATTCGTCTGGCAGCTGGTTATTGACGTGCAAATTCAGTGTTTCACCTTGTTTAATGCGAATTTGTGGGCCGACCAACACATCCTTGACGTAATCACCAGCTTGTTTTTTATGAAATAAACGGGGTTGGGTTAAATAACCGCGTAATAAGACGTGATCCCAAGTTTGAGTGTTGGGGTTGTAGAGTTTGTTGAGCTTATAGGCAATGATCAGTTCATGTCGCCCCTTGTTATTTTTATACAACATCGGTGGATTGCTAATTACTGTGTCCGAATCTATCGGGGTTGGATGTAAAGGATGATTGGGGTTAGATGGATAAGCGGGATGTGAGGGATGATTAGGATTGGCTGGATGAGAGGTATGTGATGGATTTTCACGTTCATTCCCGCCCTGCACCCATAGCACTAAAATTGCTGCGATGATTCCAATAATGGCAAGTTGTATCATGATATTTCACCTTTATTAGTTTTGTGCAATGAATCTTTTTTTGTGAAGCGGTTCTGGTGGACTTAAATTTTATTAAATTAAAAAACAAAGAGATATCCCTCAAAATAAGGATAGATTGATCATAAGTGGTGCTTGAGAGCAGGAATAATTAAGTGAAATAAGTATGAAAATTATTTCTTAATGTTTTGATTAGTTAAAATAAATGTTAAGAATAATTAAAAAATGTAAAGAAATAAAAGTAATAAAAAGAGATTATAGACATCAAGATAAATTAAACACTTCTAGGCTGTTTTTTGTTCTGCTATGTGCATCTACTACTAAAGAATTAGGGTGGTTCCGCATTGTTTTCTGAAAAAAAGAGCAATTAGAGCAAATATTTTAAAAATAATGTAACTAAGTGTTTCAAAAACCCCTGTTTTCATATCTAACTATATGAAATATAAGTGATTTGGGAAATGGCTTTTCGACAGTGTAGTATGCCTACCAGATAAAGATGAATTGTCTCGCAAAGACAATGAAGAAAAAACGAAAGACCGAGGGCAGGAACGCTATGAACAACAATTACCGTAAACCACTGCAAGGCACCCAGCTAGAATTTTTTGATGTGCGAGAAGCCGTTGAAAGCATTCAGCCAGGCGCGTATGCCAAACTTCCATATACATCTAAAGTCCTTGCAGAACAGTTGGTACGTAAATGTGACCCTGCAATCTTAGAGCAATCTTTAAAGGAATTAATTTTCCGTAAACAAGACCACGATTTTCCTTGGTATCCTGCGCGCGTAGTGTGCCATGACATCTTGGGTCAAACAGCATTGGTTGACCTTGCAGGCCTGCGTGATGCGATTGCAGATCAAGGTGGTGATCCATCTAAAGTCAACCCTGTCGTGCCAACACAATTGATTGTCGATCACTCTTTGGCTGTTGAATATGGTGGTTTTGACCCAGATGCGTTTGAGAAAAACCGTGCGATTGAAGACCGTCGTAACGAAGACCGTTTCCATTTCATCGAATGGACCAAGACTGCGTTTGAAAATGTCGATGTGATTCCTGCGGGTAACGGCATCATGCACCAAATTAACTTGGAGAAAATGTCTCCAGTGGTGCAAAACCGTGAAGGCGTGGCATTCCCAGATACTTGCGTGGGTACAGACTCACATACACCACATACCGACGCGCTTGGCGTGATTTCGATTGGTGTAGGTGGTTTAGAAGCTGAAAACGTGATGTTGGGTCGTGCATCTTGGATGCGTCTTCCAGACATCATTGGTGTTGAGTTTGTCGGTCAGCGTAAACCGGGTATTACCGCAACCGATATCGTATTGGCATTAACTGAATTCTTGCGTAAAGAACGTGTTGTTGGTGCGTATTTAGAATTCTTCGGTGAAGGTGCAGACAGCATGTCTGTGGGCGACCGCGCGACCATTTCAAACATGACGCCTGAATATGGCGCAACTGCGGCAATGTTCTATATCGATCAAAACACCATTGATTATCTAACTTTAACGGGCCGTGAAGCTGAGCAAGTGAAATTGGTTGAAACCTATGCCAAAGAAATTGGGCTTTGGGCATCGGAAATGAAACAAGCAGAATACCCACGTGTATTACGCTTCGATCTTTCAACAGTGACACGTAACATCGCAGGTCCATCAAATCCGCATGCACGCGTTTCAACGGCTGATTTAAAAGAAAAAGGTATTGCAGGTAATTTAGAAGCAGCTCGTGCGCAAGAAGCTGAAGGCTTAATGCCAGATGGTGCGGTGATCATTGCAGCAATTACGTCATGTACCAATACCTCAAACCCACGTAATACCGTTGCAGCAGGTTTGTTGGCACGTAAAGCCAATGAACTGGGCTTAGTGCGTAAACCTTGGGTGAAATCATCATTTGCACCGGGTTCTAAAGCAGCAGCGCTATACCTTGAAGAAGCAGGCGTATTGGGCGATTTAGAAAAACTTGGTTTTGGTATTGTCGCGTATGCATGTACCACCTGTAACGGTATGTCGGGTGCGTTAGATCCAAAAATTCAGCAAGAAATTATTGACCGTGATTTGTATGCGACTGCGGTACTTTCAGGTAACCGTAACTTCGATGGTCGTATCCATCCTTATGCAAAACAAGCGTTCTTGGCTTCTCCGCCTTTAGTTGTGGCGTATGCGATTGCCGGTACGATTCGTTTTGACATCGAAAAAGATGCATTGGGCACAGACAAAGACGGTAATCCAATTTACCTCAAAGACATTTGGCCATCAGATGAAGAAATTGATGCACTGGTAAAAGTTGCGGTTAAACCTGAGCAATTTAAGAAAGTTTATATTCCAATGTTTGATTTGGGCGAACGCGAAAAAGCAGCAAGCCCGTTATACGACTGGCGTCCACAAAGTACTTATATCCGTCGTCCACCGTATTGGGAAGGCGCTTTGGCTGCACCGCGTACTTTGTCAAATATGCGTCCGCTTGCGATTCTTCCTGACAATATCACGACAGACCATTTATCGCCTTCAAATGCAATCATGATGGATTCGGCTGCGGGTGAATATCTGCATAAAATGGGCGTACCTGAGGAGGACTTCAACTCATATGCAACGCACCGCGGTGACCATTTGACGGCACAGCGTGCAACATTTGCCAACCCGAAACTGTTCAATGAAATGGTGGTGCGTTCTGACGGCACGATCAAGCAAGGTTCGAAAGCGCGTGTTGAACCAGAAGGTGAAGTGATGCGTATGTGGGAAGCGATTGAAACTTACATGAACCGTAAGCAACCGCTGATCATCATTGCGGGTAAAGACTATGGTCAAGGTTCAAGCCGTGACTGGGCTGCTAAAGGTGTGCGCCTTGCAGGTGTAGAAGTAATTGTCGCAGAAGGTTTTGAGCGTATTCATCGTACTAACCTTGTGGGTATGGGCGTGTTACCGCTTGAGTTTAAAGCAGGTACTGACCGTAAAACCTTGAAGCTAGATGGTACAGAGCTGTATAGCGTGATTGGCAATATTGCACCGCGTTCTGACTTAACTTTGGTGATTGAGCGTTCGACTGAGAATGGTCAAAATGAAATCATTAAAGTGCCAGTAACTTGCCGTTTAGATACGGAAGAAGAAGTCTCTGTATATGAAGCGGGTGGTGTATTGCAACGCTTTGCACAGGACTTTTTAGAAGCGAGTGCGGCTTAAAGAGTTTAAGTCGATATAATTTATTTTGTTGTAAAAAGGCCCTATCGTTGTGATGGGGTTTTTTATAAGTAAATACGCGAATCTTAACTTTCTAAACTCTTGAAATAAAAAGTTGAGATTGGCATATACAATACATAAATATTTGTGAAGTGAGAGGTTATATTTGACGATTAAAGCATGCTAAAAGACATCAAAAATAAATTGAAACAAATGCCATAAATAGGAAATTCGAATTATTTTGAAAATTTTGAGAGAATAAAACGTATAAAAATGTAAATTGTATCACGAAATCATAATCTATCTGATAGAAAAATTAGTTTTATTATTTATTGCAATTATGCCCATATCATTTGTCGAAATGACCAATAGACAATCATCATGAGAGGTGTATACTCAGTTTTACCATTTCTAAAACACATGGAGAACAAAAATGGTTACTGCTGGTCAAAAACCCGGAACAGGCTTCTATTTTTGTGTCAAATGCGGACACCGCACCTACTTAGAAATTGGTACTGATCGTTTACCACCGTGTACCAAATGCCAAGGCAATCAATTTAACAATAAGAATGCCTAAGCTGCAAAACACTAACAGTTACCCGCTGTTTAGAAAGAAAAGCCCTATCACTCGATAGGGCTTTTTGTTAACGTATCATTAAATTCGACATAACAATAAAAGATCAAATCAGCCCACCGCGGAGATCAGCATGGAAACAATATTAGGTTTATGTATTGGTATTGGCTTAAGTGCGGCCAGTGGTTTTCGTGTGTTTGTTCCTTTATTGGTTATGAGTGCGGCTTCACTTCTCGGTTGGTTTGAACCAATGAAAGGCTTTGAATGGCTTTCCATGCCAGCAGTATGCATTGGCTTAGCCATCGCAACGATATGTGAAATCGGCGCATACTATATTCCTTGGGTCGATAACGCACTCGACACCATTTCCACGCCCGCAGCAATGGTAGCAGGCACAATTGCGACTATGGCCGTCAGCAGTGGGGAAATGTCGCAGTTTGCTAGTTGGGCAGCAGCCATTATTGTCGGTGGTGGGACTGCAACAGCCGTACAAATGAGTACCGTTGCTGCACGTGGTGTTTCAACGGCAACTACTGGTGGCATTGCCAATCCTGTACTTTCAACCGGTGAGTGGATTAGTGCTGCCGTCCTTTCTGTTTTGGCATTTTTAGCTCCAGTATTTGTGGTGATCTTAGTCTTGAGCATCGTGATTTGGCTTGTACGTCGCATTCGTCAGAAAAAAACAATGCATGTCGATACACCACTTTAAGAATATTTAAAACAAGAAAAAAATTCAAAAATGATTGATTTTCAACCTCTAAAGGCATAATTTTAATAGGTGATTAATAATCACATAATTTTTTTATGGATTTAACTAGCACCTTGAACTTTATAAAAAATATTCTTAGAGGAACTATACATGATTAAATTTATTGTGGATGAAAATGAACACAGCAATGGTTCACACCTAATACACAATGGCAGCCGTGGTTGTGAAGATATGCCAGTATTTGATGACCAAATTTTGATTGGTTACTTTGCCAATTATGAACTTGCTTATAAACGTGCACGGATGAATTGGCCGAGAGAAAAAGTCGTGGCTTGTCGTAAATGCTGCGAGCCTTGAAATGACTTATGTCATTCGTGGAATTTAAATTTTGCTGTTTCAAAATAATCTCATTCAAAAAATAAACTGAGTAAAGCTCTACCTGCGGGTGGAGTTTTTTAGTATTGAGCGCTAAGTTGGATAATTTTGACTATTGATGTTGACACCCAAACCAGTATCAATTTTTTAACCCATAAAAAACTTGATCGTGAAAACCTGAATAAAGATTTAGATAACGATCATGCAAATTTTAAAGAGACATAGGGGCCGTGTGAATGTCGCTGCTATTTATCTATCAACAATCAAAGACTTTGATACCTTGGATTGTTCAAAATGGTAAAAATTAATCTGAACTTCAGCTCAAAGGCATAAACTAGAAGTTAAGATCCTTCTTGGAGCAGCGTTATGAATATGATGCAGTTGAGCGATTTTTTGCTATATAGCCTATTGATTAACTACGGCATACTCATCATTTGGTTTGTGGTTTTCGTCTTTGCCAAAGACTGGATGAAAAGGCTGCATGGACAATGGTTTAAGCTGAGTGATCAACAGTTTGACGCTGTGCATTATGGCGGGATGGCAGTTTATAAAATCGGTGTCTTGCTGTTCAATCTTGTACCGTTTATTGCCTTGAAAATGCTGAGTTAATATAAGCCAAACGTGTATGAAATGCTGAGATAAATTTAAAGACCAGATCTTTACACAAAAAAATGATCTACATCACTAGGCTCAGAATAATGGATTAAATGGGAGCAGGCTGGAATGAATGGAAAAACAGAATGCCATGCGTGTTTGGTGTGCAAAAAACATTATCCCCTGAAAAATTTAATTCCACTGGGGACTGTACGTAAAGTTATTACCGAAGCTATTGCTCAGGACTATCCAGACTGGAATGTAAAGGACTATATCTGCCAGTCCGATCTGACCAAATATCGGATGCAATATGTGCAGTCCATTTTGAGCTCGGAACAGGGTGAGGTATCGAGCTTAGAATATGAAGTGCTGCACAGTATGCAGCAGCATGAGTTGATCAGTAAAAATGTAGAAGATCAGCTAGACCAACAGTGGAGCTTTGGCGAACGGTTGGCCGATAAAATTGCTACCTTTGGCGGTAGCTGGGCCTTTCTTATTTGCTTCACTTTATTTTTAGTCATGTGGATTTTAGTGAATACCATCGTGATGGTGAAACAACCTGCCGATCCTTATCCGTTTATTTTACTCAACTTGATCCTCTCATGTCTTGCGGCAATACAAGCACCGATTATTATGATGAGTCAGAACCGTCAGGAGGCTAAAGATCGGATGCGTTCGGAAAATGATTATCAGGTCAATTTAAAAGCTGAACTGGAAATTCGTCATTTGCATGAAAAAATGGACCATTTACTTATGCACCAATGGGACAGACTGGCCAAGATTCAGGAAATTCAGCTGGATTTGTTGTCTGAAATGAGTAAAAAGAAACAATAGTATTTTTAGGTTCAAAACTTAGTTAGATGATTTACTATTTTGAAGAAAATATTCCTTTTAAAGTGGATTAAAATGCAATAAAAATAGTAAAAAATTGGATGAAAGGGAAAAAATACTTGGTTTTTAAAGCCAAACGAAAAATATTCCTTAAATTAGTGAAAATTGCCGAATCTTCGGAAATTAATCCCTGAATGTATTGGCTACTATAAATCTCAAGGGTGTGATAGAGATTGAAAAGAGTAGCATGCTGTCAGTGGTGCAAAACACGCGTACAGTACTCACCCAAAAGGTCTCGATTCAGCTTAGGACGCTATAAACCAGAAGTTTATAGGCTATAAGATCATGACTTACAAAGTGATGATAGTTGAAGTAAACAATATTGTTTTCTCTTATACCACCCTAAAAAATTCGATAATGATAAATACTTAAAATCCACTGTATTCAAAAATAAAGCATAAAAATTTAAACAACACTCAACCGCTCCTAAACCTAAATCGAAAACTTCTTTAATCCTCCAATTTTCTATATCAATTTCTTCAGTCCACTCTGAAAAAATGCTCGCATCTTTTCAGCTTATTTTATGCAAAAAGCAGTGAGGAGGAATTAGTGAAATCACAGCATACTGCTAATAAAAAATTCCATATATACGCCATAGTTGATGAATAAAAATGGATTCATTGAGGTAAATGGGAAAAAATATTCACATATTAATTATTTATGAAAAATATTTTTATAAATGGGTGAAATTAACTGAATTGGGGAAAACAATCCCTCAGCGACATGACTATTATATCTCTCAAGGGTGTTACAGAGATTGAAAAGAGTAGCATGCTGTCAGTGGTGCAAAACACGTGTACAGTACTCACCCAAAAGGTCTCGATTCAGCTTAGGACGCTATAAACCAGAAGTTTATAGGCTATAAGATCATGACTTACAAAGTGATGATAGTTGAAGTAAACAATATTGTTTTCTCTTTCACCCTAAAAGATTTTCAAGAATAAAATTTAATAAAAATTCATTCACTAAAAACCAAGCGAATCAAAAAACAGCATTTCCTCTCATTAAAACTGATCCACGATTTTATTTTCTAATAACGTTCAACTTGTTATGTGACGACTAATATTTAACGTGTAGGTAATTGTTTTTATGCGCTATATCGATCAATTAATTCAATATTGTGAGCAAGCCAAACGTACTCAACCTGAGTGTATATTTCAATTTTCCACCTTTGAACAGGTTCAGCCAAATGCACATTATATTTATGTGATTGAACAAGTCGGTGGCGATATACAGCGTAGTTTTGCAGATTTTTCGGCATTTAAGGCAAAGAAAACGCATGCCTGCGCCAAACTGAATCAACCGAGTTCGATTTTATATGTGGGTTCATCGCGTACAGGTGTTGGAAGCCGTTTGAAACAACACTTTGGTTTTGGTCCAAAATCGACCTATGCTTTGCATTTGAATCAATGGTTTCAAGGGGAATATCAAATCACTTTAAGACAATATCCATCGACGACTACACCGCAAGTTTTACAGTTACTAGAAGATGATTTAGCGCAAAGCTTAAAACCTGCATTTGGTAAGCTGGGTGCAAATCATTAATACCTCGTGTTTAAGCTTAAACGTGAAGATTGACAGCAAACCATGCTGTTGTTATGTTGCCGACTTTCTCTCGTGATGCTGTCTGTTCATGCCTTTAGATCCCCATTTTGTCTATGCACCACCTCAAGGTCCACTTCAAATTTTGTATGAAGATGCAGACTTGGTGGTGATTGAAAAACCTGCGGAACTCTTGTCAGTCCCGGGACGTTTACCTGAACATTTCGACAGTGCTTATTTTCGTGTGTTGGAAAAATATCCTGAAGCCAAGATCACCCATCGTTTAGATATGGCCACTTCAGGAATTTTGATGTTTGCCAAACATCGTGATGCTGAAGTTGCAGTCAGTAAAATGTTTCAAGCGCGCACGGTGCAGAAAAAATATGTGGCTTTGGTACAAGGCAAGCTTGAAGGTGAGGGCAGTATCGAAGTGCCATTAATTACCGATTGGGAAAATCGCCCTCGGCAAATGGTACATTTTGAATTGGGTAAACCCTCAAAAACGCTATATCGCGCGGTCAGTTATGATCCAGAGCATGATATTACCCGTGTTGAACTAACGCCTATTACTGGACGTTCGCATCAATTACGTGTGCATATGATGCATATCGGTCATCCCATTACGGGCGATCAACTGTATCACCCCAATGCAAAACAGAGTGCTTTAGGGCGCATGGCACTGCATGCTTGTGATTTAGCCTTTACTCAGCCCTTGAGTCAACAAACGATTCATATTCACTGTACACCTGAATTTTAATCATTTAGGTCGCATCTATTTATCAACATAAAACATGATGAATAATAATGAAGATTAAAATCCCCTGTTTGGGGGATAGGATCGATTGATCATCTCATTTATAAATGTTGTATTAGATTGGGATAATTATAATCATAAAAATATTATTGAATGTTTAAGTGCATTTATCATCTTCATTTAATTTTATGTTGTTTATTTTGCTTTGAAATTTTTTGTCTATTTGTTTAGTTAGGTTTAATAAAAAATAATATCTTGTTTGGTTTTTTACCTTTGCTTTTGGTCGGAAATGATTATTTTATTTAAATAAATTTGATAATATGGATACATGTTGTTTAGTTTTTAACTTTTATAATTTTTAGTTTTAATTAAAGAAGCTGTTCATTATAAAAGCCTAAATTGGGGGAGTGCATATGTTAAATATTACGTTGATCTGCCTTATCGTTATATTGGTTGTGGTGTTATCTATTTTAGTTCATCGTAAGTCTAAACATGATCAAAATTATCGCTCACTGCAAGAAAACTTAGACCGTGCGCGAGTCAAGCTTGCAGAGACTGAGGCACAGCAAGATGATCTGAATTTTGAAATTAGTCAATTGCGTATTCAAAATAGCGGGCTGAAAGTTCAAATCGATAAAGTGAAGAAATACCAAGATATTGTCGATATTGAACAATATGTTGAGCATCGTACTTTACAGGCCAATGGCTTGCTTGAAGTGACTAAAATTAATGCAGATATCATGTTGCAAGATTTGAAGGCTCAGATTGCACAAGTTCGTCAGTATTTACAGCACTTTCAACAACAGGTAGAACAGCAGACTCAGGAAAATGCACGCACAGAATTAAAAGGGCTGTATAACCAAGTGATCGGTCAACATCAACTCGAACAAACTTCTCAAGCCTTACAGCATAAAATTCAAGGTTATAAAGACAAATTCTTTTTGTCTATCCCAAGTTTGCTGGATCAATTGATTGAGGGTTTTGATGAGCATGCTGCGGCACAAAGTTTGTTGGCGATCCGTTGCAAAATGATTGATGTTATTGAGCAACAGGCAACAGCTACCTGTAATTATGTTGATGAAGACCGTCGTCGTGCCTCAATCCAGTTGTTTACCTTGGTTTTTAATAGTCGTGCAGATTTATATTTGGCTCAATTGACCTTAGATAACTTGGGCGAATTGATCCAAGCTTTAAAAGATGACTTTATTTTGCTGAATATGCATGGGGCACATTTTAGTCAGGCTCAACTTTTTGAAAGCTATCGCGATTTACGTTTGGAAGAACTAAAAATGGCGGCGATCTTGCTACAATTAAAACAAAACAGCAGTGTCATGAGGACTGCAGTCTAAACAATGATACTTGAAGTAAAAAGGGCCATGCATTCAATGGTCTTTTTATGCTGAAAAATTCATTTTAATGCTGCAAATTGCCACAATTATCCGTTAATCTATCCAAACAGAATAAAATTGATGAACCATAAGGAAAGCAGCATGTCGCGTGATTTTAAACAGTTTCCCGATGATGATAACGGTAATGTGCTTTGGCAAATGCAGGAAGACGGAGACGATCTAACTGTACCGCATGAAATTGAATATTCAATTGCATTTTCGACTCAAGAGCTTGCAGAACAATGTGCTTTATATTTATTGAAAGAAGAGCAAAAAATTTCACTGTTCCAAGATGAAGAATCCGACCGTGTGGAATGGATTATTACCATTTATGTCTATATGGAACCGGACTATGAAGACGTTGTTGATTTAGAGCAATGGTTTATCAAAATTGCCGAACAACATTCTGGTGAATATGATGGTTGGGGTTGCATGGCCTATATCTATGAAGATGATGATTTGGATGATGAAGAACAATTAAGCTAATGCTTTGAATGACTTAATTCATACCTTAAAAATAAACCCAGTTGTGATACTGGGTTTATTTTTAAGGTCGGTACAAATTACACTTTATGCCGTTGGGTTGTATTTCCTTGATCGGCTTTCAATTTATAAATATTTGATAATCATAAAAATAGAATATTCGGTAGTACACAAATTTAAACAGGCTTTAATCATGCTGAAATAGGATTTATTTCCAAATTTGGCTATTATTTAATCATTGTGTGTTTAAGTTATCTGTTTAGTGAAGGAGTTCGCTATAAGCGGCTCAACGATGTATTTCATATTCCAAAACAATTAAAAAGGAATAAATCTAATGAGCAATACAGTTCGCTTGCATCGCGTTTTTAGCGCGCCACCAGAACGGGTATTTCGGGCATTTGTCGAGCCCGATGCCTTAGTCAAATGGATGGCGCCCCATGGTTTTACCGCCCATGTTGAACATTCAGATGTTCGTTCAGGCGGTTCATATCGTATGTCATTTAAAAATTTTTCCACAGGTATGCAGCATTCATTTCATGGGGATTATCATGAAGTGGTTGAGAATAAATTACTACGCTATACCGATCAGTTTGATGTACCAGAACTGGCTGGTGAAATTGAAGTCACAGTTGAATTGAAAGAAGTTTCAGTTGGAACTGAAGTCACGATTGTTCAAGCTGGATTACCCAGTGTGATTCCTGTCGATGCCTGCTATTTAGGTTGGCAAGAGTCTTTGCAATTATTGTCTTTTTTAGTCAATCCAGATATTCCGGATGAATAGAAATTGATAATAAGCCCTGTGATGGAGGACAATAAAAGATGTCTATTCAAATTAAAAGAATTTATGACGATATAACAAGTAGCGATGGTACTCGTGTTCTAGTTGATCGCTTATGGCCACGCGGTGTGAGTAAGGCTTCGGCGCATTTAGACCTGTGGCCAAAAGAGCTCACGCCATCCACTGAGCTGCGCCGTTGGTATCATCAAGATGCAGCGATGGATGAGCGTTGGACTGAGTTTAAGCGACGCTATTTACAAGAGTTAAAAACGCATCAGGATGGTTTGGAGGAATTACGTCAGTTAGCACAAGATGAAGAATTAACCTTGCTCACAGCAGCAAAAAATATGAAGCAAAATCATGCGCATATCTTGAAAGCTGTCTTAAGTGAGAAAAAGTAAAACTTTAAGATTTGTTATCATCCCTACATTTTGAATATTGTTAACGCTAAATAGTAAAAACCTTATTTAAAATAAGGTTTTCAGCTCATAACATCAGGATCAATGTTATATTAGGATCTTTATGGCATTTATGCGCCATTTATTTTTTTGAGGTCTTTTATGTCTTTACCAAATTGTCCCCAATGTAACTCAGAATATACTTATAACGATGGTGATTTACTGATTTGTCCTGAATGTTCACATGAATGGCGTGAGGGTGAACTCGCGGCAGAAGAACAGGTTGTGATTAAGGATGCCCATGGCAATGTATTGGCCGATGGCGATACCGTAACTGTGGTTAAGGATTTGAAAATTAAAGGTTCATCTTCAGTCGTGAAGGTTGGAACCAAAGTGAAAAATATTCGACTTTTGCTTGATGCCGCTGATGGACATGATATTGATTGTAAAATCGATGGCGTTGGTGCTATGAAATTAAAATCTGAATATGTGAAAAAAGTTTAATCTGAATTAGACTTTTTTAATGCAATGATTGAGATCTACCTAAACACGGCGCTGCTTGGTTTAGGTAGGTTTTTAGATTGAGTTTATTTTGAGGCTAGGTCAATTTTAGTTTAAGTCGATTTAAAAATAAGAAGAAGCTTTAAGGTAAAATAGAGTCTTTTGCTTGCTCAAGGCATAATATAAAAATACTTTTTCAAATGGTCTTTTAACCATGCCTCATATTCATGTGGAATATTCAGATAATCTTGAAATTCAAGCACGACCATTACTTAAAGCGTTGAACAGTGCTTTATTTGCAACGGGATATATAAACTCCATCCATGACATTAAAAGCCGAGCAGTTATACAACATGAGTTTGTGGTTGGTTTGGATGATCAATCAACCCAAGCCTATGTGCATACGAAAGTTTCATTGCTGACCGGACGCAGTATTGAAGTTCAAAAACAGATCTCCACAGTTTTACTGCAAGTATTACAGCAATATGTAAAAAGTACTGTAGATTTACAGCTGTGTGTTGAAATACAAGAAATGAACAAGCAAACCTATTCTAAGGTGTTCGTGAGCACAAAAAACCATAATGATGTAGATATGTCTGTGCAATAACCACAGTGAATTGAAATTAAGATAAACAACCAGCACCGTCCGGTTTTTTTGTTGACAGCATTTTATTTGTTTTATTCAAAATAATTTCTTAATTATTTTACTTGTAATTTTGTGTCGTGATTAAAAATGCTATTGAAAAATGTGACGTGGTTCATTTATATTCGAGCAATCGGGATGATTTTTAAACAATAAATCCTGATGAAAAATAAGAGCTAAAAACAACGATTAATAAGGGGATACGCATGGCAGGTTGGTACGAAATGAGTCAATCAAATGATCAGCAATACCGTTTTGTGCTAAAAGCGGGAAATGGCGAAATTATTTTAACCAGTGAGCTTTATAAGGCCAAAGCCTCTGCACAGAATGGAATTGAATCTGTGCAAAAAAATAGTGTGGATGATCGTCGTTTTGAACGGTTGACGGCCAAAAATGGCAAGCCATATTTTAATTTGAAAGCGGCCAATCATCAGATTATTGGAATCAGCCAATTTTATGGCTCTGAGCAATCGCGCGACAAAGGTATTGAGTCGGTGAAAAGTAATGGGTCGAGTACGCAAATTAAAGACTTAACCAGTTAAAGATTTAGCCAACTAAAAATGACACAACTAAAGAGACCAATAAGACAGTTGGCACGGTGTGGATTGGCATTTGCAACGTATGGGGGAAGAGTTCTGTGTCGGGATGAAATATTTTTGAATGATATAGGTGCTTGAAAAGGTGGCAAAGATGCAGAGCAAAATCAAGATTTTTGGGGATCAGCAAGCAGGGGAAGAAATACAACAGTTTTTAGCACGTTGGGATGAGGTGATTTGTCAGTTAAATATTCAAAATATTGCTGAACTTTGTGCAGCTGATGTGTGTTTTTTTGATGTCAGTTGTGAAATGCAAAGCTTGATGGCCTATCAAAAAATGTGGGAACGTTATCAGAATTATTTTCGGGAAGGGTTAAAAGTGTATCGCCGTGATTTGGTCATACATGCTGATTCAACCTTGGCCTTTGTGCACTGTTATTCAAAGATTGATAATCTGAATGGAATTGCAACGCCAAGCATCACATGGTGTCGTACAACGATTGCATTACGTAAAATCCAATCACAATGGAAAATTGTGCATCAACACATTTCTGTCCCTGTTGATGTGGTAACTCATCGTAGTAAGCCGCTGACATTTTCTTGCTGATGTCTCAGTTGATAAAAAGAACTGGCAATTGATAAAAAACACTGGCTATGCATGTAATACAAGCCAGCAATGTTGAAAATAGTAAATTTAAGAAATGAAAAAAAATCTATCAACCTGATGGTTTTTTAGCATAAAAATAGATGGACCATTTGAGGTTGGAGTTTCCTGTTCAACAGATTTAAGATGGAGTAAAGATCATGTTTAAGGGCCAAGGACGTGAAAAATAAGCAAGTCATCTGGCAGATCTTATTCGGCCTTACTGCTGTTTCTTCGAGTATTTCGAGCCATGCTCAGATTCAGGGTAACTACTTTGCCCATAAAGACTGGGAAATTGCTTGTGATAATACCGGAACCTGTCGAGCTGCGGGCTATCAGTCAGATGAAGCCCATCATGCGATTTCAGTGTTGTTACAACGTGCCGCAGGTGCAGAGACACAGGTCAATGCACGGGTCAAAGTTGATCATGAGGGTGATGGTGCTGAATTAACACAACTGCAATTGCTGATTGCAGGGCAAAATCAGGGCATGGTTAAAATTGATCCAAAAACGGCTGAAGGACAGTTAAGTCACCTGCAAACACAAAAATTGATTCAGGCATTGCAAGGGACGCAGCCGATTATCTGGACGTTAAAAAATAAACAATGGAAACTTTCAGTTCAGGGTGCGAGTGCGATATTGTTAAGGATGGATGATTTTCAAAAACGTATAGACACCGATTCCGCATTGGTCAGGAAAACCACCGCTTCATCTGATCAAGTCTTGAAAGCAAAAACTATCCCAAAGATGAATATTAAAAATTACATCAAGGGTATGCAAAATCGGCATGCAATTCAGTCACCGACAACTCAGCAATTATTCTCTCAGCTTAAAAAGCAAACCAAAACTGAAGACTGCCCACAACTATTTGATGGAAACTTTTTAGCCGACGATCGTGTCATTGTGTTTCCCTTAAATCGCCAGAATGTGCTGGTCGAAGTGCCGTGTTGGCGTGGGGCATATAATGAGGGCCATGGCTATTGGGTTATGGATCGAAGTTTAAAACAGATCAAACAAACTGTAACCTTTACTGGCAGTAGTTTTAGTGAAGGACAGATTTTCTCAAACCAACGCGGTCGCGGTATTGGGGATTGCTTAAGTGTTGAGGAATGGGCGTGGAACGGAAAAGGTTTTATCAAAACCTATAAAGCACAAACGATTTTATGCAAAGGTTTCGCAGGTGGTGCTTGGGATTTGCCGACTTTGCTGTATCGGGTGCAACCTGAGTCTTAAATTTAAATATTTAATACAACGACAACGATAAAAAGCCCTGATGAGGATCAGGGCTTTTTATTTAAGGATCTTAAGCGCTTTAGAAACGTTTTGGAATTTTTTGTCCGCCTTCCACAGGGGAGTCGGCAACTTTTAACACACCAAATAACCAAGCTTCTGCATGATGTACAGCAGTTTTTAACTCTTCGCCCAAGGCTAAACGACCAGCAATAAAGCTGGCTAAAGAACAACCTGAACCATGATATTCACCAGCCAAGCGTGGGCAGCGACTCTTGGAAACCAACTCACCCTTCACGTAGAGTGCATTTTGAATATAGTCGGGTGTATCTTCATGACCGCCTTTGACTAAAACTGCTTGTGCACCCATTTCAAAAAGTTTTGCGGTGGCTTTTTCAAGATCATCTTCGCCAGCGAGCGCACGAAGCTCAACGGTGTTTGGGGTTAACACGGTTGCCAAGGGAATCAATTGAGTAAAGGCTTTAACTAAGGTGGCTTGATCTCCCAAAGAACCGCCACTATTTGCAACTAATACAGGATCAAGCACATAGGCATATTCAGGGTGTTCCTCTAAAAACTCAGCCAATGCTGCAATATTTTCTATCGTACCCAACATACCCGATTTGACACAGCGAATTGGTAAATCACCGACCACTGCATGAGCTTGGGCGAGTAGCACTTTACGTGAAGTTGCGCTAAAACCAAAGACTTGCTGCGAGTTCTGAATGGTCAGCGCTGTGCAAGCAATGGCGGCATGCGCACCACTTTGACCAATGGCTTCAATATCGGCTTGAATCCCCGCACCACCTGATGGGTCGAGACCAGAAAAGCAAAGTACAGTCGGGCGCACAATGATGTCCTTATTACACAGAATTTGCGATAGTATAGGCAACTTTTAACGAACACTCGATAGCATTTTTGCCGAAGTGAATGGATAAGGGGCAGTCTGTGATTAAGAATATATTGATCGACCTTGATGGCACATTAACCGACCCGAAAGTAGGGATTACCACTTCGGCACGTTATGGCTTGGCAAAAGTTGGTCATCCCATTTCAGAAGATATCAATATTGACTGGATTATTGGCCCACCACTAAAAGCATCGTTGGCGAAAATTTTAAATGTGGATGCGCATGATGTTTTGGCTGAGCAAGCGGTAATGGGCTATCGTGAACGTTTTGCGGTGACGGGGTTATTTGAAAATAAAGTCTATGCGGGAGTGGCAGAGACTTTAGAACAATTACAACAATTGGGTTTTAAACTGTTTGTCGCGACAGCAAAACCAACTGTGTATGCACGTCAAATTTTAGAACATTTTGACTTGGCGCAGTATTTTACCGTGATTTATGGCAGTGAGCTGAATGGCGAGCGCACCAATAAAGGCGACTTGATTGAATATATCTTGCAACAAGAGCAGCTAAGTGCAGACGAATGTGTGATGGTCGGTGACCGTGAATATGACATCTTGGGTGCACGTCGTCATGGTATTCAGGGGGTTGCTGTCAGTTATGGTTATGGCAGTGTTGAAGAATTGAAACATGCAGCTCCTGCACAAAAAATTGCAGCATTTCCTGATTTAATTGCCTGCATCGAAAGCTTTCAACGACCCAAAGTAGCATCTTCGTAAATACTGCATAGCATGACGGGGTACAGTCGTGCCCCAAGTGTATTGCAAATTTATTTCCTGAATAGGTTGATCGAAATTCTGTTCAGCCATATTGAAAATGTGAGCGAAATTTCCCAAATCCATTAATGAAACAGAGAGATCTGTTTGAGCGATGATTTGATCGTCATGGGTAAAGTTACATCGGTTGATCACTGATTTTCATCTAATAATTTTGTAAGCCTGCTTGTCACCGAGATATAGATTTGAAAAAATCGATGAAATAAAACAATAAAGCTGATTGAGCATGCCAAGTTCATTTTTATTCCCTCGTGAATGGCTCAAACCACTGTTGCCTCGTGATCCTCATGAAAAGCACCGCGTTGCCACTTCTTTAGAGCTTTTATTTGACTTGATTTTTGTGATTGCCATTGCGACAGCAGGGCAGCAATTACATCACGCTTTGATTCAGAATCATATTGCCCAAGGCCTAACTCTATATGGCATGGTGTTTTTTGCCTTGTGGTGGGCATGGATGAATTTTAGCTGGTTTGCTTCGGCCTATGATAATGATGATGCACTGTATCGAGTGTTGACCTTTGTACAGATTATTGGCTCATTGGTGATCACGGCGGGCATTCCAAGCGCATTTCAGCAGCAAGACTTTGATGTGATTATCATTGGTTATGCCATCATGCGTTTAGGTTTGGTCACCCAATGGTTTCGGGTCGCCAAAAATGATCTTGCGAGAAGGGCAACTGCACTGGGTTACGCCTTTGGCATTATTCTTGTGCAAAGTGGCTGGCTATTGTTTCATTTCACACCGATTCATTTCAGTATTTATCTGTTTATTTTGTTGGTCATTGCTGAACTTTGTGTGCCAGTTTATATCTCCTCCATGAACTGCATCATCAGCGTGAATTAAAAAAATTACTCTATCCGCTGACTGTGGTGATTGTGCTGTGTATTCCATTGGTCATAGCGCCTGCGGGTTATGCGATTTTTGCGATGGCTGTGGTGTATGCGCTGCGGTTGATATTTTCTAAATGCTATTTAGCACAATAAGTTAATGGTATGATTTGTCGAATATTTCGTTGCGTATATTCATACCGCAACGATATGTAAAAATATAAAAGTATTAAAGAAAGAGGGTAGGATGAAAGGGCAAATATTAGATTTTTCTGTACAAACAAATACAGGGGTGATCAGTGGGGATGATCAAAATCGTTACCAATTTTCTGGTGGTGATTGGAAAGGACAGAATGCACCTGCACGTGGACAGTTTGTCGATTTTGAAATTAAAGGAATAGGTCAAGCATCGAATATTTACTTGATATCAGTGCCTTCGGCTTTAGGTAATCAATATGGTCAAAAGAATCGTATTGTGGCTGCAATTTTGGCATTTTTCCTTGGTGGTTTTGGTATTCATAAGTTCTATTTAGGTCGTATAGGGTGGGGTATTGTCTACCTGTTATTTTGTTGGACCTTTATTCCTTCAATCGTGGCATTTATTGAATTCATTATTTACTTATGTACTTCTGATGAAGACTTTGCTCGTAAATATGGCTAATGGTATTGAGGCAAAAGAAAAGGCGCTTTTTGCGCCTTTTTTATTGTTGTAAGTCTCGAGCAGGTAGTCCCCATTGATTATTTTCGGCTTTGGTATCTGTTGCCCACCAAATAATAAGTGGAATGATGCCAATAATTGTAAAGATTAAAAGCTGCCACCAACCTGAACGTCCTGTATCATGCAGTCGGCGCGCACCAACAGCTAAACTTGGAATAAGTAAAATAATGCTAGAAATATTTTCTAACCAAGGTTCACTGCCAATGATTAAGTCGCAAACTGATGCCAGTATGCTGATCAATATACAAAATAGCCAAAAGAACCAGAACTCTTTACGTCGAGCACGTCCTTCAAACTCAGCAAAATTTTTAAGCGGTTTGAATGACCACGCAAAGAAGTCATAGTTTTCCTCTTCTTCATTGTAGTTCGCTCGTGTATTGCTTACAAAGCTCTGTTGTTGCAATGCGATATATACTTGTACCGCCTGCCCAGTTTCATCTAGAGCAAAGTCAACTTGATCGCCGCGTGCAGGTGGTCTTTGACCTCGCCATTCATGACCAGTAAATTGATAGTGCTTTTCATCTTCAGCACTAATCACCCCTGTATTAGTTTGAATCGAAAAATCTAGAATTTGTCCTTTCATATTTTTCCCGAGTTGATGTGCTGTTGATTAGCTGGCTACCTGAGAAGTAGCCACTATCTTTCAGTTATTTTGCAGGTTGTCCCCACTGATTTACTTCAGGTTTGGTTTCTGTCGTCAGCCAGATTAAAAAAAGAATAGGTCCAACAAGTGGAATTATTTGAATTAGCCAATACCAACCAGATCTATTAATGTCATGTAAACGACGGATTGCAACAGAAAGTGAAGGAACAATCATGGCCAAGATGAAAATACCTGTAAAGATTCCATTGGTTCCAAGTATTGAATCGATAATGATCGTAATAATCATTGTAATCAGATAGGTCAAGGTGAAAAACCAGTATTCTTTACGACGCGCACGACCAGTAAAGTTTGCATAATTTTTTAGACATTTTACAAACCAATCAATCATATTAAATTGTGATTCTGCTTGGTCTTGATTTGAGATTTTATCTAGTTGTTGTGAGAGGTTTTGTATAGGGGTTGCAGTACTTAGTGCAACATAAACCTCAGTAGCTTGTCCATCTTCATTAATGGAGAAATCAACTTTGTCACCACGCGCAGGCGGTTTTTGCCCACGCCATTCTGCACCAGTAAACTCATAACGGTTTTGATCATCGGCAGTGATAATACCTGAGTTGGTTTGAATTGAGTAATCTAAAATCTGGCCTTTCATTTTTACCTCTGTTATATGTGGTTTTTATAAAGTTGATGTATTTTTTAACTGTTTTATATTAACAGAATAGTATTAAAATTATACTAAAGGATATTCATAAGTTAATGTATTTCTATATAAAAAAGCGGAACATTTTAGTTTGTCCCGCTTTTTTACTGAAGTAATTTCTTACCAGCTCAATGCACCACCAGTTTGGTAGTCAGTTACGCGAGTTTCGAAGAAGTTCTTCTCTTTACGTAAGTCCATCATTTCTGACATCCACTGGAATGGGTTGTTCACACCAGCAAACTGTTCAGGTAAGCCCAATTGGCTTAAACGACGGTTACAGATGAATTTCAAATATTCTTCCATCATTGCTGCGTTCATACCCAACACACCGCGTGGCATAGTGTCACGAGCATATTCGATTTCAAGCATCGTACCTTCAAGAATCATATCAATGATTTCTTGTTGGAATTCGGCAGTCCATAAACCTGGGTTCTCGATCTTGATTTGGTTAATCATATCGATACCAAAGTTTAAGTGCATAGATTCATCACGTAGGATGTATTGGAATTGCTCAGCAACACCATTCATCTTATTACGACGACCCATTGACAAGATTTGACTGAAACCACAGTAGAAGAAAATCCCTTCAAGTACGCAGTAGAACGCGATCAGGTTGCGAAGCAAAATTTGGTCGTTTTCAGGTGTACCTGTTTTGAACGTAGGATCACTTAAAGACTGTGTATATTTCAGCCCCCAAGCCGCTTTACGTGCAACTGATGGAACTTCGCGGTACATGTTGAAGACTTCGCCTTCATCCATACCTAAAGATTCGATACAGTATTGGTACGCATGGGTGTGAATCGCTTCTTCAAATGCTTGACGTAAAATGTACTGACGGCATTCAGGGTTGGTAATATGACGATAAATCGCCAAGACCAAGTTGTTGGCAACCAATGAATCGGCAGTAGAGAAAAAGCCCAATGAGCGCATTACAATGGTACGTTCGTCTTCGGTTAAGCCATTTTCAGACTTCCAAAGCGCGATGTCATGGTTCATGTTGACTTCTTGTGGCATCCAGTGGTTAGCACAACCGTCTAGATATTTTTGCCAAGCCCATTCGTATTTAAATGGAACCAATTGGTTCAAGTCAGCACGGCAGTTGATCATCGCTTTATCATCAACTTGTACACGCTGAGCACCCATTTCAAGCTCTTCTAAGCCCGGAGCAACATCTAACGTTTCTAGAGCGTTAGATGCTCTTGCCAACGGATCGGTTGAATCTGTTGGTCGATTTGTATTGGTTCGAGCGGGTTGTGCAGCTGCCAAATTCGGCGATGAGTGCTGTGCATTAGATACCACTTGCGAATCAGTCGTTTTCTTCGGTTCGACGGGCGCAGGCTGGTCAGCTTGTGCAACTTGTTTCGGTTCATCATCTTCGAAATCGTCCCAACTTAGGATAGACATAACAATTCTCTCTTCGTTGCTTTATATCTTTTATAGACATCCAGTCACGCTGAGATGTCCTACTATACGCTCATTCTGTGTAAGCAAAATTAAGTTTTGTCGATCACTGCTCTAATCTTGTTCGATAGAGCAAATCTCCCCACTACTTATTTTGATTACGCTGCTGTTCGCGAATCTTGACCCAAGCGTAGGCAAGGGGCATGTACAAACAAATGATAAAGGAAACTACCAAGGCAATCAGACCTAACAAATAGTTATGTGTCATATGGAGCATGGGAGATTCCCTCTATTATTTTTTAATTCATTAATCCTCCCTAACCCTCCTGCTTTAGAAAAGGAGGGGACTCCAACTTTTGAAAGTTTGGAAGTCCCCCTTTGAAGAAGAGGGATTTAGGGGGATTTGAAACCTGTCAGCTTACTGACAAGCTTCACAATCTGGGTTGTCAATTGAACATGCTTGTGGCACTGGCGCTGCATTCGCAAAACCTTCTTCTTCCGCAGAAACGACAGGTTTCGCTTCTTGAGCTACGGCTGCAACAGGAGCCGCAGCAACAGTTGCAGGTTTAACTGCGTTCAATGCACCCGTATTAATGGTTGATTTTTCAGCAGAAGTCGCACCCAATGCACGTAGGTAGTAAGTGGTTTTTAGACCACGTAACCAGGCCATTTTGTAGGTCATGTCCAGTTTCTTACCATTTGCACCAGAGATGTAAAGGTTAAGTGACTGTGCTTGATCGATCCATTTTTGACGACGTGATGCAGCATCCACAATCCAACGTGGTTCAACTTCGAACGCAGTCGCGAAGATTGCTTTCAGCTCTTCAGGAATACGTGTAATTTTTTGCACTGAACCTTCAAAGTGTTTCAGGTCATTGACCATCACAGAGTCCCAAAGACCGCGATCTTTTAACGCACGTACTAGGTACGGGTTGATCACTGTGAATTCACCAGAAAGGTTAGATTTCACATACAAGTTTTGGAAAGTTGGTTCAATCGATTGAGATACGCCACAAATGTTCGAAATAGTTGCAGTTGGAGCAATCGCCATCACGTTAGAGTTACGCATACCGTCTTTTTGAACTTTAGTACGTAAAGTATCCCAGTCCAAACGCATTGTACGGTCAACTTCAAACATACGGTCTGGACGTGCTTTTTGTACGATGTCTAAAGAGTCGATTGGTAAGATGCCTTGATCCCACAATGAACCCTTAAAGGTTTCATACGTACCACGTTCCACTGCCAAATCGCTTGAAGTTGAAATCGCGTAGTAGCTGATCACTTCCATTGATTCGTCAGCAAATTCAACTGCAGCTTCAGAACCGTAAGCCAATTTCATTTCGTATAACGCATCTTGGAAGCCCATGATACCCATACCCACTGGACGGTGTTTCAAGTTCGAGTTACGTGCTTGAGGAACCGCGTAGTAGTTGATGTCAATCACGTTATCAAGCATACGAACCGCTGTTTTCACAGTACGTGCCAATTTTTCGCGATCTAACACACCACCTTGAACGTGTTGCACAAGGTTAATTGAACCTAAGTTACATACTGCGATTTCATCTTCATTAGTGTTCAGCGTAATTTCTGTACACAAGTTAGAAGAGTGAACTACACCAACGTGTTGTTGTGGTGAACGTAAGTTACATACGTCTTTGAATGTGATCCACGGGTGACCAGTTTCAAACAACATTGACAACATTTTGCGCCATAAGTCTTTCGCACGGACTTTCTTATGTAGCATGTTGGTTTCTTTTGCGATGCCTTCGTAGTAAGCATAGCGTTCAGCAAATTCTGCACCAGTTAAATCGTGAAGATCTGGCGTTTCAGAAGGGGTGAACAGTGTCCATTCTGCATCTTCAAATACACGTTGCATGAACAAATCAGGAACCCAGTTCGCTGTGTTCATGTCATGGGTACGACGACGGTCATCACCAGTGTTCTTACGAAGCTCTAAGAATTCTTCAATATCCAAGTGCCAAGTTTCGAGGTATGCACACACTGCACCTTTACGCTTACCACCTTGGTTGACTGCTACAGCCGTATCGTTAGCAACTTTCAGGAACGGTACAACACCTTGCGACTTACCATTCGTTCCTTTGATGTATGAGTTCAAGGCACGAACTGGTGTCCAGTCATTACCTAAACCACCTGCCCATTTAGACAACATTGCGTTATCACGCATTGCACCATAAATGTTGTATAGGTCATCGGCAATCGTGGTTAAGTAACAGCTAGATAACTGCGGACGTAAAGTCCCTGAGTTAAATAGAGTAGGCGTAGATGCCATGTAATCGAAGCTAGACAATAAGTTATAGAATTCGATTGCACGTTCTTCACGGTTTTCTTCGTTCAATGAAAGACCCATTGAAACGCGCATGAAGAATAATTGTGGTAATTCGAAACGTACGCCATCTGAGTGGATGAAGTAACGGTCAAATAAGGTTTGTAGACCTAAGTAAGTAAATTGGTTCGAGCGTTCAGGTTGAATCGCAGCCGCCAATTTTGCAAGGTCAAAGTTAAGCAGTTCTGGAGAAAGAAGATCGAGCTCGATACCTTTCTTCAAGAAAGTTTCTAAAGCGTCACCTTCGTTGGTGTCTGTAGGCAAGCCTAAGAACTCTAAACCGGTAGCAACCAGATTGTCACGAAGTAAACGTGCAGTCACATAAGTATAGTTAGGTTCTTGTTCAATACGGGTACGGGTCGCCATCATCATTGTTGTTGAGATGTCAGACTCTTTTACGCCGTTATACAAGTTTTTAACGGTCTCATCGATGATCGCTTGAACCTCGATGCCTTCTAAACCTTCAGCAGCTTTGGCAATGTTTGCTTCAAGTGCACCAAGATCAAGTGGCTTAAGCTGACCGTTAGCACCTGTTACTTGTAATGTTGGGTGGTGGTTTGCACCTGCTTGCTTACGCGCTTCAGCACGTTGTTCACGGTAAATTACATATGAACGTGCAACTTTTTGTTCGCCAGTACGCATTAGCGCAAGTTCGACCTGATCTTGAATTTCTTCAATGTGAATGGTTCCGCCAGACGGTAAACGACGGTTAAAAGTATTCAATACCATCTCAGTCAATTGAGAGATACGGTCATGAATACGGCTAGAGTCAGCACTTTGCTGGCCTTCAACTGCCAAAAATGCTTTACCAATTGCAACAGAGATTTTTTCTGCATCAAAAGGTGCAACATCACCGGTGCGTTTAATCACCTGAATTTGACCAGGGGTTGAATTCGTTACGCTCATGCTGGCATAGCTCCATTTTTCATCTATTTTTATGTTAGGACCGTTTGAACTGGGCAAAAAACATGCCACAGTGTTTGAGGGCTTAAACACAAGACCTAGTGGTTTAAAAATTAATTGGACACAAGATACGGGAAAAATCAGGGTAGATCAATATTGACATTTAGTTAAAAGTTTCGATCAATTTCGGCATCATCCATTGTAAAAAAATCCTTATTTTTTATCTTTGTTATATATGCCTTATCTGACAAGGGCATAGCATAGCAAAGTCGAAATAGAGTGCTTATAGATAACATTGTGGATAACTCGATAAAGTATAAAATCTTGTGACTTAAGCAGTCAGTTTTTGTCCGGTTGAAATGTATCCAAACTTTATTTTGTGGATAAAATGAGCAATGCCGCACGGAAATAATTAGTGAACAAATGCACAGAAATATGACAGGCTAAAATTTATTACAAAATACGATATTGATGTATCAGTTTCGTGAATGCCATCTTGTTTACAATGTAAACGTGTGTATATTGCAAATTATGTTTAAGCGTATCTATCGGATTTCAAATAGGATACGCCCAATCAAATAAGGGGCAGTCAATGAGCCAAGAAGAAAAGTTACCTAAAATTTTAATTGTTGAGGACGATGAACGTCTTGCACGTTTAACTCAAGAATATTTAATCCGTAACGGACTTGAAGTCGGCGTAGAGCCAGACGGTAATCGTGCGATTCGTCGTATTATTGCAGAACAACCCGACATGGTTCTATTAGATGTCATGCTGCCGGGTGCAGATGGCTTGACCATTTGCCGTGAAGTTCGTCCACACTACCATCAACCGATTCTAATGTTGACTGCGCGTACCGAAGACATGGACCAAGTATTGGGTCTGGAAATGGGTGCGGATGACTATGTGGCGAAACCTGTACAACCTCGCGTATTGCTCGCACGTATTCGTGCTTTATTGCGCCGTACAGATAAAGTGCCAGAAGATGAAGTGGCACAACGCATTGAATTTGATGATCTCGTTATCGACAATGGTGGTCGCTCTGTAACGCTAAATAATGAATTGGTGGATTTCACCAGTGCAGAATATGACCTTTTATGGTTATTGGCGTCGAATGCAGGTCGCATCCTTTCTCGTGAGGATATTTTTGAGCGTCTACGTGGGATTGAATACGATGGTCAGGACCGCTCAATTGATGTACGTATTTCACGTATTCGTCCAAAAATTGGTGATGATCCTGAAAATCCAAAACGTATTAAAACGGTACGTAGTAAAGGTTATTTATTTGTAAAAGAAACTAACGGCATTTAATGTAAAATGCCGTACCTTCGTTTGGTAATGTAGGACACTTCTTACGTGTTGAAACACAGTATATTTTTGCGCGTCTATGCCGGGCTACTGATCTTGGTTTTTTTGGTGGCAACATTTGGCTATTTATTGGTACAGATTATTAACTACCAACGCGCGCAAGAATATCGTGAGTCACTGACCGATGGGCTTGCCTTCATTATTAGTGAGGGGATTGCACGTCAGCCCAACGAACAACAAAAGTCAGATTGGGTGTCGGATGCATCGGATCTACTTGAGTTGCCGATCTATTATGTCAAAGCCAATCAGGTTGATTTAACCCGTGCAGAATCCAATCGTATTGAAGAGCGTAAAGCTGTGGTACGTTGGGATGCACAGACTTCGGCAGCTTATATTATTATTGGCTTAAAAGAAGACCCAGAACATCTGCTTTATATCAAGGCAGAGAATATCACTGAACGTCAAATGAAGGCGTTACCGGTTTTTATTCTGGATTATTTGGTCTATTACCCGGGTCAGGAAAAACAGTACCTCGAAAAGATTCAACACCATTTCTCTTATCCGATCTCAATTCAAAGTGTACAAAATTTACCGCTTGACTCTGAGCAGATCGGTCGTTTAAGGCTTGATCACAGCATTATTCTATATCGCGATAGTGCAACTGAGCGTGGTACCACAATTTCCATTGTCTCACCGATTCCAAGCTCAACTTCTGAAGTTTTAGTCATGGGGCCTGTGCCGCTGTTTAATTGGATGCCATTCCAGTTGGCGGCGGGGATTACCTTGCTCAGCTTATTTGTCTTAAGCCTTGGTGTATATGGTTTGTTGGTGCCGATGCAACGTAAATTGCGTGCGGTCAACTATGCGTTGAATAAAATGAAAGGTGGGGACTTATCTGTCCGTTTGCCGGTTGAAAGTACCGATGAATTTGGTACCTTGGCATCGAGCTATAACTCGATGTCGGATCATATTGAACGTTTGATTGAAGCACAGCGTGAATTGATGCGCGCAGTATCGCATGAACTGCGTACACCGGTAGCCCGTATACGCTTTGGTGTGGAAATGATGGCGGATGAAGATGACTATGATTACCGCCAGCAACAGGTGGATCAAATCGACAAAGATATTGAAGCGCTGAATACTTTGATTGACGAGATCATGACTTATGCCAAGCTGGAACAGGGCATGCCATCTTTAGAGTTTGAAGATGTTAGTCTCTTTGAAGTTTTAGATCAGGTGGTGATCGAAACTGAAGCCTTAAAAACTGGAAAAACCCTAGAACTGGATGCGCCGCCCGTCGGTGTTATTGTCGAAACAGAACGACGCTATCTGCATCGTGTGGTGCAAAACCTTGTGGGCAATGCGGTGCGCTACTGTGATGATCGGGTATTGATTAGTGGTGGATTGGATGAAGCCGGGATAGCTTATATCAGTGTGGAAGATGATGGGCCGGGTATTCCTGAAGAAGATCGTAAGCGAATTTTTGATGCCTTTGCGCGTTTGGATGACAGCCGTACGCGTGCATCGGGTGGTTATGGTTTAGGTCTTTCGATTGTGAGTCGAATTGCCTATTGGTTTGGTGGTACGATTTCGATTGATACCAGTCCAAAATTGGGTGGAGCACGTTTTACCATGACGTGGCCAGCAAAGCGATTTAAGAAGTCAAAACGTAAAGATGTGAGAGAGCAAAACGACCTTGATGGTTAATGCTTTTATAAACTTAGATGCTCAAATAAAAAAGCCATTCAATACTAAATGGCTTTTTTATGTCTGAATAAACAATGCGGTATGTGCTCGCTTATTCAGTAATTGAAGCATCCGGTTCGATGAAAGGTTTACCACTTTTTAATGCTGCAAGTGCATCTGCATTAAAGTCGATGAGTAGTGAATTGTTTTTGGCATCGACAGAATAATTGCTAATGAGTTTTTGGTCGCCATTTAAGGTTTCAAGCTTATATTCATCCGCAATATTCATAATGCCATTTAAATTGGTGGTCGCAGAAGCTAAATCATGGCGTAACAACTCATAGATATCACGCAAATCGAAAATGGCATTTTGTGCGTCTGGGTGCTTTTCTAAATAGGTGTGAATATGGTGAACCACCAGTTGCGCAGATAGGTAATAATCAGGTTTGTGCGTATATTCTAAAGTCATTATTGTCTCTCCTTTGTGCTTGCTTTTAGTCGTTTTCATTACAAATATCACACTCTTTAAAAGTGATGTCAAAGGGTTGCAAAAAAGTCACAAGATTGCCGAAGGTGGAGTGTCATGAAACTGAAAAAGTAATCAGCGAAGATGTTTGTTTTTAGGAAAATAGTGGATGAAATCGTAATGATATTCATCAGATTTTGATGTGAGAGGTATTCTGTAAATGAATGGCTGGGGCGTAAAAAGTACAGCTTAGAAACTGCATTGGATAATTAAGATAAGGAGTTTGGATGTAAAACTAATCAGTCATAATTTTCTTAAAAAACCGTATAAGTGTAAAAAATAATAAAAAACGATTAATTAATTCAAATAAACGATCAGTGCTAATTTTAAGGGAGCAACCCTAATTTAAATACTGAAACGATTAAAAAATCATCCTAAAGACCAATATCGATAAGCTAGCAACAAGCCTCCTCTATCGGGTACAATTGGCGGGATTAATTTTGTGTTTGGTGTATTTGAAGGCCAATACATACATTCTTTGTTAATAAATAGGCC